>CAYLXD010000009.1:24443-27530 GCA_964387515.1 uncultured Pirellulales bacterium | reverse complement strand
AAATCTACGTTAAGGCGGGTGACGGCGGCAATGGGTGTCTGAGCTTCCGCAGAGAAAGGTACGTCCCCAAAGGCGGGCCTGACGGCGGCGACGGCGGAAAGGGCGGAAACGTTTATTTTCAGGCAGTCGAGAATCTCAATACCCTTATGGATTTTGCGGGCAAACATCACTGGTACGCTGAAAACGGAAGCGGCGGCTCAGGCAGCGATAAGCACGGGGCAGACGGCAGGGACCTTGTAATAAAAGTTCCGCCCGGAACGCTTATTTATGATACCGACCTGAATGTCCTTTTGAAAGACCTCAGCGATGCTGGGATGAAGGCCTGCGTTTGCCGGGGTGGAAAAGGCGGCAGAGGTAATAAAGCCTTCGCGACGCCGACGAACCAGGCGCCGCGTTATGTCGAGGCCGGCAAAAAGGGGCAGGAAAGAAATATAAAACTTGAGCTTAAGCTAATCGCCGATGTCGGACTGGTAGGTATGCCAAACGCGGGAAAGAGCACACTGATTTCGCGGTGCTCGGCTGCGAGGCCGAAAATCGCCGATTATCCGTTCACGACAACCGAGCCGGTGCTCGGAATCGTGGAGTTAAGCGACTTTCGCAGGTTCGTTATGGCCGATATTCCCGGCCTAATCGAAGGTTCGCATAACGGGGCGGGGCTCGGCTTTGAGTTCTTGAGGCATATAGAAAGAACTACAATTCTGGCCCATATTCTTGATATAATGCCTGTGGACGGCTCCGACCCGGCGGAAAACTATTACGCAATCCGCCGCGAACTTCAGC
The DNA here is from genome assembly GCA_964387515.1 of uncultured Pirellulales bacterium. Lineage (GTDB taxonomy): Bacteria > Planctomycetota > Phycisphaerae > Sedimentisphaerales > Anaerobacaceae > CAVXEF01. The sequence goes on along the minus strand of CAYLXD010000009.1, from coordinate 26,750 downwards.
AGTACAGCAGGACGCTGGCTAAAAAGTGCGAATTTATCGTCGCCAACAAGATAGACCTCGACCCGGATGGGAAAATAGTAGAAGGCTTGAGGAAAAAGCTCAAGAAAACGATTTACCCAATCTCAGCGGTTACCGGAAAAGGGGTAAAAGAGCTGACCGAACTTCTGTGGCGAAGAATTAAAAGCATCTGAAAAAGATTGTTTCCACGGAAAAGTGTAAGTGCAGAATATAATAGGAGATACGTATGTTTTTTGGGCTTGACGGCCTACGGTGGTTTCGGTATATTGCTGCCCTGTGTGAATAGTAGAATTGTTGGGGAATTATGTTAGATTCTATTTAATTTGCAGGAGAATAAAAGAATGGGCAAGAAACGCAAAAGAGAGGACTGGCAGGACGATAAACCTTGGGAGGATGAAGGCGGAAGCCGAACCGACGAACAAGAAAACGAAGATTTCGGCGATAAAGATGAAGAAGAATACGATGATGAAGACTACGGGGAATGAGATAACTAAGAATCTATTCTTAAAAACTTTAACTCTATAATTCAGCAGACTTGCAGCGTGTTAGCGATGAAAACGGAGGGCAAACGGCAGGCTACAGGCGTCAGACCATAGACGAAAGGCCGCGAGCGACGAATTATGAACCTAATCGCGGTAGATATCGGCAATACGAATGTTACAATTGCCCTTTACTTAAAAGGCGAAGAGCAGTTTGTTGAATCCATCCCAGGCGACTCGCAGGCCAAGCTGAGAGATTGTTTCAAGACGGCGTGGGAGAAAATCCCCGTCCTAAAAAGCTCGAAGGAAAAAAAACGGAACGGTGTCATCGTTGTCAGCAGTGTGAAACCGGTCTGGGCCGAGAGTGTTGCGGAAATCGTAAAGGATACTCTCGGTGAGAAGATACTGCTGATTGGCAAAGAGATACCGTTTCCTATCGATTTATCGGTGGAAGAATCGTGCAAGATAGGCACGGACAGGGTGGTCGCGGCGGCGGCGGCCTACGCGGTTGTCGAGAAGGCTGTTGTAGTGGCTGATTTCGGTACCGCTGTTACAATCGACCTCGTAGACGACAGGGGGGTGTTTGTGGGCGGCGTTATTTTTCCAGGTTTTGAAATCAGCGCGGAGGCCCTGAAGGAAAATACGGCGCAACTGCCGAAAATCGATGTCAGCAAACCAAAGCTGCCGTTCGGGAAAAATACCGCCGATGCCATAAATTGCGGCCTGTACTATTCGGCGGTCAGCACCTTGCAGGAAGTAATCAGACGTTACGCTGAAAAAATAGGCACCTGGCCCGAGACTGTTATTACCGGTGCGGCTGCGAAGGTCATAAAGGACGATTGCGATTTTATCGATTCGTATGTGCCGAACTTAGTCGTCAAGGGCATCGCTTTGGCGTATCAAAAATTCATCGAGAGTAAAAGGGGGTAGGCCGGCCTGCTATGAATACGTTCGCTGCGGTAATGACCGGCAAGGGCGTCGGCGCGATAGCTACCATTCAAATCTTTGGCGAATCGGCAGAACAGCTTCTGAAAAGGATATTCATTCCTGTTGGAAATAAGCTGGCGGAATTCAAAACCGGCAAAATTCTGTTGGGCACAATCGTTGACGGTACCGGAACAATCGACCAGGTTACAATTGGCTGCGAAGGTGAAAACAGTTACACAATCAATTGTCATGGCAATCCGCTTATAGTAGCGGATATTATGCGACTGCTCGGCCGGGAAGGAGTAACGCTGCTGGATGCGGAGGAGCTTTTGGCCAAAATCTTATCGGCGGGGCAGGGCACCACTGCGATAGAAATCGAAGCCAAACTGGCGCAGCTAAAGGCCAAGACGCTTACCGGGGCCAAAATAATCGTTAATCAAGTTCGGGCAGGCTTAAGCCAGTGGCTGCAGAATATCCGGCTCCGGCTTGCGCCTTCGCCGAGACAAGTCGACACAACATCGCTTGATGAAATTAAAGCGCAGGCGCGGGAGATTCTCGAAAGAAGTCGGGCGGCGAAGCTGATTATCTACGGATGCACGGCGGTTATAGCCGGGCCACAAAGTTCCGGCAAAAGCACGTTATTAAACTGTCTTGCCGGCCGACAGAAGGCAATCGTTACCGATATTAAAGGCACGACCCGCGACTGGGTCAGTGCCCAGTGCCGAATCGGCCCACTTTCGGTCGAGCTAATTGACACCGCTGGTCTGGACGAAGAGCTTGGCGCAAAGGCCGATACCATCGAAAAGGCATCTCAGGAAAAGGCCGTTGAGCTTCTGGAAGAAGCCGACCTTGTGCTGCTTGTTCTGGACGGCAGTCAAACAGC
>CAYLXD010000009.1:0-24343 GCA_964387515.1 uncultured Pirellulales bacterium | reverse complement strand
TTCAGGTACGCCTCCACGAATGGGCCAATCAGGTACGGCCAAACCGTGCCCTGATGGTAAGCCTCGTCCCGCTGCTGCTGTGGGCCGGTGTAAGTGCCTTTGTAACGGCTGTCGGTCGGCGCTAATGTCCGCAGGCCATAGGGCGTCAGCAGGCTTCGCTGGACGGTATTTACTACCGAGACCTGCTGCTGAAGCGTCAGCGGCGAAAAGGGCAGTGAGACGGCAAATATCTGGTTCGGCCGAAGCGTTGTATCAATTGTGCCATCCGGCCCACCTAAGGGTGAGGTCTCGCCCGCCCCGACTCGCCTCGGCGAGGCCGGGCTAAAGGCGGACAAAATGCAGTCGTTCAGGCAGCCTGTACTTTCGTTCCAGAACAGCCGGCAGAAACTTTCCCTTACTTTATTTGCCATATCTCCATAATGTTTGGCGGTGGGTTTGTCCCGTCCGGCGTAAAATTGGGCAAGCAAAGAAAGGCTGTTATACCATAGTGCGTTGATTTCGACAGCTTTTCCAAATCTGGGGGTAAAAGCGACACCGTTATATTTGGCGTCCATCCAGGTTAGCTGAGTTTCACTGTTGCCGGCGGTTATGAGTCCGTCGGCGTCGGCGCAAATGCCGAAGCGTGCGCCTCTATGGTAAGAGTCTATAATGGAGTGGATGGTCGGCAGAAGCTGCTGCTCGAAGGTTATCAGGTCGTCGGCAGTATGCAGATATTGAAAGGCAGCGTTGATAAACCACAGGGATGTATCAACACTATTGAAGTGGGCGGTATCGCCGTAGTCATCGAAGCGATTTGGAATCATACCGTCGTCCGCAGCCCGGGCAAAGGTGGTCAAAACCGATTTTGCTTCATCGAACCTTCCGGTTTCAAGCAACAGGCCGGGCAGTGCTATAAAGGCATCCCTGCCCCAGTCTGCGAACCACGGGAAGCCGGCCAGAATCGTTACTCGTCGCTCGTCGCTCGTTGTTCGTTCGTCCGGTACACGCGTCGCGATAAACTGGTCGGCTGTGAGACAAAGAGTTCTAAATTTCCTGTCCCTTGTTCTCGCGGCGGCAATTATATTCCTGCGATGCTTGTGCAAATCCTCAATCGATTGACGAATATCGAAGTTCGAATCCTGAATTCCTAAGTTCTGAGCTCGTTGGAGATTTGCCCAAAGTACGATTTTGGTTGAAGAATAAACTCGGCACTTGAAAAAGCCGGGGGTCCACAAATCTTCGGTGAAATCCTGGCCCCTGTCTCTGTCGCTGCGATATATGAAGTTAAACCACCATTGTTGGTCCTGTTCGAAGCTCATAGAAGGACATTTCAGTGATAATTCGCAACTATTTGTGATATCGTGGCGAATTATCAGGCTGGAGTCGCGCCACTGCGAACACAGATGGGCGTAAGACTTCTGGAGCGTGTGGAAATCCCGCAGGCCAACAAAAGGTCTTGAAATAAACTCTATGGGTTCGGTAACAGTTGTGAAATCATAAGTGATGGCAGCGGTATCGGTATCACGGAGTAAATATACGGACTTAGTCAGTTCGAGGCCGCCCAGTACATAATCGAAATGCACGCCTGTATCCTGGCGGAACTGCTTCAAAAAGGTGAAACCTTCGGGTGTCAATTTGTCGTGAAACTCAAAGGTTGAAAGATTAAATATGTTTCCATTGATTATGACCATTTCGAGGCAGTTTGCCAGTGCCATTATTCTGTTGACAGGTGGGTTGAGCGAGCCGATGAGCAGGCCGTGATACCTTCTGGTATTGCAGCCGATTATCGTTGACGATGCGTAGCCGCCACGACCATTGGTCAACAGCCACTCTTTGCTTAATAAATCCTCGATAGGCTTGTCGGAAGTCGGCACAGAGACGATTTCGGTATCTCTTGCTCTTTGCAGTGTCAGCACGATTTTTCCCCTCAAGCACTATCTTAGTAAAGACTAAAGGTCTATTAAATGCCGGGACTCAGACAGAGACATCTAATCCCCTATTTGGGTTTGCAAGCCGGGTCGGCCTTTATCTTGCGACAGGCCGCAAAGCGCAGGTTCGGCGGTCCGGGCGGAACAGCGGCTGCCAAGATTGTGCAGGACGTTCATAAAATTGATGTAAGAATCATAAGGTGAGTCATACGGGTTAAAATACTTGTGGACATCACCGTCGGCAAAGTACTTCGTACACATATAATAGAAATGGTCGGATATTTGCAGTTTCCGCCAGTCTGCGATGATAATTTCGTCGCTGGTGTTTTTGATTTTTTTCTCGAGCCGATAAAGCTCGTGAATGGCATTTGACTGCATTGCGTTTCCGAGCCAGGCGGAGACGTCTCTTTCGGTGTCGGCCCAGCTTGTCAAATGCGGCACATCAATTGTGCCGACCGGCTCATAAGAACGGGCTACCTCGCTGGGGGTTTTAAAATCGTTGTCGGGGTGCTTTAGAATTTCCTGCGGCAGATGGTTCATAAAATCAAATATGCCGGTATCCGCCCACTGGTGTTCACCGAATGTTTCGTAATCCATAAACAGGTTAACGACATTGCCGTTTCCGTTCACGGCGGATACCCACTGTGCGAATTTGTCTGCGGTCAAAGGCCACTGCGACCAGTTACGGTCGGAAAACCTAAAGGCGATGTCATCGCTGAGGGCATAGTTTTTCAGCAGTAGTTTAAGTTTGTCGCAGCCTTTCGGGCGATAGACGAAATTCGGGCTTCTGAAGCCGAGGATGTGGTCTGCCCCCTCGCTTGCTATCGCATCGAATTTTCCGGTTGATTCGATAAGGGCGGCTAAATCATTATTGTATATGAGTTCGGTATTTCTGAAAATGCGCGGCTTTTGACCGAAAAGATATTCGATGGTTTCCATGTGTTTGCTGACCTGTTCGAGGAATTCATCGCGTGAGTATAAGAAACTCAAACTATGATAATAGGTTTCGGCAAGGAACTCTACGCAGCCGGTCTCGGCCAGGGCGTCAAAAGTGCTTAAAACTTCGGGGCTGTACTGCTGGAGCTGCTCGAGCAGAATCCCTGTGAGGCTGTAGGCTATCCTGAATCTGCCGTCGTATTTTTTTATCAGGTTCAGCAGCAGGCGATTTGCCGGCAGATAACACTTGTTCGCGACCTTTGTGCAAATGGCGGCATTTTTGTAATCGTCAAAGTACCGGTTGCCGTTGTCAAATACGGTATAGTGCCTTAATCTTAGAGGCTGGTGCCCTTGAAAATAGAAGCATACAGAGGCCATAATTCTTTTATCTTAACGCAAGATTTTATCAAACCGTAACGAGCAGCTCTTCATAGATTTGCGCACACCTTTGAGCTGCGTCTTTCCACCGAAGTTTTCCGGTCTCGTACCGGCCGTGGTCCCGCAGGGTTACTCCCAGCGGGGGATATTTTAGAACAGCAATGATTTTGTTAGCCATTTCGTCGATGTCCCAGAAGTCCACCTTGAGGGCGTGCCTGAGGACCTCCGAGACACCGCTTTGCTTGCTGATTATTACAGGTACATCGTTTCCGAGCGCCTCGAGCGGCACCAGTCCAAAAGGCTCAGAGACGGAAGGCATTACAAACAGGTCGGCCATCCTGTATATTCTCTCCACATCTTCACCGTGCAAAAAGCCTGTGAATAACATCTTTTGGCCGATTCCAAGCTCTGCCGCCATTTCGACCGCTCGTTGCATTAAATCGCCTGAGCCGGCCATGACGAACTTTACGTTATCCATCACGTCGAGAACCTTTTTGGCTGCCATCAGGAAGTATTCAGGGCCCTTTTGCATCGTTATTCGGCCGAGGAACAGGACGATTTTCTCATCTTTGCCGATTTGCGTTTCGCCCAAGTTTATGTTGCCGTTGCCATTGTGTTCGATGCCGTTATACACCACTTCGACTTTTTCGGCGCTTAGACCGTAGCGACTGATTATGATGTTTCGAGTGAAATTGCTGACGGCAATTACTTTATCCGCTGCGTGCATTCCCATTCGCTCGATGTCGTAAACCATCTGGTTGACGTGCTCTCCACTTCGGTCGAATTCGGTGGAATGTATGTGCACAATCAGGGGTTTTCCGCTGGCTTTTGCCACCGCGATTCCAGCGGGATATGTCATCCAGTCGTGGGCGTGCACGACGTCAAACTCCTCATCTTTGGCCAATTCGGCGGCAATGGCAGCGTAACGATGGACCTCAGTGTACATATCACCGGAATAGTCGGTTGGGCCGATAGAGCAGATAGCTGCACTGCCCTGAGACTGTGCTTTGCGTTTCTCTTTGAGGTGTTGCTTGTAACCCTGCGAGGTCGAATACGGCTGCAAAAGTGAGGGAATTGTGCGAAAGACCACATTCCTGAGTTTACCGGACGTGGACAGCTTTGAAGATGGGGTTAGCAGCTTTACATGAGTGGCATAGTCACTGTCTGCTGTCGCGGGCAGACAGAAGATTACCTTTATGTTAAGCCGGTCCATTGCTTTTGTAAGCCCGTAGCAGGCTGTACCAAGTCCACCGCTGATAAACGGCGGAAACTCCCAACCTAACATAAAAACTCTCATATCACCCCCATCACGTTAGTTACATAACCTTCCATTGATTAAAAAGCTGTGGTTAGCTCTCCTATGATTCCAGTGTCAAGGGCCGGAGCCGGAGACTGAATTGCGGGCTCGCTACCTGTTATCATCAGTGTCGTAATCGGCAAGAAATCAGGTAACCTTAATCAACAACAGGCAAAAAAGCGGCATAATTACCTCGGCCTTATATATAAATCGGAGTTTGGGGGGGACGATGTACAGTGAATTTTTGAAAAATTGGGGCTTTCAAGTTAAAAATCAGTATTTTACCGGTCTATGCAGGAGGTGGAATTGCCACAAGCCGACTGTATCTCAACCGTCGCAGTCGCTGGTTTTTGCTCTCCATCGGCAACAAGGAAAAACAAGGACTGATAACTTGTATCCCACCAGGGCTGGAGTCCGAATCGCCTGGGCAGCTTCAAGTGGCCAGGGGAAGACTGTCCCGCCTGCTTACAGCGTAAACGCAAGCCAAGTAGCACGGGACAGCTACCCCTTAATAATGTCGCCTCAGGAATAAAAAATATGCAATCAAAGGCCATCGAACCACAGCTTGCCACGTTTGGCGTGGTTGCAGATTTGCAGCTTTCCGAGAAGGCAAGCAGGGGAGGAGGAAAATCCTCCTACAGGTCCTGGGGCTTGACTGTGCTGCGACGGTTGGCCTTGGTTCGAGCAGCGGCGGCATCAAGCATGCCATAAACGGCATCATTGATTGCCGCAAGAGCATCCGATGAGGTCATCATTTTCTTGCTCTTGACGTAGGCCTTGACCTTGCTGGCTACAATTAGAGAGTCTTTTTTCTTTGCCATTGCTAAAAATCCTCCATGTTAAAAAGTTAAATTTTGATAGTCCGGCGTCATTATCCGTCAGGCCGCCATACCTCAATGGACCCAGCTTTGTCGCGTCCCGATACAAAGAGCAGGTTGACACTTACGTCCAATAAGCAGCAGTATGGAGGTCTACAGGGGTTTTTATTTACACGTACTCAGCCGGATTTGCAACAAAAAAATGTGCAATCAGCAAATTTTACCGGTCGTATGGTAAAAGTACCCACGAGAGCCACCGGTCAAACTGCGTTTTCTGCCGGGCAGCAATTTTTGATAATTTAAATAATTGATGGGACTGATTTTGACGAAAATAACAGGACAAGAGCGATTTCTCAGAAGCTGACAGGAATTTAACTTGATTTGGCGTGGAGAAATAAAATGGCAAGGCGCTCCCAAAAAGGTCAAAAACCCCAGACCAAGGTACAAGAACTGGTGACGGTCGCTTTTGCTGATAACGCGGACCAGGCCAAAGACTATGAAACTCTTCTAAAAAGCAACGATATCCCCGTTGTAATCAAAGAGCAGGACGAGCAGGAAACAAATGGCAAAGTTATCGCAGTAATGGTTCCTGAAGATTTCCTTGATGAGGCGCATGTGGTTATCGAGTCTCAGGACGCTTACGACGATTTTTATGATTTGACATTAGAGAATGAAGACGAAGGCGACTTCGACAGTGATTTTTTTGACGAAGCCCTTTAGCTTCTGGCGGATTTACGTGCTGAGATTTTTTAGTCTATTGCGGCAGGTCATCAGAGTTAAACAGCCTGGGGTAATTGCCACAATGTTGATTGTTTGGATTGTCAAAGACCCAAAGAGGAAAACAGAGGGTAAATAAAATGGGCGAAGAAAATATCGAAGAACGTCGAGCCTGTGATGACCGAAGGAAAAACGTCGTGGACAGACGTTTTAAGCAGGACGGTCGCCTTGAGCTGGACCGTCGACGAGGCCCCGGAAGACGCAGAAGCGATGAGCGCAAATCCGCTGAAGAAGGCCAGATGTCGGATGAGCAATTTGAGTTTCTTATGGCTATCGACGAGTACAAGAAGAAAAACGACAGACCTTTTCCGACGTGGACCGAGGTTCTCGAGGTGATAAAAGCGCTGGGCTACCGGAAGGTCGCTGAACCTCAATCGCTCGAGCAATTCAAGAAAGAAGAGAAACAACCACAGGCGGCAAAATAGTTCCATCGTTAATGTGAGTCTATTTTGCAGCATCGTGGGCAGGTCCCGTGCAATTTTGCTTTGTAGAGGCAGGCTCAAGCCAAAGCAAAATATCTCCCGCAATAACCCATCCTTAGCAGTGAAAAAGCTTGCTGTAAAGGAAATTGTTGGGTAAACTCTCCGCACACTTTTACAATTAAGGCTGAACGGGCTGTATTTCGTGCTGTGTGATTTGGGAAGGTACAAATCCGAGCGGTCAGCCGGGTTGGTGGCTTGTAATTTATGACAATGAAAACTATTCAAAGAGGTGACGAGAATGACTGAGTATTCGGCAAGTCCGGCGGGAGAGAAATTTGCTATACCCCAAAAGGGTGAGGACGAGGCAGAATTTAAGCGTATTGAGTCGCTTGTTGAAGCGGCCCGCCGGCAAGACAAGGAAATTGTAGTGGTGATGGGTGTCGGTTTTGTCGGTGCGGTTATGGCGGCCATTATTGCTGATACCGTCGATAAAAAAAGCGGTAAACCCTCGAAGTTCGTCATCGGCTGTCAGCGGCCCAGTGTTCGAAGCTACTGGAAGATACCGCTGCTTAACCGGGGTAGGTCACCCGTGAAGGCAGAAGACCCAGAGGTCGAGCCGATGATAGAGCGCTGCGTGCTGGAGAAAAAGACACTTGTGGCCACCTATAACAGCGACTGTCTCAAGTTGGCCGATTGTGTGGTCGTGGATGTTCAGTGTGATTATACAAAAGAGAGCCTCGGTAATATGCGGACCGGCAGGGCGGAAATGAGCGCGCTGGAGGCGACAATGAAAACGATTGGTGAAAGGGTTCCGCCGGATTGTCTAACGCTGATTGAGACGACAGTAGCGCCGGGCACAACGGAGTTTGTCGCCTGGCCGATTATGAAAAAGGCCTTTGCGGTACGCGGCATTAAAACAGAGCCATTATTAGCACACAGCTTCGAGAGGGTTATGCCCGGCAGACAGTATGTCGCATCGATACGGGATTTTTGGCGGGTCTGTTCGGGCTGTAACGCAGAGGCAAGAGGCCGTGTCGAGAAATTTCTAAGAGAGGTGCTGAACACCGAAGAATATCCGCTGACGGTTATGGACCGGCCGATTGAATCGGAAACCACAAAGATTGTCGAAAATTCCTATCGGGCGACGATACTTGCGTTTCTTGACGAGTGGAGTTTGTTTGCCGAGCGCAATGGTGTGGACCTGATTAAGGTCATCAAGGCAATCAAGGTTCGGCCCACGCACAGCAATATCATATTTCCGGGTCCGGGCATCGGCGGTTATTGTCTGCCCAAGGACGGAGGCCTGGGTTACTGGGCGTATAAACATATACTTGGTTTTAACGACGATATTTTCAAAATAACGGCGACAGCGATTGACGTCAACGACACCCGCGGACTTCACGTAGCAGCATTGACAAGGGATGCGCTTCGCAATATGGGCAGGCAAATAGCCGGGGCGTCGCTGTTGCTTTGCGGTGCCAGCTATCGGCAGGACGTGGCCGACACGCGCTACAGCGGCTCGGAGATAGTGGTTCGCAAGCTGACCGAAATGGGCGCTGAGATGCGGGTGCACGACCCATATCTGGAGCACTGGTACGAGCTTGAAAAACAGGATACATACCCGGCACCGGGTCACTCATGGGCGAGGTTTTTCCGCAATCAGGAAGGTCTGGTCAATATTCGCGTTCAAAGAGACCTCGCTGAGGCACTTGCCGGCGCTCAGGCGATTATATTGGCTGTGCCGCACGCACCTTACCTGGAACTCGACCCCGATAAAATAGTTGAATGGGCGGGGGCACCTTTGGCGGTGGTTGACTGCTTCGGCATACTCGACGATGAGAGAATCCGGCGGTACTTCGAGCTCGGCTGTGAAGTGAAAGCTTTGGGCCGAGGACATATCCAGCGGATAAAAGAACAAGTGCGGAGAAAAGCAGTGAGCTAAAGTTTCCAGCTACGGCTCGGCCTCCGCCGAGACGAGTGGAGTGCCTAAAGTTATGGATTATCTTCTCACTTTTAGGCACTTTACCCCGTTAGAAAATAGAGGGTAAATAAGAATATGGTACAAAAAGGGAATATTTCTAACGGGGTAAAGAGCAAACGAATAGCCATTTTGGCGCCGGTTGCGTGGCGGTGTCCGCCGCGAGCTTATGGCGCCTGGGAGACCGTTGCCAGCAATATTACAGAGGGTCTGGTGGCTCGCGGCTGGAAAGATGTTACGCTGTTCGCCACGAAGGAATCTATAACGAAAGCAAAGCTCGTAGGTTTTATCGAAAGAGGCTATGAGGAAGATAAGACCCAGATTCCGAAGGTTTCCGAGTGCCTGCATATTTCCAAGGTGATGGAGCGGGCCGATGAGTTTGACCTTATTCATAACAACTTCGACTATCTTCCGCTGACATATCTTCCATTTATAAAAACGCCTATGCTCACGACGATACACGGCTTCTCCGATGAGGACATAAAACGCGTTTACCGCGACCACAAAGATACTTATTATGTTTCCATAAGCGACGCTGACAGAGACTCTGAATTGCCTTATCTTGCAACCGTTTACAATGGTATCGACCTTTCCAACATTACCTACAGGGATAAAGGCGGTGATAAGCTCGTCTGCTACGGACGGATACACCCGGACAAAGGATACCATCTGGCCATCGAGGTAGCCCAAAAAACTGGTATGGAACTGATATTGGCGGGTATAATTCAAGACCAGGATTACTTTGATAATCAGGTAAGGCCGTATGTTGATGGTACCTTGATTAAATTTATTGGGCCGGTTAACCCTGTTCAGCGTGATGCACTTCTTAAGGAGGCTTATGCGGTTGTTCATCTTAATACTATTCCTGAACGATTTGGCCTGGTTATGCCAGAGGCAATGGCGGCAGGTGTTCCGGTAATTGCAATGGATTTGGGCTCCTGTCGGGAGGTTATCGCAGACAAACAAACAGGCTTCTTGGTCAATAACGTGGATGAAGCTGTAGAAGCCGTCGGTAAAATAGACAGTATCGACCGCAGGAAGTGTCGAGAGCACGTGGAAAAGAACTTTACCATTGACCGTATGGTCGAAGGCTACGAGAAGGTTTACGAGGAAATCTTCAAACGAGAAACCCAAAAACAGAAAACGTCTGTGGGGAGATGACAAATGGCGAGTGAATTTGTCCGTCGATACGAAAACAATCCTATTCTGACGAAGGACGACGTCCCTTATCCGGTGGAGACGGTTCATAATGCCGGCGTTGTGAAGTTCAATGGTAAATACATAATGCTGTTTCGCTCACATCTTGCCACCGGCAGAAGCATAATCGGCATTGCCGAGAGCGATGACGGTTTTAATTTTAGGGTTCGGCCGAAACCTTTTATGGTGCCGAGCAGGGAGCCGGTGTTTTCGCAGTACGAAGAATTCAGCGTCGAGGACCCGCGCATTATACTTCTGGAAGGTGCCTATTATATAACGTACAGCGCTTACTCGGCGCACGGAGTTCGTGTCGGACTGGCTAAAACCACCGATTTCGAGTCGGTCGAAAGAGTCGCTTTTATAACACAAGCAGACTACCGAAACACCGTACTTTTTCCTGAAAAAATCGACGGCCGATATGTGAAGCTGAACCGGCCGCACTCGGACATCAGTCCGTGGTCAATCTGGATTAGTTACTCGCCGGATTTGCGCTACTGGGGTGATTCAAGGGTGGTAATGAAGCCTGTAAAATATCACTGGGACGAGATGAAAATCGGCCCCGGTGCTCCACCGATTCGCACCGATAAAGGTTGGCTGAGTATTTATCACGGTGTTTTTCAAACTATGGACGGCTGTATCTATCGGCTTGGAGTTGCACTGCATAAGCTGGACGACCCTGCACAGGTTCTCGGCGTTGGCGACAGATGGATACTGCAGCCTCAGGACCTGTGGGAAGTTGTGGGCTATGTGCATAATGTGGTCTTTACCTGCGGGGCGGTGCCGGAAGATGACGGGACGTTGAAACTGTATTGGGGCGGCGCCGATACGGTAATGTGTGTGGGGGTAGCGGTAATCGACGAACTTGTTGAGCTTTGCCTGAACGAGCCCCGGCCAGCAATGTGAAAAAAGCTAATGTACAATGGGATAGCATTGCCGGATTGCCGGGGGGCTGAAGCTACCTTCGCCTGTTGTCCATAAGCAGGATGGTCTTTTTGTATTTTTCCGGTGGCAGAGCTTCTTTCAATGTCCTGCGGATTTCCCGCATTGGTGTCCGCTGCGTCGTATGCGTGATGACAATGTGGTCGTTTTGGAGCTTCTCGATTAGGGTTACAAATTCATCGAGGTGCATATGTTTTCCTGCTTCGGCTCTTTCGGTATGTTCGACCTCATAAAATGTGCACTCGGCAATCAGGATTTTGCTGTTGGTGATGTACTGTAGTTGCGAAAAATCGACGTATCTGGTATCGCCCAGATAGGTGACAATCGGAATCTCGAGGGGGTAATCAATTTGTGTGCCCTGTTTTTTTAATTTGACTATCTGAGGGCCGGTCAGACCTGCATACTCGGATTTGAGCTTTTTTCGCTTTTCGATTACGCTGTAGCCGACTGAGCCTTTGCTGTGCTTCGTCGGGAATACTCTTGTAAATAGATTTGGCTTTATCTGGTATTCGTCGCCCGGTTTTACGCCGACCAGATTGGCAGGTATTTTGTTGCCGTCTAAGTTAGACCAGGCATCGACCACCTGCTTTATAGGGGCAATTAAATTAGCGGGGGCCAGAATCGTACCGGGTGATTGGCCGCAAAAATTACGATGCGACAGGTAATACGCGATGCCCGCGGCGTGGTCCATATGGCCGTGCGTCAACAGAATATGGTTTATGGGAATAATCTGGTCGGGAGCTTTGCCGATATCGAAACAGACATCCAGCTGCGGCATTGCGACCACGGTTTCCTCGCCGGCAACCGAATAGCCAATGATTTCCAAATCGCCTACCTTGACTTTTGCTAAATTGTGACTCGGCATTTAGGACCTGACTATTGACAATTGACTATTGACCATCGACAATTGCAAAACAAACCGGACATCGAAGCCAATAGTAAATAGTTAATAGTAAATAGTCAATGAAATATGCCTGATAAGCGAACACACAGAGGGCCGCATCCGGCCGATGCCAAATTGTTTGCACCTGCTGCAATTGCGAATCTGAAGTTGGCTCTGGCGGATTTTTCGCTGCTGCTGACAAAAGGCTATGCCGAAAAAAGCGCGCTTAAATTGGTCGGTGACAGATTTTCTCTTACGGAGAGGCAGAGGCTGGCGGTTATGCGAAGTGCCTGCTCCGACCAGCAGCTTACCTCCCGAAAGCAGCGGCAGGTGGAGCTCACCGACCTTACCGGCAGGCCGGTTGCTGTTGACGGCTACAATGTCTTAATAACTGTTGAGGCGGCGATGAGCAGCGCCGTGATTTTCAAAGGCATGGACGGATGTTTTCGAGATTTGGCAAGCATACACGGGACATACCGCAAGGTTACCGAAACGATACCGGCTGTGGAACTTATAGGTAAGTTTTTGAAAGAGCACAACGTAGACAATTGTCTATGGCTGCTGGATAGTCCGGTTTCTAATAGCGGTCGATTAAAAACACTAATCGGTGAGCTGGCGCAAGAGAACAGCTGGGACTGGGAGATTAAACTTTTAATCAGTCCGGATGCTGAATTAACCAGAACCGATATGGTTGTAGCCAGCAGCGACAGCGCTGTGCTGGACCGCTGCAAGAGCTGGGTTAATCTGGCCCGGGCGATTATCGAAAAAAAGCTCACCGAATTCTGTTTGGTGGATTTATCGTAATTCGGCTGGTTTTCTCAATTTTTTTGCCACGTTTTTCCCTGCTGCGCATTTATAATAATGATGGCAGTTGATACCTGTAAAATTGGGAGATTTGTTTTCGTGGACAGTGCCAGTGAAAGGCTCAAAAACAGCGATTTAATCGTTCAGGCACGGACAAGTTATAACGCCTTTGCCTTGCTTTACCGCAGACATTATGATGCTATTTTCAAGTATTGTGCGCACAGGCTTTTCGACAGGCACCTGGCTGAGGATATGACCTCACAGGTTTTTCTTAAAGTTGTTGAAAAATTCCACAGCTTTGAAGGCAGTGAAAGGCAGTTTCGCAATTGGCTCTATATAATTGCAACCAATGTTGTTAATCAGCACCTGAGAAAATCCGCGAGGCAAAAGGTATCGCTGAAAATTTTAGAAGAACAATCAAACATTAAAAACAGCCCTTCTGAAGACTGCACTGTAAAGTTAGTAATACTGAAACGGGCTATGTTAACGCTAAGACCCAGGTATCAAACTATCATCACATTGCGTTTCTTTGAAAATATGAAACTAACTGAAATTGCCGAGGTTTTAGGCAGCAGCCCTGGCACTATTCGTAGTCAGTTGGCACGGGCTCTTGCCAAACTACGAAAGAAAATGCTTCCCAGCGGGAGGTATGAGAGATGAATAATAACGAAAAACAATTCGAAGATTTCGTTCGTGGTATCAGGTTTGATGATACTCCTGACCCTAACCACCGTGACAGGCTTGAACAGGGCTTACTTACCGCTATCCGGAAACGGCCTCGGCAAAAGGAACAAGCTTTAAAGGTATGGAGAATAATTATGAGAAGTCAAATAACAAAATTCGCCGCTGCGGCGACTATTTTAATCGTGGTTTCAGTAATGGGGTGGTTTTTATCCAGCCGCAGCGCCCCTGAAGATATGTCTTCTTTCCGCTTACTGTCCAAGGCGTCGGCCTCTGAGCAGACGCTTTTCTATGGTGCCAAGGGAATTGTTCACATTGTCAACGAGATTATCTTGTCACCGGAGTCGGAACGCAAAGCGAGTGAGCTTCTCAGTGATTTGGAGTCAGGAACTACAAAGGACAAAAACATGGCCTTTTTGAAAAGCTGGCTGTCTTACCGGTGGTTTCCTGTCTACTCACTTGGGACGGATGGACAACTGTATGAATATAAACTTGAGCTTGCCGGGCATGTGGACGAGGCGGTAACCATATCAGATATTGCCTGGTTTGATTCTGCCACGGGCCGGTTTGCGCGAGTATTGAAAACGGCCGACCAGGTGCTTTTTGCCAATGCCTATGATGGTGAATTTATCTATCTGGCCAAGAAAGGGCCGAACGACGAACTGCGGGTCGAGCAGGAGCTTATTTCTGATGAATTTCACGTACCCGACAATCCGGCTGACTTTCTGGGAATTGCCGCGGGAATCATGGGTTCTATTCCCGTAGAGCACTATCCACCGATACAGAACGTCACGACGGAAACACTCCAGGACGGGACACCGAGGCGTGTCTACAAGTTGGGCTTTGCTTATCCGTGGGGCAAGGCCGATACCTACTTTTTGTTCAAGGTAAATACCGATACGGACATCATTGGTGAGATTGAATGCATCGCCGATGGTAAAACAATCCGCATTCACCGGCGTGTGGTTGCCGAGACGGTGAGTAGTCCTGAGCTTTCGTGGAACCTGTCCGAACTTAGTGAGGCCCTGACGGAACAGAGCAGTGCTGATGTTAGCACCCGCGAAGGAGCCAAAATTGTGACCGTAGAACAAATGGCTCAGCGAGCCACCCTTGCTGTTTATGTTTTTGCGAAAAATCCTTCATGGGTTGACGACTGCAAGATTTACGATTTGCCTGACGATGTGGACCAATCAACCCGCTTTTTTTCGGCTACCTATCGTGCAAAAGACGGCCGTGACATAGTACTTACCCAAGGAGGGACTTTTACCAGGTACTTTTCCACTCGTCTTGATAACTTTCAGAAGGTAGAACAGGTGCCCTGGACATATGAATCGGAGAATGGATTTAAGGCGTTTCACCAGGATGACCGGGAAGGTGAGATGTGGTGGACCGAGTTTGCGCTCAAGAGCGCAGGGTTTGAGCCGCGAGCCAATCGCGTCGGGTACCATCTCATGTCACCTGCGAAGACCTTTCTGGTCCTCGCAATCAACGGCCCTATCAGTGAACAGGAACTGAAGGATCTCGTTGACAGCCTGATTCCTGCGGACAAGTATGTTTCCAGCTCAGTTCAACCTTGAAGCCGATAGCATTGTCCTTGAGACAACTCTAAGGCCGAGCTTTTTCCGCTCGGTCTTTTTTTAGCGCAAAGGATTGGCCGTGGGTCGGCGGAACCCACGGCCAAGAATGTTATATGCAAACCTCCTCCCGGCCTGCATATAAGTTTTTGTTAGTAGTTAATAATCCGCCGTATAGGATTCCTGCGTTTCAACCGGGCTGTTAGCCCGTCTTTGGTCGAGCTTTTGCTTTATAAAACTGCTCATACGCAACGTGGCATCTTTTGCAAAATCGAGGCATTTGTGCAATCCGACATTGAAAGATTGTGCGAACTGCTCAGAACTTACGGCGGAGTACTCGGAGCTTTCTTTACCCATCTGGGCCTCGGGCGCCGGCACCAGACAATAAATTGCGGTTGCGAAGCCGGCAAAGTAAACCATCAGCAGGAACACAAGTTTAGCTTTCCAACCTCTCATAGAGGTTTCTCCCCCATTATTAGAGTGTTTTTATCGGTCACAGCGTCCCCGTACTTTTCGCTGCCCGCCAATAACAAATATAATATAAAATGTGGCGGTGGTCAAATTACCGGCCCTGTTTTATCGAGTATTTCTTTCAACATACCGCAGACAATTGCCACCTCGTCTTTGGTCAGATTATTGTAGAACGGCAGGGCAATAGTGCTTTTGCAAACAGATTCGGTAACGGGGAAGTCACCCTCTTTATATCCGAACTGCTCGACCATAAACGGCTGCAGGTGCACAGGCGGGAAATAATTGCTGACCTGAATGCCCTTAGCATTCATCGCCTG
Source organism: uncultured Pirellulales bacterium (assembly GCA_964387515.1). Classification (GTDB taxonomy): domain Bacteria; phylum Planctomycetota; class Phycisphaerae; order Sedimentisphaerales; family Anaerobacaceae; genus CAVXEF01. The sequence continues at coordinate 8,964 of CAYLXD010000009.1, read as the reverse complement.
CAGAATCTGGTCCCGCTTCTGATGAGTAAACTGCTCGGCGAGCCGGACGACGAATACGAACCAGCTCAGCTCGCAGCCAGCCTCCTCGGCAGGTACTATCAATCGGTCGTCACCGGCTAACATTTCCTGATACCATTTTGCAACCTGCCTGCGTTTGGCTTTGATTTCGTCAATTCTTGAAAGCTGTACAATGCCGAGCGCGCAATTGATGTCACTTAGTCTGAAATTGTAACCGAGCCTTATGTGTCCCAGCCAGCCGCTACCTTTACCTCTGCCCTGATTGCGAAGCGATATGCACATATCCGCCAGCTCATCATCGTCGGTCAAAATCATACCGCCCTCGCCGGTGGTCATCTGTTTGTTCGGATAAAAGCCGAATACACTTATCTTACCGAACGTGCCGACCTTCTTACCATTCAGCACAGAGCCCAGCGCCTCACAGCTATCCTCAATTACCGGCAGATTATGTTTTTTGGCAATTTCGCAGATCTTATCGAAACCGGCTGGATTGCCAAAGACTTCTACCGGCAGAATGGCTTTGGTTTTTTTGGTAATCCGGGACTCGATTTTTGCCGGGTCGATATTCAGATTTGTCGGGTCGATATCGATAAAGACCGGCCTGGCGCCGACCATCATAATAGGTGTGGCTGAGGCGATAAAAGTAAACGGCGTAGTAATTACCTCATCGCCCGGCCCAATCCCCAGAGCCGGCATGCACAAAAACAATCCGCTTGTCCCGCTGTTTACAGCCACAGCCCGCTTTCTGCCTATGTAGTCAGCGAAAGCCCGTTCAAATTCGGGCACCTTCGGTCCAAGCGAAAGGTTGGGAGTGTGAAGCACATCACAGACCGCCTCGATTTCTTTTTCAGTAATGTCCGGCCGAGACAAATGTATCCGCACAGGAATCTCCTCACAATTAGTGAACGCAACTGTACGAGTATTGTATCATTTGCAGCCGATGAATCAAAGACATTTTCCCGCGTCCTGCCGGTGCCAATTAGACCCGGCAGCTTTGACTTTTCGACCGGATTGCCTTGCACAAAACAAAAAGTGCTTATGGGACGTAATATTGTATAGATGTTTGCTTATGCGGCAGCAGATTGGAAATTACGACTTCTGTGCTAAACAGCCGTTAATTTAAGGTCGAATTAAACGATGGCATATGTGGCATATGTCGTAAGTACGTGGTGTGGGGACAAGAAGATGGCAAAGGGTAAGAATGTACTGACTACAGGCGATGTGGCCAAGATATGCAATGTTGCGCCGCGAACGGTCTCAAAGTGGTTTGACAGCGGCCAGCTCAAGGGCTATCGCATACCCGGAAGCAGAGACCGCAGAATACCGGTAAATGAGCTGATTCGTTTTATGAAGCAGAATAACATGCCTGTCACGGCGCTGCCAATTGGTAAAATCCGGGTGCTCATAGTAGACGGCTACACAAACGCTATGTCAACGCTGGCGGAGGATTTGCGAAATAAGGCCGACTATGATGTTCAGACCGTCACGAGCAGTTTTGAGACCGGCGTGGTTGCACAGAAGTTCGCTCCACATGTGATGTTGATAAACCTCCTGGCCGAGGGCATAGACGCCGCAGATATCTGCAAAAATATCCGCAGCGACGAGGATATGCAGACCATAAAAATCATTGCTATTGCCAATCAGTTAAGCGATTCTGAATCCACCGCTCTGCTGCAGAGGGGTTTTGATGGGTATGTTTCGTCCCCCACGGACGCCACCGAAGTTATCAAAAAGATTGAGGAAACCATCGCGATTATCTATTAGCAAATTAAGATTCGCCCCCAATCGCAGACCGGCAAAAAGTTTTTTCAAGCTACAAAAAAACTCCTGAACATTGCCCCTTGCATAAAAAGTTACCCACGTTAAAATAGCTCTGGTTCACTCTACAGGCCGGTTAGGTTGAAAGGAGGCACAAAATGACTGAGGAGATTATTGGAAAGGTTTCAGATTTCTTTGCACGTCCCGTTGTTGCAGGTATTGAATTGACCGCTCCCTTAAAAGTCGGCGATAAAATCCGAATCAAAGGCCACACCACCGCCCTTGAGCTGACGGTTGACTCGATGCAGATAGACAACGCAGATGTCACCGAGGCGAAAAAAGGCGATTCGATTGGTGTAAAAGTCTCCGACCGCGTCCGTGCAGGCGATACCGTCTACAAGATTACCGAATAACCTTACACCGAACATTTTTACATTCGGGCCGTAACCTGTTGCGGCGTTTTTAACTCCGAGTGAGCGAAGTTAAAAAGCCCTGTTCTATCAAGGACAGTTAAACCTGCCCACCGCTTGCCTGGCGGACCGGCAGCGAAGTTGCAGCTTTGTTATCCTTAACCACAAAAAAGCCCCTTTCAATAGGGCCAAAACCGGGTATAATCCACTCGGCGTTAGATATGGCTCATATCGAAAAGTTTCTGACAATCGAACGCAGTTGTTGCGGAAGAGTGCGGTTCAAACAGGAGAATTGAAAATGAAAATTGTAATTAAAATAGTATTTTTCTTGTTGATAAGCTGCTGTTCTTTGAATGCAAAGGTCAACGACATCGCTAAACAAAATTATGAAGAAGAAGACTTTAAACTTGTTTACGAAAACACTTCTGCCGGCATTTTCTATGACCAAAATGATTATAAAGTAGTCGAAATTGCGGCCAATCTCCTCGCCGAAGATATTGCGAACGTTACTGGTGTGATGCCTCCGGTGTATACCGATTCAGGACAAACCAGGGATAGCGTTGTAATTGTCGGGACCATTGGGCATAGCAAACCTATAGACCGGTTAATCAAAGAGGGTAAAATCAATGCCGCCGGTATTCTCGAGTAGTAAATTCCTGGTGCCTTATTAAATATCAGTCTTTAATCTGTTTTTGGAAAAGCAATGAACGCCCATAAAGTTTTTTTGAAAAGTTTGTTTGTAATAACGTTTTTTCTGAGTGCAGCAATTGTCGTTTTACTTCCTGGCTGGAACCACGTTCGTTATGCCGGTGGTAATCTAAGGCTGAATGCTCTCGACTACTTTGAAACCCGCGGGCTAAATGTGCTGGTTTTCAATAATTGGTATGATAAAAACTTTAGCGACTCTAAAATTAGCGGGATTGAAATTATTCATCATGAAGTGCGAACGGCAACGAATGGTGACGTCCGACTCAACCCGACTCCTGAGCAGTGGGACCCCATTCCTGAATTTGTAAAACGCAAAGTCGATAAGGAAAATAACATCATTGAAGCATTTTTAACTTATCCTGATTATGACTTTGATTATATGATAAAAGCTGAGGCTCACGGTGGAGGGATACTTCTAAGTGTCAATCTTGAAAAGCCGCTTCCTCAGAGGCTTGTCGGCCGTGCCGGATTTAATCTCGAGTTCCTCCCATCAGCTTATTTTGAAAAATCGTATCTGATGGATGGTAAAACCGGTGTTTTTCCACTCTATCCTACCGGGCCGATGGCAGTAGGCAAGTCAGGTACCGTTGAGCCGAAACCGATTGCAAAAGGTAAAATCCTCGTACTCGCCCCTGAAGAGCCTGCCCGGCGGGTTACTATCGAAGCCAGAGGTGGTGAGCTTTTATTGTTTGACGGCCGCAACAAGGCCCAAAACGGCTGGTTCGTTGTCCGCTCTCCTTTACCGCAAGGCAAATCCGGTAAGGTCATCGAGTGGTTCCTTACCGCCAATACTATTAGCAGTTGGACTCGGCCGCCAGTAATTGCCCATTCACAGGTAGGGTACCATCCCAATCAAAAGAAAGTTGCGGTTGTAGAACTCGACAAAAACGATAGGCCGCTGACAACGGCTCGTTTACTGAAAGTAACAGCCGACGGCAAATTTGTAGAAAAATATAAGGGCCGGATGAAAAAGTGGGGTAAATATCTCAGGTATAATTATTCTACTTTTGATTTTACATCAGTAAAAGAACCTGGGCTGTATGTCATTGAATACGGCCGGATGCGTACAAAGCCATTTAGAATTGTAGCAGATATTTATGAAGATGCCTGGCACCCGACCCTCGACGTATTTTTTCCGGTACAAATGGACCATATGTTTGTCAATGAAGCCTATCGCGTCTGGCATGGCGCATCCCATCTTGATGATGCGTTGCAGGCGCCGGTCAATCACAAGCATTTCGATTTGTATGCCCAGGGCCCCACAACGGATACCCCTTATAAGCCGGGAGAGCACATTCCCGGATTGAACATCGGCGGCTGGTTCGATGCGGGTGATTATGATATTCGTACTCAAACTCAATGTTACGTGTTGTTAAATTTGGTTCAGGTTTGGGAAACCTTCGGCCTAAAGAGGGATGAGACTACCATCGACCAGAAAACGCGTTTCGTGGACATTCACCATCCCGATGGCCTGCCCGATTTGCTTCAGCAGATAGAGCACGGCACATTGGCCCTTATTGCTCAACATAGGGCTGTGGGGCACGCTATTTGTGGTATCATCGTGCCCGACCTCTCACAATATACCCATCTCGGCGATGCGTTAACGATGACCGACAACCTGGTTTACAATCCCAGGCCGGCCAGACACGAATCTGACGGATTCACCAGTGGCACTTTCGATGATAGGTGGGCATTTACAAGTAAATCAACTCCGTTGAATTACGGTTCTATTGCTGCATTGGCGGCCGCCAGCCGTGCCCTGCGCGGATACAATGACCGGCTCGCTGATGAATGTTTGGCGACCGCTAAAAAAGTATGGGATGAAGAACACAGCCACGAACCGAATTTGTTCCGTCACGGCAATACCACCGGCAGCCGATTGGAAGAAGAGGAGCTTAAAGCTGCCGTTGAACTCCTGATATGCACCAAAGATGCCCGGTATGCGGAAAGGATAAATGAATTATGGCCGACTATTGAAGAACGGTTTGGTTTTAACGCCGTCCCGGCTGTGCGTGCAATGCCCTATATGAATGAATCATACTCAAAAAAAATAGAGGCTCTGGTCAAGATTCACAAAAACGAGCTCGACAAATTTTACGAACAGAATCCTTTCGGCGTTCCTGTTTCTACCCGCGGCTGGGCCGGAGGTGGCTGGGTTATCAACTTTGCTATTACGAATTATATTTTGCACAAAGCTTTTCCTGAAATCATCGGCCCTGAATATACCTTCAGGGGATTAAATTATATTTACGGCTGCCATCCCGGCTCTGATATTTCATTTGTTTCGGGTGTTGGAACCCATTCGAAAAAAGTAGCCTATGGAAACAATCGCGCTGATTATTCATTCATTGCCGGCGGTATCGTTCCGGGCGTTCTTATTATAAAACCTGATTTTCCTGAAAACAAAGAAGACTGGCCCTTCTTGTGGGCAGAGAATGAATATGTCATCAGTGCCGGTGCCAGTTATATATTCCTCGTAAATGCTGTAAACGATTTATTGAATCAAACTCAGTAAGACGACAGGACTCGAATTATGAAACGTTTGCTCCAACTTATAATTGTTGCATCCCTGCTCTTTGTATTCGGTGCCTGCGTTCTTTTCGCAAAGCCGCCTCAGCTTCCACCCAACTATCCACCGGGCCTGTACGACGAGGAAAAAGTGCCCAAATTCATTCTTCCTGACCCGCTGGTTATGCTTAATGGTGAAAAGGTTACCGACGTCAATACCTGGAAGCAAAAACGCCGGCCGGAGATTTTGAAGCTCTTCGAGACTCACGTTTATGGTCGCACAATGATTGGCCGGCCAAAGGAGATGACCTGGAAACTGACATCGCAAGACCGTAAAGCAATGGATGGTTCCGCCATCACCAAGAGCGTGACTATATACTTCACCGGCAAGACCGACGGGCCGAAGATGGACCTGAATATCATTTTGCCGGCCGCCGCAGCAAAAAAACCCGTTCCGGTCTTCCTCATACCGGCTTGGGGTGCCAACCAAAAGACACTGCTCAGCCGAGGCTATGGTCTGGTTAGCTTCGACCCTCGCCAGATTGAGCCGGACATAAAGGAAGGCTCGTACGAGAGAAGCATCCGTAAGGTCTTCGCAAAACCCGGACAGACACAGCCGGCTCCCGATGAATGGGGTGCCATCGGTGCCTGGGCATGGGCTATGAGCAGGGCAATGGATTACATCGAGACCGACTCTGGAATAGACGCCGCCAAGGTTGCCATCCTCGGCTTTTCACGCTACGGCAAGGTCGCAATGTGGGCCGGTGCTCAGGACGAGCGTTTTGCGATTGTCTTCTCGGGCGAATCCGGCTGTGGCGGCGCAACAATCGTCCGTCGCGGGTATGGTGAAACCGTCAAATCAATCAACGGTTACGCCCCCCACTGGCTCAACCAAAACTTCAAAACCTACGGCGATAGGGTGAACGACCTGCCCGTCGACTGGCATATGCTCGTCGCCTTAATGGCTCCCCGCCCCGTCTACATTGCCACCGCAGAGCAGGACTATTGGGGCGACCCTCGCGGCTCGTTTCTTGCCGCTAAATACGCCGAACCCGTTTATAAGCTGTTTGGCAAGCGCGGACTCGGCGTCGATGATATGCCGCCCGTCGAAATCCCCGTGGGGGACACCATCGGTTATCACAATCGCAGGGGCACGCACGGCCTCAACAGCTTCGACTGGCAGCGGTTTCTCGCATTTGCTGACCGGCACTTCGGAATTGAAAAGGCCAAAAAAACAATCGCAGCAGACCCGAAGAATGACACCCGTAACCTGGAAACAGTAAAAAACTGAAAGGATATTACTTATGAAGTTGAATGTAAAAATACTTGGCTCAGTATTATGCTGCTGTGTATTAATAATTTGTCAGGCGGCCTTTTGCCAAGTCAGGCTTCCGCTCTTGGTAAGCGATGGCATGGTGTTGCAAAGGGATGCCACCGTAAAAGTTTGGGGCTGGGCTGCCGCAGGCGAAAAGGTAACAATAACCTTTAACGGCAAAACATACAGCGCCGCAGCCGGTACAGATGGTAAATGGATGGTATCCCTTTCTGAATTAAAAGCGGGTGGCCCATACGATATGGAAATTAGTGCCGGCAATCTCATAACCTTAAAAAATATCCTGATAGGCGATGTATGGGTATGTTCGGGCCAGTCGAATATGGAATTGACAATGGACAGGGTAAAATACCGCTATGCAGATGTAATCGCTCATTCCAACAACCCCGCTATAAGGCAATTCATTGTCCCTGACAGGTATGATTTTAAAGTGCCGCAGGAAGACTTCCAATCGGGTAGCTGGGAATCGGCAAATCCTCAGACCGTTCTTAATTTCACGGCTGTAGGTTATTTTTTCGCGAAAGAATTATTCGAAAAATACCACGTCCCCATCGGCTTGATAAATGCAAGTCTGGGCGGCTCGCCCGCCGAAGCCTGGATGAGCGAGGATGCCTTAAAAGCATTTCCTGAGTACTTGGCAACAGCGGAAAAATACAAGGATGACGCCTACAGTAAACAAATCGAGGAAAAAGATAAGGCTGTTAGCGATGCCTGGTATAGTCTTTTACGGCAAAAGGATAAAGGTTTGGCAAGCGGGGGGAAACCCTGGTTCGCCCCATCTTGCGATGCTTCGCAGTGGCCTACTATGAATATACCCGGCTACTGGGCGGACGAGGGTTTAGGCCCCGTGAACGGCGTTGTCTGGTTCAGAAAAGAGTTTGTCGTCCCGGCTTCTATGACCGGCAAACCCGCAAAGCTTTGGCTGGGCAGGATTGTAGATGGTGATGAAACTTACGTTAACGGCAGATTGGTCGGCAAAGTTTCATATCAGTACCCGCCGAGAATATATGATGTCCCCGCAAACCTGCTCAAAGTCGGCAAAAACGTCATTGCAGTAAGAGTTATTAATAACTCCGGCCGCGGCGGTTTTGTCCTGGATAAGCCCTACCAGTTGACGGCAGGGGGGCAAGCAATCGACCTAAAGGGCCGATGGCAGTACAAGTTAGGTGCGACAATGGACCCGTTACCACCCTCAACCTTTATTCGATGGCAGCCGTTAGGATTATATAACGCAATGATTGCCCCGCTGTTAAACTATAAAATTAAAGGTGTGATTTGGTATCAGGGTGAATCGAACGCCGGCAAACCGCTTGAGTATCGCAAACTCTTCCCTGCTCTGATAGCCGACTGGAGACAAAAATGGAATCAGGGTGATTTCCCTTTCCTGTATGTGCAACTGGCTAATTTTATGGAAACTAAAGACCAGCCTTCCGAAAGCAGCTGGGCACAGCTTCGAGAAGCTCAGCTTAAAACACTTGCTGTTCCCAGCACCGCAATGGCCGTAATCATTGACCTCGGCGAATGGAACGACATTCACCCCTTGAATAAAGAAGATGTAGGCAAACGCCTTGCCCTCGCAGCGCAGAAGGTGGCTTACGGCGATAAAAATGTAGTTCATTCAGGCCCGATTTACCGGTCTATGAAAATTGAAGGAAGCAAAATCATTATCACATTTACAAATACCGGCGGCGGGTTAGTTGCTAAAGGAGACGGCCAGTTGAAGTATTTTGCCATTGCCGGCGTTGACAAAAAATTCCTCTGGGCAAAAGCTAAAATAGAAGGTGATAACATCGTTGTCTGGAACGAGCAGGTGACCAATCCTGTCGCTGTCCGGTATGCATGGGCCGACAATCCTGAAGGCGCAAATCTATATAATAAGGAAGGCCTGCCGGCTTCATCCTTTAGAACTGATGAATAATATTAAACGTTCCTGCTCCGGGATGGCCACAGCTATTGTCATTCAGGTGCAACAATTGTAGAAGGAGCAAAGGATGATTCGTGGGGCCTGGAAACAGTAAATAACTTAGCTCTAAACATGGCTGGAACGTTAGAAGAAAGAGAGATAGTAAAAGAAGTTTTTTATTTTGAATAAAAACGCGGCTAACACGGCGGATAAATTTCAAGAACAGTTGAGCCCCCTGAACCCAACGTGGTTCAGGGGCAGTAGCGAGGTTGCCAGACTATGACTCTTCGCTTTTAAGCTTCTTCGCTTTACGTAGCTTCTCTGCC
>CAYLXD010000008.1:0-28699 GCA_964387515.1 uncultured Pirellulales bacterium | reverse complement strand
AAAAAGGTGATATGGTTGAGGTCATAGCCGGCGACTATAAAGGCGCTACCGGCAGGGTTCTTCGAGTCATACCCGAAGAGAATAAAGTGGTGGTTCAGGGTCAGAATACAGCCAAGAAACACGTTCGGCCGTCGCGGCGAAATCCGCAGGGAGGCAGGATAAGCGTTGAGCAGCCGATACATATAAGCAATGTGCTGCCGGTAAATCCGAAAAGCTCGAAAGGCAGCAGGGTCCGTTATAAAGTGGACAAGGACGGCAGTAAGAAGCGAATTGCAACCGACGGCACAGAGATAGGCACCGTCAGAAGAGCAGGGCAGAAGTGAGGCGGCAGGTTAGATGGCGCGTTTGAGAGATTTATATAAGTCCAAGGTAGTTCCGGAGCTGACGAAAGAGTTCGGCTATAAGAACGCTATGGCGGTTCCGCGGATGGAAAAGGTTATAGTGTCGATGGGCGTGGGCAGGGCAGCACAGGATAAGAAATTTCTCGAATCGGCTAAAAACGACATGATGATGATTACGGGCCAGATACCGGTGGTATGCAAAGCCAAGAAAAGCGTTTCCAACTTCAAGGTGCGTCAAGGTAACGAAACCGGCCTGAAAGTTACCATACGCGGCGTGCGAATGTATGAGTTTATGGACAGGCTGATTAATCTCGCCGTCCCACGAGTCAGAGACTTCAGAGGTCTCAACCCGAAGAGCTTCGACAGCAGAGGTAATTATTCAATGGGTCTGGCAGAGCAGACCGTCTTTCCGGAGATCGACCCTGGAAAGGCAGAGTTTCAGCAGGGTATGAACATAACTCTTGTAACGACGGCCGGGACCGATGAAGAGGCAAGAAGAATGCTGTCACTGTTCGGTATGCCGTTCAGGGATTTGCCGAAGGGTGAAGACTAATGTTTGGCCCCACGTCTGCTCGTCGCCTGCCCCCGCGTCTTCCGACGCGAGTCGGGGCGGCGGGCAGACAAACGTAGGGTTGGTCTGGAGAATATGAATGTCAACTAAAGCACTGGAAAACAAGGCGGCGAGGAAGCAGAAGTTTCGTGTCAGACAGTATACTCGCTGCCAGCTCTGCGGCAGGAGCCACGCTGTTTACCGTAAGTTCAAAGTCTGCCGGGTTTGTTTTAGAACGTTAGCAAACGAAGGAAAGATTCCGGGAGTTAAAAAGGCGAGCTGGTAGACTAACTTAAGACTGAGTCAGGATTAAACCATGAGTTTGAGCGACCCAATAGCTGATATGCTGACAAGAATTCGCAACGCGCTTCGGATAAACAAAAAACAGGTCATTGTTAAAGCCTCGAAGATATGCGAAGGCATAGCAACTGTTCTCAAGAAAGAAGGCTATATCGAAGACTTTGACCGAATCGATGACGGCAAACAGGGGATATTGAGAGTTACTCTTAAATACGATGTCGAGGGTCAGCCGGTTATCCGTGAAATAACAAGGACAAGCAAGCCAGGCAGAAGAACTTACTCATCTGTTGAGAAGCTGCCGCGTGTTTTAGACGGTATGGGAATAGCAATTGTTTCGACAAGTAAGGGCGTAATGAGCGACAGAGACTGCCGGTCAGCCAAGGTCAGCGGCGAAATACTTTGTACGGTGAGCTAATGACCCATTCGACTTTGCTCAGGGTCATCCTGAGCGACAATAAAGGAATCGAAGGATGAGTCGTATCGGGAAGAAACCGGTTATTGTTCCGCAAGGCGTTAAGGTCGAACAGAGCGGCCGATGTGTTAAGGTTTCCGGGCCCCTCGGCAGCCTGCAGATGGACTGCCATCCGCGAATAAAGGTGAAGATTGACAGTGCAGGCGGACAGGTACAGCTCGAGAACAATCATCCTGAGAGCCGCCAGGCCAAGCAGTTACACGGCACGATGCGTGCACTGATTGCAAATATGGTTGCCGGCGTCAGTAAAGGATTTGAAAAAAAGATGGAGGTGTACGGCACCGGCTACAACGTGAAAGAACAGGGCGGAAAACTGGTCTTTCAGGTTGGCTTCTGCCATCCCGTGGCGTTGAAGGTGCCGAAGGGTATAAAAGTTAATATTGAGACAGGTGCAACAAAGGGTGACGAGGTACCGGCCAAGTTTACCATTTCGGGAACGGACAAATTCGTTTTAGGTCAGTTTGCCGCCGACGTGCGAAGGATAAGACCACCTGAATCCTATAAGGGAAAGGGTATTCGTTACGCCGACGAACACATAAAGCGAAAAGTAGGCAAGGCATTTACTTCTGGAACGGTATAATTGGGATTCGGATTGTATGAAGATTAACAGGGCGAAAGATGCGGCGGTCAGGCGTAAACTCCATGTGCGGAAAAAAATCTTTGGCACGCCGGACAGACCCAGACTGTCGGTATTTCGTTCGAACAAACATATTTACGCCCAGATTATAGATGACGCTGCCGGGGCGACGCTCGTCTCGGCAAGCACGATGGCCAAAGGACTTAGAGAGCGATTATCCACGGGCGGCAATATAAAGGCGGCAGAAGCGGTTGGAGAAGCAATCGCCAGACAGGGACTCAGCGTCGGTATTAAGTGCGTCTGCTTCGACAGGGGCCGCTGTAAGTTTCACGGCAGGACCAAGGCTCTCGCCGAGGCGGCGAGAAAGGCCGGCCTGGTTTTTTAAGGTAAATTGAGAGAATTCCGGAGGTAAAGATTGGCGGCAGAAGCGGTTACACGATACGAACAAGAAGAAAAGCCATTTGAAGAAACGGTGGTAAAGGTGTTTCGCTGCGCCAAGGTTGTCAAGGGCGGCCGGCGTTTTAGTTTTGGAGGTCTGGTCGTAGTCGGCGACCGCGCGGGGACGGTAGGTGTTGGTTACGGCAAGGCCAACGAGGTGCCGGCGGCAGTTAATAAAGGCGTTAAAGATGCCAAAAAGTCCCTGCACAAGATACCTCTTGTCGGTCGAACAATTCCGCATCAGGTTAGCGGCAAATACAGGGCAACGAAGGTAATCCTGGTACCGGCCAGTCCCGGCACCGGCGTTATAGCCGGCTCCAGCGCCCGAGCGGTGCTCGAATCAGCCGGCGTACAGGACGTTCTCACTAAAGTTTATGGAAGCACCTCAGCCAAAAACGTCGTGAAGGCCACACTGGATGGGCTGCTTAAGCTGCGCAGCAAAGAGATGGTTGAATCCGTTCGTGGGGTAGAAGTCGAAGTTGTCGAGAAGCGATAATACACTATAGGTGTGTAAAAAGGTGGTGATTTTGATGCTCAGTCATGAAATAACCGCTCTCGCGGGTGAAAGAAAGGGTCGCAGGCGTGTCGGACGCGGCCCCGGCACAGGACACGGCAAGACCTGCGGACGAGGCCACAAAGGCAGTAAGAGCAGGGCCGGCGCGAAGCTCATTTCCCTGTATGAAGGCGGTCAGATGCCCTTGTTTAGACGATTGCCTAAACGGGGTTTTAGTAATTATAACTTTGCCAGACGTTACGAGATAGTCAACGTATCACAATTAGAAAGATTCGACGACGGCACCGCCGTCGGTGCCGAACAGCTATCCGATGCCGGACTTGTCGTAAGTGGTAAAAGCAGGGTCAAGATTCTCGGCAGTGGTGAACTGACCAAGAAACTTCAGGTAACGGCTCATAAGTTCAGCAAAACAGCGGAGCAGAAGATAGCTGCTTCGGGCGGTACGGCAAAAGTGGTTTAGGTGTTGCTATATTCGGCGGTAAAAGAAATACGCAATATGCAGTAAGGGATGCGAAATATGCTTGAGACAGTATTTAACATATTCAGAATTCCGGACCTTCGCAATAAGGTACTCTTTACCATTGCGATGCTGATGATATACAGGATTGGTTATCATATTTCTCTGCCGTGTATCGACCAGTCGAGGATGAAAGCGGCTATTGAGCACAGGGACACAGGCAGCCCTTTAGGCAGAGCCGCTGAATATATGCAGATGTTTACCGGCGGCAATTTCCAGCAAAGCAGCGTCTTCGGTCTGGGGATTATGCCTTATATTACCGCATCTATTATCCTTATGCTGCTTGGTGAGGTCGTTCCGACTTTGAGAAAATTGCGGCAGGAAGGGCAGACCGGCTATAAAAAGATACAGGAGTACACGCGCTATCTGACTGTCCCGGTATGCATTCTTCAGTCAATGATGTTTTTGAAGGTATTTGCGATGGGCTATTCCTATGCAGGTATGCGCGTCCAGGCGATGATAATGGGCACTATCACTATGACAGCCGGGACAATCTTCCTGATGTGGCTGGGAGAGCAAATAGATGAGTACGGCATTGGCAACGGGATTAGCCTGATAATTATGGCGGGCATAATCTCGCGAATGCCGTGGGCGATTAAAAGCCTTTGGGAGAACGTTGATTTGAGGGTCGGTGCGGCTTCCGGTTCGATAGGTCCTGCGAAGCTGCTGTTTCTTGTTGGGGCGTTTGTATTTGTTGTTGCCGGTGCGATACTGATAACGCAGGGCCAGCGGCGAATACCAATTCAGCAGGCGAAACAAATGCGAGGCCGACGGATGTACGGCGGCGCAAGACATTACCTTCCGCTTCGGGTCAATCACGGAGGAGTAATGCCGATAATTTTCGCGTCGAGCTTTATGATTTTCCCGACAGCGATGATCGGCTGGCTGGGCAATATCAAGGACTGGGCAATTCTTGATACGCTGCAGAGAGCGCTGGGGCCGGGTGCTTATACATATAATGTGTTGTACATGCTGTTTATATTTCTGTTCGCATACTTCTGGACAACGGTGCAGTTTCAGCCCAAAGATATGGCCAAGAACCTTCGTGACGGGGGAAGCTTTATTCCCGGTTTGCGGCCGGGACGCAGGACCGCTGAATATCTTGAAACGGTAATGAGCAGAATCACTTACTTTGGAGCGGCTTTTTTGGCCATAATCGCCGTCGTGCCGTCGGTAACTTCCATATTACTTGGAGTTGACTGGCGAATAGCGAGCTTTCTGGGCGGTACGGCCCTGTTGATAGTTGTCAGTGTCTCGCTGGATTTGGTTCAGAAGATTGAAGCCAACCTGCTGATGCGCAGCTACGATGGTTTTAGTGAGACCGGCAGGATAAAAGGAGCGTATGGATGAGAATAGTCTTACTTGGCGCACCCGGCGCAGGCAAAGGAACACAGTGTAAGCGGATTGTCGAAAGATATGGTCTGCTGCACCTGTCGAGCGGAGACATTCTTCGACAGGAAAGGGCGGCGGGCACCAAATTAGGGAAAAAGGCCCAAAGTTATATGGATTCAGGCGTACTTGTGCCGGACGAATTGATAATTGAAATGATGGCCGGCGCGATAAGCAAAGCTGCAGCAACGGGTTTTGTGCTGGATGGCTTCCCGCGAACAGTCAATCAGGCTGTTGAGCTCGATAAAGTGCTGGCACGTGAGGAACAAAAGATAGACGCCGTTTTGAACATGGAGATTGATGACAGGGTGGTGGCTGAGAGAATGACGGGCAGGAGAAGCTGTCCGCGATGTGGCACGGTTTACCACATTGAGAACCTGAAACCGAAAACCGAAGGAAGATGTAACCATGACGGTGCCAAGCTGGTTCAAAGGCCTGACGACAGCCTTGAGGTGGTGCAGAATCGTCTTAAGACCTACCACCAGCAGACCAAACCAGTGGTGGATTACTATAAGAACCGCCCAGGCGCACCGGCATTTTATCATATTGATGCTAACAAGGAAGCTGATGAGGTAAGCGCTTCTATCTTTGAGAGTTTGGATGCGCTTGTGTCGGTTTAGATTGGGCTATGAGGTAATAACGCGAGATACGAAATTAAATGGCGATAAAGCTTCGCAGCCGAAGGGAAATCGAGTTAATACGTAATGCGGGCATTGTAGTAGCAGATGTTCTTTCAAAATTACAAGAGTTCTCGAAGCCGGGAGTAACCACCGGCCGTCTGAATAGTATCGCTTCGCAAATAACCGCTGAGGCCGGTGCCGAGGCCCTGTTTAAGGGTGTGCGCAGCCCTTATGGTGCGAATCCGTTTCCGGGTGTGATTTGCGCGTCGGTAAATGAGCAGGTGGTGCACGGTATTCCGTCTGAGTCGGTTGTGCTCAGGGACGGCGACATTGTGAGCATTGATTTCGGCGCAAAGCTCGCCGGCTATTGTGGAGATGCTGCGGTTACGATTTGCATAGGCGAAATTCCACAGCACAAGCGCAGACTGGTAGACGTAACCAGGCGTGTTCTGGGGATAGCGATAGAAAAAGCGACCCCCGGTACCAAGTGGAGCGCAATAGCCGCGGAAATGCAGGACTGTGCCGAATCAGCGGGCTTCTCGATAGTTAAGGATTTTGTTGGGCACGGTATTGGGACCAAAATGCACGAAGAGCCGAAGGTGCCCAACTTTGTCAGCGAAGAACTGCTGGCAAATGATATTGTCCTGACCGAAGGAATGGTTTTAGCGGTCGAGCCGATGATTAATGCCGGTACCGCTGATGTGCGAACATTAAAAGACGGATGGACCGTGGTGACGAAAGACGGAAAGTGCTCGGCTCATTTTGAGCATACGATTGCGATAACGAAAAACGGTTGTGAGGTGTTGACAATAAAAAAGTAAATGCCTATGGCAAAAAGGGACGCAATAAAAGTGCAGGCCAAGGTGAAAGAAGCATTGCCGAATGCGATGTTTAAGGTAGAGCTGGAGAACGGCCACGAGATTCTGGCACATGTTTCCGGCAAGATGCGGATGCATTTTATTCGCATTCTGCCTGGCGATACCGTGACGGTCGAAATGTCGCCGTATGACCTCAACAGAGGCAGAATAGTCCTGCGTGGCTGATTGCATTCGGCAAAAAAAGAGTTGGACAGGAAACGGAGCAGATGAAGGTCAGAAGTTCTGTAAAACGTATATGTGAAAACTGTAAGATTGTTCGTCGCAAAGGCGTGGTGCGGGTGATTTGTACAAATCCACGACACAAGCAGCGGCAGGGATAATCGAGTTCATAGTTAGAGGAGCTGATATGCCTCGTATAGTCGGTGTTGATATTCCAAATGATAAATCCATATGGATTGCATTGACCTATGTTCACGGTATAGGCAGATATACCTCTGAACAGGTTCTAAAAGAGGCTAAGGTCGATAAGAGCGTAAAGGCCAACAGGCTCAGCGAAGACGAGCTCAGCCGGATAACCCAGATTATAGAGCGCAATTACATCGTAGGCGGCCAGCTTCGAAGACAGGTTTCTCAGAACATAGCGCGTCTTCGCGACATAGCCTGTTACCGCGGCATTCGCCACAGGAAGGGCCTGCCGGTCCGGGGCCAGTCCACACAAAGCAATGCGCGAACACGTAAAGGTCCAAGAAAGACAGTCGCGGGTAAAAAGGGTGTAAAGGAAGCGCGATAAAAATCGAAGTGTTCTGAATAGAGACGGCAGTTTCGTTATTTGAGGTTTTTGTAATAATGGCAAAAGGCGCAAAACGAAAGGTAAGAAAAAATATTGTCAAGGCTGTTGTGCGTATAAAAGCGACGTTTAACAACACATTGATTACAATCACGGATTTGGATGGTGACACAATCTGCGCCAGTTCGCCGGGCTGTGTTGGCTTCAAAGGCTCTCGCAAGAGTACGCCTTTCGCCGCCCAGCAGGCGGCGCAGCGTTGTGCCGCCGCCGCGCTGCGCAACGGCGTGCGGGAGGTCGAAATCAGGGTCAACGGCCCCGGCTCAGGGCGCGAGTCCGCAATCTCCGCCCTGGAACAGGCGGGTCTGCGTATTTCATCAATAGAAGATGTAACGCCGCTTCCGCACAACGGCTGCCGGCCTCCGAAACGAAGACGAGTATAAACCTGGTAATTGGTTAAATAATCACCAATTACTGGTTACCAATATTTTGGAGATAAAGAATGGGACGTTATCTTGATTCATCGTGCA
Source organism: uncultured Pirellulales bacterium (assembly GCA_964387515.1). GTDB lineage: Bacteria > Planctomycetota > Phycisphaerae > Sedimentisphaerales > Anaerobacaceae > CAVXEF01. Next base: position 20,849 of record CAYLXD010000008.1, on the reverse strand, counting down.
AACTCTGTCGCCGTGAAGGTGTCAAGCTGATGCTTAAGGGCATCAGGTGTGAGACGGCTAAGTGCCCGATAGAAAAGAAGGAGCGTAATTTAGGACCCGGTATGCACGGCTGGCGAAGAGGCAGAGCAAGCGAATATGCTGTTCGATTGCGCGAAAAGCAAAAAGTAAAAAGATACTACGGTCTTTTGGAACGGCAGTTCAGCAGGATTTTCCGTCAGGCTGAGCGTGTGAAGGGAAATACCGGCGAGCTGCTGCTGCAGCTTTTGGAAAGGCGTTTGGACAATGTGGTATACAAGCTGAATTTTGCGCCATCGCGTAAGGCCGCGAGGCAAATGATAACTCACGGCCATATTTACGTAAACGGCCGGAAGGTTGATGTCAGCGATTATACTATAAAAGTCGGAGACAAAATAACAACCAAAGGCTCGGGAACAAGTGTCAAGAAAATAAAACAGCAGCTGGAGAGCAATCCTAATTTTACCACTCAAAGCTGGTTGCAATTAGACAGGGAAATACCTTCAGCTACGGTTGTTGCGATGCCCAGCCGGGAGGATGTTCAGATTCCGGTTGAGGAGCAGTTGGTTGTGGAGTTCTGTTCTCGGTAGGCCGTGGATAGACTGTTTTTTAGTGCCGGTGGCAAATAGCTAAGTAGTTGTAAATTTTGGGAGGTTTATATGCGAGTTACGTGGCGAGGTTTCGAATTGCCGGAGCGTGTCGAAAAAGACACGATGGTTTCGAACAATAAATATGGCCGGTTCTTTATAGAGCCCTTCGAGCGGGGTTTCGGCACTACCATTGGTAACAGCCTCAGACGCATATTGCTTTCCTCTCTGGAAGGGAGCGCCGTGACCAGCATCAAAATAGATGGGGTCAACCATGAATTCACCTCGATAAAAGGCGTGCTGGAGGACGTTACCGATATCGTTTTAAATGTTAAAAGTCTGGTGATTCGTCTCCGAGGCGAGGGGCCAAAGATTATGAAGGTCTCCTCAAACAAGGCCGGCGTAATAACGGCGGCAGATATTGTCGCAGACCCGGCGATAGAGGTGATAGACAAGGATGTGGTTCTGGCTACTTTGACCAAGAATGTGAAATTCGAAATGGAGATGGTGGTTGAAAACGGCCGGGGCTATGTGCCGGCTTCCGAGCGCATCCTTGCGATGGACAGATTCGACCAGGAAGTAGGAAGGATTCAGCTCGATGCGGTATATTCACCGGTCACGAGAGTTCGCTACGCGACGGAGGACACGCGGGTGGGCCAGCGCACCAATTATGACAAGCTGATTCTGGAGATATGGACAAATGGAACAATTACTCCGGAAATGGCCTTAGTGGAGGCCGCTAAGATTCTGCGCAAGCACGTCAATCCATTTACACAATATTCCGAGCTTGGGGAAGAAACCGTCGCCGAGGAGATTAGAGAAGAAGAGGCTGAGGAAGAAGCCTTTGATGAACAATTAGCACAAAAACTGAATTCTCCCGTTCAGGAAATGGAGCTGTCGGTACGGGCAGCAAACTGTCTTGAATCGGCGAAAATCGAAACAGTAGCACAGCTGGTCAAGATGACAGAAGCTGAATTGATGGAGATTCGCAGCTTCGGCAAGACTTCTTTGCGTGAAATCAAAAGAAAACTTGCCGATATAGGTTTGTCACTGGGAATGACGGATGTAGATGAAAAGATGCGACCGCCCAAATGAAAGATTGCTGATATTGACACCAGATAAAAGGGTTTGAGAATATGCGTCACAGAGTGGCAGGACGAAGATTGAGTCGGACAAGTGAGCATCGCCTGGCTATGCGCAGAAATCTGGTCTCATCGCTTTTCGAGCATGAGACTATCTCAACAACAATTGAAAAGGCCAAGGAAGTAAAACCTTTTGCCGAGAAGCTGATTACGCTCGCTAAAAAAGGTACCCTGGCAGCGAGACGTCGAGCCATTGCCCTTCTCGGCAACCGCGAGGTGACAACTGAAGAGGACGGTAAGATGGTCAGCAAAGGCACTATTATCGGGAAGCTGTTCAGCGAAATAGCTCCTCGATACCTCGACAGAACCGGCGGCTATACGAGAATCATACGTTTATCGCTTAGAAGGCTGGGTGATAACGGCCGAGTTGTCCTGCTGCAACTGGTAGGTGAGGAAGAAGCTGGGCAGAAGAAAAGCAAAACTTCCGCTCGCAAAAAGGCAAAGGCCCCTCGAAAGACCAAAGAAGCCGTCGAAGTCGCAGGCCCTCAAGACCAGGCATCTGATGAACAACCAAATGAAACCGAAAAAAAAGAAGATAAAGCCGAAAAGCGGCAGTAACTTTACTTTCGGAGATTAGCAGCAGCAATGACGGGCAATGACTGCATTTTTTGTAAAATGGTAGCCGGGGAGATTCCGGTTACAAAGATTTATGAAGATGAAGTAGTGCTGGCTTTTTTGGATATTGGCCCGCTGAGCGATGGGCACACTCTGTTGATTTCAAAAGAGCACTTTGAAAAATTACACGATTGTCCTTCTGAGCTTTTGGGCGAGGTTTGCTCACGACTCGGCAGGATTGCCAAAGCTGCAGCCGATGCAATGAATGCCGACGGCTATAATGTATTGTGCAATAACGGTGCTGCGGCAGGCCAGTTGGTTGGGCATTTGCATTTTCATATAATCCCCCGTAACACCGGCGATGGCGTCTTTAACCGCTGGCCGGCTTCCAGGTATGCGGAAGGACAAATCGAGGCAATCGCAGCTAAGATTCGCGAAAATCTTTAATTTTGTGTTGCTGTTGTTGATAAAGAGCGCCTTTTGTGCTATTATCTTGGTAACCGAATGACCGCGGGGTAGAGCAGTCTGGTAGCTCGTCGGGCCCATAACCCGGAGGTCGCAGGTTCGAATCCTGCCCCCGCTATTTTGTTAATTCCAGCAAAGCCAGTCACTTACGATTGGCTTTTTTTGCTGCGCTGAGTGCATGGATTTTCCTGTAGGTTTGCCGGAGGCTTGTCCAGGCGTGTCAGTTTTGTCTTATTATATTGACCTCGGTCGCTTTGGATTCAGCAAGGCAGTTTCGGATTATATAACCTATTGACTTTCATTTCGTATAATAATCACAAGCTGTTGTATTGAAGTTAGTTGTAATTATTGACCGCCGTTACCTCATTCAAGATAACAACCGCAACTACAACTAATTCAATGTTAACCAAAAATGTAAACCATTTTTTGCGGAGGCTGGGTTATGAAAACGTTTTTGTTCTTTCATCAGCCCTTCTCCGAAGTTGTTCTTTGATAGTTGAAAATTGTGGATAGTGCGGCACTGGCGGGTGCGGGCACGATAGGGGCAATAGGCGTCTCTCCTGTGTGATAGGCAGGTTTTACTGCTGAACTCACGACCATAGAAGGTACAAGCCCCCGACGGAGAATATCAATGTCGGCTCTGGCCTGTTCATCGGGCTAATCCACGAATATCAGACTGATTCATCGTCGAAGCAGCCCGCACCTTGAGGTGTCATAAAAAAAACATAAAAAAACAAAAACAATGCGAATTTAATGAATTGACAAAGGTCGTTCCATATCAGGAGTAATCACACTGAGTCTCATTGCCATACTCACACCACCTGACACGGTCTGGTCCAATATAGTAGTATGTGGAAATGGCAGTCCCGTCAGCAGCGATGACTTTCTTACGATTCAACTGGTCATAGGTGCAGGTAATAGCACGGCCGCCTGGATAAGTGCAGGCCAGTTCGTTGCCCAAGCCGTCGTGTACAGAGGTTGTAGTTTGGCTGTTGAGAGTTTCGCTGATAACATTCGAGAGGGAATCATAGGTGCGTGTGACAAGCGAGTCGTTATCCTGAGCATAAATCAGGTAAAAACCAGGGGCAAATATACTATCGGAATACCAGATAAATGATCATCTGTAATACCATGATAGCTACAGCAGCCGTCCGCAGGTCCTGCCAAAGTTTGTATCTCCCCTTGCCGTCCTGGCGCATTGCTTCTTGTTTCAGGGTCATTACCCACAATGTCAGCAATGCCATTACAACTATGTAAAGAATTAGCGCTGCGTCCGGTGTCACTTTATTTACCAACTCGAAGCAAAATCCTGCGAAAGGCTTTAATATCGATATTATCAATTGCTTCATAGTTCTTAACCTTCTTTGCTGAACATCAGGGTCTTAACTTTTTCTTGCGGCTGAGGTTTGGTGCCAAGACTGACCATTGCTGTCACAATAATCGCTGTCAGGAAAGACCACCACGCTATATAAAGGTAGGGGTCTTTGGCCTGGAAGATATCTGCCTGCACCCAGAAAAGGGTCGAACTGGTAAGGACTCCAACTACCAGTCCGGCCATGGCACCGGGGCTGTTAGCCCGTTTCCATATCATACCCAGCAGCAGTATTGCCAATATCGGGCCCTGGAATATCGAAAGCAGTGTTTGCAAGGCATTGAATATACCGCTGAATCTGTCTGTGAAAGGTGCTATATAGGCAGCTATTACGATAAAGATGATCGTCAATATTTTACCGACAACAAGCAGGTGATGGGAGTCGGCCTGTTTTCTTATATAACGTTTATAAACATCCATTGTCCATAGTGTGGATGCTGAGTTCAGGTAAGAGTCTACACTGCTCATCAACGCTGCCAGGAATCCGGCGAATACCAGTCCGGTAAGCCCTGCTGGTAACAGATTATGAAGCATTGTCGGATAGATATCGTCGCCTGATTCTAATTCGGGAAACAGGACAAAACCTATTATCCCCGGTACAACAATCAGAAAAGGAATGAATATTTTCAAAAACGCACCAAAAATAACGGCTTTTTTTGCTTCATGCCGCAGAGTTACCGCCCAAACACCCTGATTGATGGCAAGGTCTTCTGTCCATTCGGGGTAATCAACGATGTCGTTCATTCCCATCACTGGTTCTATAACCGATGGCAGGGAAAAGGTCTCGCAAATAACCGCCTTTGCAGTCGGCCTGGTCAAAACTCCAATACTTTTCCGGTGTGATTGCCGGTTCGATACGGTTAGTTGTTTTCAGAAATATTACGGGCATGTCTGTTTGGTAAAAAGCTATTCGCTTGCGAACAACATGCTCGTTTATTACGTCATATGTGACAGTTATCCATAGGTCCGCCACATATGTCAATGTAGTTTTGCCGGTAAGTTCGATATGCGAAGAATCGCCTTTCCATTCGGTTGCTTTCCAATTTTCTACAGCATCTTTTACGCTGGCATCGGCATTTTGGAACCATACTGAAAATTCTCCACATCTGCTTTGATTGTTTACAGCGGCATTGCCGGCTAATATCGTAACATAAAAGCCGCATGTTTTGTCGCCATCAACTCTAAGGGAGACATTTTTTGTAACGGCAACAGGCTTGTCTTCTGCAAATGATATACCCTGGAAAACAGCAGTATGCAATCCAGATAAAACTAATATTAAAAACAGCAGATTTCCATTTCTTTTCATCGATAAATTCCTTTAAAAATATTAGAATAAATGGTTTTGGCAATCTACAAGTGTTTCGCCATATACCTTTCTGCAATTTTGCATATTCATTCGAACTTACTCTCAGTAAGCAATGAAGTTTTTGAGTCCATGGGAGCTTCGTATGGATTAAGAGGTTGTTATCTGAGATTTGTTAGCGCAAATTTCTTTGTCGCATCAGCTAATAAACTCTTAACACTGGCAATCGCATAATCGAGGTCTGTTGTTTCGTCAGAGAGACCTATCGCGGCTGCAATTCCGAAATCCTGCCACTGTTGTTTTGATAGAGCAACTTTTCCAGCGATGACTCCAATCTTTACCCGGTTTAATAAAGCAATTTTTGTAACTCCGGATACAACTTTACCCCGGAGAGATTGTTTATCGAATCGCCCCTCACCTGTAATGACCCAGTCTGCATCGCTGATTTCTTCTGTTAATCGGCTCTGATTTATAATTGTCTCCACTCCCCTGACCAGCTTTGCATCCATAAAGGCAATCGCACCCGCTGATAGTCCTCCTGCCGCACCACTTCCGGAGATTTGATGTATTTGTCTTCCCAGTTGTTGTCTCACAACCTTGGCAAGGTGATTTAATCCGGATTCGAGCTGTTCGACCATTTCAGCAGTTGCGCCCTTTTGTGGCCCAAATATCTTAGCAGCGCCGTTTTCGCCGCAAAGGGGGTTGTCAACGTCGCAGAGGACTTCAATGTCAGGCAAATCAAGCTCATCAGGTCTGATTATTTGAGCAATGTATTCCAACTGTCCACCGCCAAAACCAATTGTGTTGCCGTCTGTATCCAGGAATTTCCATCCCAGGGCCTGGGCTGCACCGACTCCACCATCTACGGTGGCGCTGCCGCCGACTGCCAGCAGAATTTTGTCGGCGCCATAGTCCGCGGCTGCCCGAATGAGCTGGCCTGTCCCAAAGGTGGTTGTTTTGAGTGGATTGGTTTGTCCCGGACCCAACAATTCCAAGCCGCTTGCCTTTGCCATTTCTACCAAAGCAGCCTTTGTATCCGGGAAAAATGCAAATCCGGCATTCACCTTCATTAGCGGCAGTGGGCCCATAGCTTGTATCTCAATCCATTGCCCTGGGCGTGCAGCCATCATGGCTTCCGTTGTTCCTTCTCCGCCGTCAGCCATTGGAATACTGACAATCTTAAGCTCAGGATAAATCGATTGTATTGTGTCTTTTACAATCTTACAGGCGCAAACCGCACTGATGCTCGATTTAAACGAATCCATTGCGACTACGACCTTCAATTTATTTACCCTCTAAAGAATTCCGAAAATAAACAGGATTTATCGTAACAGGGATGTCAGAAGAATTCAACTGCCCAGGATATTAAGATAGCGTCAAATCTTGAGTGTAAGTTTTGTTTTTGTGCCGTCTAAGGAACCGGATGCGACGCCTTCCTTTTGGAGGTATGGCAATTCGGATATTGAAGGCATTAGTTATGTCCGTTTTATACGGCCTGATTAAAGAATTGAAACCCAAATCAGGTTGAAGTGTGGGACGCGACTGTTTAGTAATTCCGGCCGACGCTTCGGGTAATTCCAGCTAAAATACCGCAGCTTAACATCGCGAGCGGGGCCCTTCACTTTTTTCAGGTCCTGGGTGAAATGAAGGGGCCGAGCACGGTAATCTCCCTGCCGCGAAAAGTGGGAATCACCTCGGCCTAAAAAACCCCCAACTACACAAAACCGCCGTTTTCAACCCTGTAAACAGGTATAATAACCGCTGTCAGACAGCCTTATCCTTTCGCTGCTTCATAAAAATAAGGTTTTTTGAAGACCATATTCAGGAATATCCTGCTATTTCCTTATCCGATTAGACCGACAAAAACTTTGATACGCTGGATTTTAGACGCGGCAGGGACTTTCCGGCTGGAAAGAAGATAAGCTGGAAAGTATAGGGGCCCATGCTTCAAAGGGGTTAGCGGTTGGTAGGCTGGCTTGCCGAGGAAGAGATGTTTATTAGTGAGAGAGCGGTAGGCTGTTGAGGATTCAGGAGTTGGCAGGGTATTGATTTTGTTGGGGGGGGACTCCGGGGGCAGCTATGGCAGCCCCCGACTATACAGCGGTCCTGAAAGCAATGTGTAATGGGCGCCTTATGCATAAACAGTCAGCAGTGAACCCGCCGGCGCGACCTTGTGCTCAAAAAAAATATTTCTTCGCAATTTAAGTCTGAACTACTGTCTCCGCTGATATAGTGCCACCCGCAACGATATTCTCAGCACCGGCAGGTCCGCCAATTTCAAGAGACGACTTAACTTTCCATCACCCCAATTGTAGAAACAAATCGGCCTGCGGGTTTTCCCGCAGGCCGATTGTCTTTTAACCCTTTAATTCTTTGTTACTCCCCGGCCTGCCAAACCAAAGCAAAGTCGGCGAAATCCAGGAAGTTGACAGTATCATCCCCGGAGAAATCACCTGGGATGTCTTCGCCGGTCTGGAGCCAGTTGTCATGTATTACCGCGACATCGCCCCAGCCGATGCAGCAATCGTAATCAAGGTCATAGATGTTGTGGGCGGCATAATTCTGGTCCGGCTGGTCGGCAAGAACGGCAACATAACTCATCAGGTTCGGCTCGAATGTGTAATGCGCCTTGCTCGGCGTCACGGTGCCGGACCAGTTGTAATCCACCCCGACCTCATAGAAACCATTGACGTCAGTCGTATCCTCGCCGCCGCCGTTATTGGCATCGACCAGTACTCCTTCAATGGGCTCATTGCATTCGTTCTCTATGTAGCCTGAAATTGTATACGTATTAAGCGTCGCTGCGTAGTTATCGCCAATGTGGTCTTCCGCAACGCTCGTATATGTCCTGTCGGCAGGTGTAAATGTGTAACCAGCCTTTGTCGGCGTTACCGTCCCGCTCCAGCCGGAACTAACTGTTGCGCTGTATAAGCCGCCGCCACTGGTAACGGGATTACCGGTCAAACCGCTCATCGTAACACCATCAAGACCTGTTTCATCACAGGTTACCGTACCTGAAATAGTGTACTGAGGCGCCGTGCCTGTTATCTCCACATCGTCAACACGAGCAACATCGGAGGTAGAGCCACCGCTGCTGCTGTTGCGGAATCTAACGCGGAAGTCAGCATTGTTGTCGGCGCCAGCGGGGCAAGTTTTATCCATGTATGTCCATGAGGTAGTACCGGTCCGCGTATCAAGGTTGGTCCAGGTGGTACCGCCATCGGCAGACCAGTCACAATAAAAAGTTTCGGTAGAGGCACCCGCGGTGGTTTTTCGCCAGTACTTGACGTGTATTGTACTATAGCCTACGGTGCTTTGTGCCTTTGCTATCCCACTTGTCGTCATGTAAAGGCCTGCACCATAGGTGCCTGTATGTGCCGAAGCCGTGTCAACCAGTGGCCAAACGCTCGTTTTGATCCAGCCGCCTGCGGTAAAGTCGCCGCTCTCGAAGCCGTCGCTAAACAGTGTATCAGCTTGTGCTGTCCCTGCGAATACTGACAAGGCACATAAAATAAACATAACACTAATTACTTTTGTTGTTAATAACTCTTTCATCACTTTTGTCCTCCTGATTATTTTTGTTTATAAACAAATCATTTTTTTCCCGCCGGCCGCACACAATGCGCATAAACCAGCTTATCATCTCTGTCTGTACATAGATAGGCCGGACCTGCTGCAACCTGTCCCGCCTTTCATCCGTGAATCGAAAGCAACGAACCACCAAGCCGACATCGGGCTACGGCAGGGCCTTCGCCCTGACGAGCAGGCTTTGGTTCCAACTGTTTTATTCACTTAAGCAAGAGTGCGCGAAATGAGACTCCGGGACTGCATTCTTTTCTTAGAAGAAAGAAAGGCTTGTCTTTTTTTTCCCAACAATGGGATGAGAGAGCTTAAAACAAAACTCCAAAGGCTTGCTCACCACCGTTTTCCTCCTACTGTTCCAACGTTACTATAAAGCTATATTATATCAAACTATGTAAATTTAACGTCAAGAAATTTATTGCACGTATCCGGGGATTTTTGAGGGCGCTCTAAAGTAAAGGACTCATACCCCACTTTTGCCTCTTTTTTGCAGGAACAGAACACACTATGGCTAAAGAAGTCTTCCCGTGAATTGGGCATCAGAACCCCCTAATTGGCCAAAAATCAAGGTTTTTAAGCGGTGAAAGCAGTGAAAAATGACCGGTCTCAGTAATTTGAAGGTACGACAACTTTTTTTGTTGATAAATACGGCTTTACGAAGCCCAGTCAGGAATATTCTGTCCGTATTTTTAACCGGCTCGACCGATAAAAACCTTGGTATCTGGGTTAAACCGCCGTCTTTGTCGATATAGTGCCGCCCGCAACGATATTGTCATCGCTGTTATAAATCACAAGCCTTTGGCCAGGACAGGGGGCGAATTGAGGCCGGTCAAACTCAATAGTCATAGCGGTTTCATTCACATCAGTGAGTTTACATGGATGAGAGTCGCCGTATGAGCGAATTTTTCCGAAGAATTGCCTGCCCGCAACAAGCTCTTCAGGTATAAGAACGTTAATCTTCTCTGCCTTAATAGTACGGCGGCTCACTTCTTCTCTTGTGCCGAGCGCGATAGTGTTTGTCCCGGCATCTATCCTGCCTACATAAAGCGGCTTGCCGCCGGCAAAACCAATACCTCTTCTTTGGCCGAGCGTATAATTGGCAATCCCTTTATGTGTGGCTATTTTGTTGCCCTGCATATCTGTTATGTCACCTTGCTGATTAACCCGGGTATCGGTTAGGGCCTCTCGATAGTTTTTTTCACCGGCAAAACATAATTCCATACTCTCCGGTCTTTCAGCAACGGGCAGATTAAGGTCGGCAGCAATCGAGCGAACTTTCTCTTTCGTCAGCTCGCCCAAAGGAAAAACAAGTCTTGTAAGTTTTTCCAAAGCTATTCTATATAAAAAATAGCTTTGGTCTTTGGCCTTGTCCCTTGCTTTGCCAAGATACACTCTGCCATCGGTTTTGCAGATTTTGGCATAATGACCTGTAGCAAGATAAGGTACGCCGAATTTCTCCTGCAGGAAATCCCAGAGAAGCGAAAACTTCACAAATGCGTTACAGTCAACACAGGGGTTGGGAGTTTGGCCCATTGCATAAGATTGACGAAATGGCTTTATTACAATCTCTTCGAAGGCCTCGGTAACATCGACAAAGTAATGAGGTATATTCAATTTGCTGCAGACAAAGGCGGCATCAGCTCCACAACAACCCCGCTTTATAGTTAGCTTGCCCGCCGCGGCGGGCTTGTCGAACCTGTTACCTGTATCGCACCCCTGCCTGCGCAGGGGTAAACTTGTCCCCGCGAAAGCGGGGACGGGTATCTTCATCGTGATACCCAGCACGTCCCAGCCCTGTTCTTTTAGAAGGAAAGCCGTAACGCTGCTGTCGACCCCGCCGCTCATCAGCACCGCAATCTGCCTGCCAGCTTCCTTAACGGGCTGCCAAGGCAAAAGACTCGGCCCAAGTAACTTTATGTTCCACTTACCGACTACCATTTGTCTTCTGCCTTCTGCTTGCCTCGGCGTAGCCTTCAAGCGAAGCCGGATCCTCTGTCTTCCGTCTTCCGGTTTTATTCGAACAGTATTGTACTGATATATCGCTCAGCCGTATCAGGCAGTATGACAACAATCAGTTTGTCAGCATTTTCTTTTCGCTTGGCTACCTTGACCGCCGCCGCGGCTGCAGCACCGGATGATATGCCGGCAAAGATGCCCTCTTCTTTAGCCAATCGTTTTGCCATATCGAATGCCTCGCCGTTTGTTATTTGAATCACCTCATCGACAATTTCCCTGTTCAACACATCCGGGACAAAGCCCGCACCGATTCCCTGAATCATATGCGGACCGGGTTTGCCGCCGGAAAGCACAGCCGAGTCAGCCGGCTCAACAGCCACGACCCTGACCGACGGCTTTCGCGATTTCAGAACTTCACCAACGCCTGTAATCGTTCCGCCGGTACCCACGCCGGCAACAAAAATATCCACCTTCCCGTCGGTATCCTTCCAGATTTCTTCCGCGGTCGTTTCCCTGTGAATCTGCGGATTAGCGGGATTCTTAAACTGCTGCGGCATAAAAACGCCGTCGGTTTTCTCTGCGATTTCGCCGGCTTTATTCACAGCACCGGTCATACCCTTTTCAGCAGGCGTCAGCACAAGCTCGGCGCCGAACAGCTCCAGTATCTTTCTTCGCTCGATTGACATTGATTCGGGCATCGTAAGTATCAGTTTATAACCCCTCGCAGCCGCAACCCAGGCAAGGGCAATACCGGTATTGCCGCTGGTCGGCTCAACGAGCGTATCCCCAGGCTTGATTTTGCCTTCGCGTTCCGCGGTCAATATCATATTTACTCCGATACGGTCCTTGACACTGCCGGCGGGATTGAAAAACTCCAGCTTAGCTGCTACCTTCGCCTTACAGCCAGTGGTTATTCTGTTTAGCTGAACCAGCGGCGTTCTGCCGATTAACTCTGTCATATCCTTCGCTATACCCATCTTCCAAATCCTCCAAATTATGCGCTCATACGGGGGGCTCTTCGTCCCTCAGTGCGGTTATTCGCGGCTCTTTACTGCACAAAGGACAATTCGGATTGCGGCCCACCTTTACCATACGAAACTCCATTTCAAGTGCATCATACGTCAGCAGCGTACTGGTCAGCAATTTGCCGATACCGAGCAGATATTTTATCGCTTCAGTTGCCTGAAGCGAACCAATAACACCCGGCAATAATCCCAGAACCCCTGCTTGTGAACTCGAAGGCACTGCGCCGGCGGGCGGCGGGGCATTAAAAATGCAGCGGCAGCAGGTTGTCTTGCCCGGCAGGACCGTCATCAACTGGCCGTTAAAGCGCAATACACCGGCGTGCGAGAACGGCATCTTTTCAAAATAGCAGGCGTCGTTAATCAGAAACTTTGTGGCAAAATTATCGGATGCGTCAATTACAAAATCGTATCCCCTGATAATTTCCCGTATGTTGTCAGCCTTTACCCGCCGATGATAAGTTCTAACGCTTACATCAGCGTTTATCGCCCTCATTTTATTTTCGGCGGATTTGGTCTTTTCGAGACCTATGTCAGCGGTGTAATGAATTATCTGTCTGTGAAGATTAGATAGCTCAACCTTATCAGAATCGACGATTCCAATTGTCCCGACCCCAGCCGCAGCTAAATACAGTGCCGCTGGAGAGCCAAGACCACCTGCACCTACGATTAGCACCTTTGATGAAAGCAGCTTCTCCTGACCGGCGTTGCCAACCTGCTCTAATATTATATGCCGGCTGTATCTTTCTATCTGTTCTTTGGTTAATGCCACCTTCGTCCTTTCCGGCTACGGCTTGGCCTCCGCCGAGACAAGCCACAAAATCTGCTTCTTTGCCATTTATAATAACTCTCATTGTACCCTCTCGAAAGATTTTTTCTACCGCCTGTTTGCAGTCGGCTTTGAATCCTCAGCAACTGCCGAATTGCCATTTGTCATTTTTGACGTGGCGGAGCGTGAATTTCCCCTTAAGAATTCGCCCGGCTAGGTCCAGTTCAACACGGTCGTGCTCATGATTTACGACTTGGTATGTGCCGGTCTCAACGATGTGAACGCTGCCCCGGCCTTTATTTACCGGCCCCTGATATGTGAGGAATTTGGGTGGGTGGTCGAAGATTTTTACGGCGTTGGCGGGGCTGTTGAGGATTTGCTGCGGGGCCTTGTCGAGACGATAGGTTCGCAGAGTTTTGCCCCCTTCAAGCATAAAATCCCAATGAATCTCCGAGCCCCTCGTATGCTCCTGGATAACGAATCTTTTATCTTCCTGGCTCATTGTACTCGTTTTTGCATATTTAAAAATAATTGCCGCCGACGCCCTGATGTATTATAATATACCTGAAAGAATCCGCCACACAGCTGGCGGATAAATTTGAATAAGCCAGGGGAGCTGGCTGGGCAACGGCCCATTGAAAAGCTGAGAATCCCGCACCTATTTCGCCTATCGAAACCTGGTTTCTTGGCCGAAGCGGAATTAGACAAGCTAATGTAAGCGGCTCATAGAAACCTCGACCGGCGAAATAGGTGCGGGAGACCCTATGAACCTGATCAGGTTAGGACCTGCGAAGGGAGGCTAATAAAAATGATTCAAAGCACTCCGTTTGCAGACCCCGTTAGAAGCAGATTGACAGGTTGAAATAGTAGGGTTTTGGTCTGGGCTTCTAACGGGGCAGGAGTGCTTTTTGTTTTGGCAAAGGTAAGAAGTGGAAACATTAAAAATAAATGGCGTCCAGAAGCAATTTTCCGCCGGCCTGCCGCAGACACTGACCGAATTGCTGAAGCATCTGAATATAAATGAAGCAACAGTAGTAGCTGAAATCGGCGGCGAAATTATCGCCAGACAAAACTTTGCGCAAACAGAGTTGTCAACCGGCCAGGTCATCGAATTGATTCGGTTTGTGGGTGGAGGCTGAGTTTATGGATAAATTGGTCATTGCAGATAGAAAGTTTGACTCACGCCTGCTTATCGGCACGGGCAAGTTTGCATCGTGTGAGATTATGGCAGAGGCTATTGCACGCTCCGGCACGGAAATCGTTACCGTCGCGCTTCGCAGGGTCGATATTGAAAACGAAAATGATGATATGCTCAGCGCGATTGACCGCAGTAAATACCTGCTTCTTCCGAATACATCCGGTGCCCGCGACGCCGAAGAAGCCGTGCGCCTGTCAAAGCTGGCGCGGGCAGCGACCGGCATCAACTGGGTGAAACTCGAAGTTACGCCGGACCCTTATTATCTGCTGCCCGACCCGGTAGAAACGCTGAAAGCTGCTGAGGTTCTGATAAAAGACAATTTCATTGTGCTGCCTTACATCAATGCCGACCCAATCCTCGCAAAGAAACTCGAAGACGCGGGAACAGCCACCGTGATGCCGCTGGCCAGTCCCATCGGCTCAAACCAGGGCATTAAGGTCCGTGCAGCCCTGGAGATTATAATCGAGCAAGCCAATATCCCCGTTGTTGTTGATGCGGGCCTGGGTCTGCCGTCGCACGCAGCCGACGCAATGGAGATGGGCGCAGATGCGGTTCTGGTCAATACAGCTATCGCAACAGCGAGTGACCCGCCTGCGATGGCAGAAGCATTCAAATTAGCGGTCGAGGCCGGGCGGGCAGCCTACAAATCCGGCCCGCCTGCCGCCGGTAGAAAAGCGAGTGCCTCCAGTCCGCTAACGGGTTTTTTAAGAGACGAGTAAAATGGTCAGCCTCGACAAACAGACTCGCACAGATATAAAAACCATCCTGGTCCGGAAAGGCCTCGACGGCTGCGGCAGGGACATTTGGACTAAGCGCCTCGGAGAAATTACCCCGGCCGATGTCGAATGGGCGCTATCGCGCAGCCCGGGCTATTACGTCCTCGACCGATTATTGATACTTGTCTCGCCGGCCGCTGAAAATTATCTCGAGCAGATGGCACAATCAGCCCATCAGCTTACCATCCAGAGATTCGGACGGACCATCAGGCTTTATGCTCCACTGTATTTATCTAATTACTGCACGAACAGCTGTCGATACTGCGGCTTCAACAAAGAACACAAATTCGAGCGGACAAGGCTGACTATCGACCGGGCCCTTGAAGAAGCTGATGTAATTGCCTCCGAAGGCTTCAGGGACATTTTGCTTGTCAGCAGTGAGGATAGAGAGTTCGTTACCATCGATTATCTTGCCGAGCTTGCGGCCAAACTGCGGGATAGATTCAGCTCCATTTCAATGGAAGTATATCAGATGAATAGCGCCGAATACGCCGCACTATTCAAGGCCGGTATCGAGGGTGTTACGCTTTATCAGGAAACATACGACCGCAGTGCTTACCGGTATTATCACCCCGCCGGGCCAAAGTCCGACTACGACGACAGATTAGATGCTCCGGACCGCAGCGCCTCCGCCGGTATGCGCGAGATTGGCTTAGGAGTTCTTCTGGGTCTGACGGATTGGAGAATTGAGACGCTCGCTCTTGCCGAGCACGCTCATTATTTAATCAAGCGATACTGGCAGTCTCACGTTTCATTTTCTTTTCCGAGGCTTCGGCCTGCTTATGAGGTTAAAGGCTCACAGTTTGAACATCTGCTTAGCGATAAGAATCTTGTGCAAATGATAACGGCTCTTCGATTATGTTTTGCCGATGCCGGCTTGGTGCTGTCAACCCGCGAGCGCCCCGGCCTGCGAGACCGCCTTATTAAACTCGGCATAACCAAAACGAGCGCCGGCAGCAAGACCAACCCCGGCGGATACTCAGGCCGCAGTGGAGCAGTCGAGCAGTTTGAAATCGATGATAAGCGCAGCCCGGCCGAGGTCGCCGCCGTGATAAAACAGGCCGGCCTTGAGCCTGTCTGGAAGGACTGGGACAGCGCCTTTAGTGGTGAGCCTGTCTGCCCTGCGTAGCTTTAGCGAAGTGGGGTCGAATCCATTACCGAATAATCTCTTCAATCACTCGCGCCACGACGTAGTCCGGCAGTTTTTTAAGAGCTGGTTTTGCTTCATAACCCGATATTATGCTCTTATCCGGAAACGCTCCGACCTGCCTTATCAATTCATCGGCCAGCTGCCGGATTTTCTGCTCATTCATCTCCGGGGCCGCCTTTTTCCGTACCGCCTCCCGTAAGGCCTCAAATTCCGTCCTGCTGTCATACCAGTCAAGCTGCAGCTCCAGCTCAAACGCCTCCTTAGCCCTGATACGCTCGAACGTATACTGAACCCCGATTGGATTGTACGTCTCTATCCGCTCATCGATAAAGGCAACGCACGCATCCCGGTAGGCTGTGTACTTGTCCTCGTCAAAGTCTTCAAAACCCTGCTCGGCAATTTCTTCTTTTAATAGTTTTTCCGCAGACTTTACCAGAATATGTCTTTTGGCCTCAAGCCTGTCGTGCAGCGCTTCATAATAAGCCTTCAAAAGAACGTCAGCCTCACTCATCTGTTTCTCACATTAACAATGAACAACGAACAATGAACAATGAACAATGTATTATTGATAATCTAATCCAGCCTTACTATAATCCCATCGGCGACAGGAAACAAGCAGCAACACAAGTTGGAGACATATAATAGAACTTCAGGCAATCATATTTGACCTTGACGGCACACTGCTCGACACACTCGCCGACATTGCAAATTCGATGAACGCAGTCCTTGCTCAGCTTGGTTTTGCAACCCATCCTGTCGAAGCTTATCGCTATTTCGTGGGTGACGGTATGGATTGTCTCGTCAGGCGAATACTGCCCAAAGATTGCACCGATGAGCAGACCATAGAAAAATACCTGAAAGCTGCAAAAGATGAGTACGGCAAACGCTGGGCCGAGACCACCAAACCCTACCCGGGCATTCCTGAGCTGCTCCGGGCCCTCGAGAATCGCAGCTTTCCCAAAGCCGTCCTTTCCAATAAGCCCGACGATTTTACAAAGCTCACCATTGAAAAGTTACTGCCTCAATGGTCGTTTCAAATCGTCCGCGGCGCCGGCCCCTCCGCACCTAAAAAGCCTGACCCGACAGCAGCTTTGCAAATTGCCGATGAACTTCAAATCCATCCTCACAGATTCATTTATCTTGGCGACACAAATACCGATATGCTCACCGCCAACTCAGCCGGTATGTACGCCGTCGGCGCGCTTTGGGGATTTCGCACAGCAAAAGAGCTCCTCGCAAGCGGCGCAAAGGCCCTTGTGGAAAAGCCGCAGGACGTCCTGAAGCTTCTCGATAACAGCCAAAAACCACACTAATGCTTTTCCAGCCGGAACAACGCGAAAGAGCTTGCGGGATAGCATCAACTGTCATATAATCTCAGAGACGTCCGCACTGCTTTTTGGGTAAAGATTGGGGATTCATAACCTATGAGGACAGCCATTGTAACATCGCAGACGTTCTTGCTGATTTCGCTTTTTATAGTGAGCCTGTCGAATCTTTTGGTTTACACCGGCTGTGAGCCGCCGCAGGCAGATATTAAATCGCCTGCTCAAACTGACAAAACCTCGCTCCGTCGCCCCCACGTCTTCCTGTCGGAAGACAGGCGTGGGGGAGCGTCGGCGACTGACGCACAGGACTTTGGTGGCTATGCGCCGGCAAAGGTCGATATTATGCCGTTAACCGAATTTATTCTCGCCCCCAAGGCCGAAGACTCACCGAAACTAAGAATTTATATCAGCCTGCTGGATTCATTCAACTGTCAGATGAAATCGCCGGGCCTCTTCCGGTTCGAATTGTATGAGCAGGTTTTGCGTTCCCCTGAGCCGGAGGGAAGGAGAGTCGCCATTTGGCCGGACATCGATTTGACCGACGCCGCCAAAAATAACCAATACTGGCAGGACTTTTTAAGAGCCTACGAATTCAATCTTGATTTCGAGCCTAAGGCCAACCAGAGCTACATATTGCAGGCCACATTTCTTACTCCGGACGGCCGACGCCTTTCCGCCGAGTTCATCATCAAATCCCGTTAGAAACCCTCTTTCTAAACGGGACAAATAACCCCGACCATCCTGCGGACCAACCAAATAACCCAGACGCTAAACAATACTTTACAGACGCAGCAACAGACAGAAGGAGTTGTTTGTCGAATCAAGTAGTGACTATTACAGACTATTCTTAAAAATATCTATGGTGTTTTTCCTACTTAGCGGTGTTCCAAATTTGATATGATATTCGATATCATTCTTCTTACAAAAATCAATTATTTCCCGAGCCTTCCTCCTGTAAAAATCATGATTATTTCCCCATACTTGAGAAGACCCACTATTGTCATTTAGCCTCCGATAATTTAGTTTTCCGAATATAATTTTATTAACGAATTTAACTTTCTCCAGAAGTGTCTCAATATCGTCCGCTGTCTTGTCTAATTCAGGTGTAGGATATGGTTCTACGCTTACCCAAGTCTCTAATCCAGCTTTAGCGAGTTTAATCAAGGATTCTATCCTCTTTTCATAAGATGCTGAAAATGGCTCAAATTTCTTCTTAAATTCACTATCCAAAGAAACAAGTGTTATCCCATATTCATTCGTTCGTAAAAACCTCTTTTCATCTAAAACCTCATCTGGGTAGAATCCTTTAGTTAAAGTAGTTACCCGTATTCCTTCCTTGTTTAGTCTCTCTATTATCCTTAATGTAAGTTCCTTTACTTCGGGAATTAAGTCGTCCTTTTCAAAATCGTACATAAAAGGATCAGACATAAAACATAGATGAACAAAATCTATTTCGCTTTTGTATTTAGGAATCTCTTTTTCCAAAAGTTCCATCGCATTAGCCGCGATTCTTGGTATTCTCCAATCTTCATAATTTTTAACCCATCCGAATTTTTGTGCCATTCTCATAGCGTAACAAGGAAACCTACAACCGTGCATACACCCAATAATATGATTGATTGTCCAGTCCCCATACTCGACTTTAGTTTTATAAAGAAGCGTTTTCCTTTTTATTTGTTTAACTTTTTTAACTTTCGCGTTAATCGATAAAATGCTATCTAAATAAAAGTCCCGACCAAATAAAGTAGGACCGGCAATTCTTTCCTTGTAATTAGCGTAAATACTTTTGACAATCCTATTGGTAATAAAATTATTTTTTGAAGCGAATAAAAGGTAATAGATGACATCCTTCCTTGTAGGATACTCCATATCAAAACCAACAACACTGTGACCACTCTTTACGAACAGAGTTTCAATATAGTCGCGAAGCAACGCTAAATCTCTTTTTGTTTTGTAATCTACATCTTCACCTATAAATTCTTTCAAGGAATTTACAGTCTTTGTTTCTTTAGTATCCAGTGAGGGTTTTTGTACTAATCCTTGCGTTCTGGTCACTCCTTCTTTGCTATAGTTGAAAAAAATATCGATGGGATTATCTAAGCTTAAATACTTCCTAATAGTTCCCTTGTGAATCTTAATGCCATAAGGATCAATACAAAGAAAAAGTGGGTTTTTTGGTATATTGGCAATCTTGCTGGTTATTTCCTCACTCGTTTTATTACAATCCTTATTATAAAAATTAAGTTCGACAATATTTTTTATTTTAGGATGGTTTTCTACAAATTCAGAAACCCTCCTCTGAAGCTCATTAATGTATTTCTTATTGATTTCGACAAAAAATAATCTAATTTTCGTACCATTCTTGTTTAACGTTTTTTCTTTAGATGCAACTTCCCTGAGAAAAATGAGAGGTGAGCCGTTAACCTCTTTCCCCTTATCCTTATAGCATCCTTTCCCGGCAAATAAGTCTATAACATACCACTCTTTAGCAACCCATTTCTGTTGTCTAGGACCTCCCCATATAGTAAGCCATATATTAAAAATTTCCTGAAGCATTTGAAGCTTTGTTTTTGTGTGTGGACGATCAGTAACATCCCATAGATTTTTGCTTTTCGTTGAACTCATAATTTACAACCAATGTTTGCTCTTCTTATAGACTCACTTTTTTAATTTGCCAATTTGATAATAAACCGTTTAACAATCTTTTTTTGAGTCTTGTTGAAATTTTCTACGACCTTGATTTCTTCGCCAGTCAGGCTGTATAATAATAGAGAGTAGTTGTCTATTTTTCTTCCTCTTTACCACCTTTTTACTTTCGAACCATGTAACATAATATCATAGAACCTGCATCCTTTGAAGAATTAAAAATTCTCCGTAGTTTTACAAAGGAGGGGAAAATCCTCCGTCTTGTCCGGCGTAGCGCAGGCGAAGTCGGAAGCTTTAGCGAAGGAGGAAAATCCCGCGAAGCGGCTCCACTTTATAGTGAGCTTGTCGAACCTAAATTTTTAACTTTGCACTTTTAACTTTTAACTTCTATTTCCTGCTCTCCTGATGGCCCGCCCCCCTGATACCCTTTCTGCCCTCCGCTCCGCAGCTGTCAATCTATTCTTCGCTGTCTGCGGTCTTCACGCTCTCGCACTCGCTTGCTTCGCATTTCCTCTCTGCGACGCATCTTCTCATCTTCCGTCTCTATTCGCGTAAGTACTTTCTCGTATCGCTCCTGGCGGTCTGCGATAAGCATATCGATTGCAGCCGTCGTC
Source organism: uncultured Pirellulales bacterium (assembly GCA_964387515.1). Lineage (GTDB taxonomy): Bacteria > Planctomycetota > Phycisphaerae > Sedimentisphaerales > Anaerobacaceae > CAVXEF01. Next base: position 372 of record CAYLXD010000008.1, on the reverse strand, counting down.
TTAACCGCATCTTCCTCGACAGCAATCTCCCGCAGCACATTGAGTTCATCCAGGACCTGACCCTGTATCGCCCTGGCTAAACTTATTCTTTCTTTATCCTTGAACCTCAGCCATTCACGTCCTTCCTTCTGGCCGCTCTGCTTGACATCCTCAAAGGCCTTTTCTATATCTTTGAGCATCTTCACGTGCGGGTCTTCTTCGTTAGGCTCCACTGCGGTATTGGCGTCAGCTCCCGTCACATTGACATCGCTGATACCTTCGATGGAGCGGCTGGGACCTGTAACGTTGACATCTTTCACTCCGCCTTCCTTAGAAGCCGTTGCGCCTGCCACAGTCTCCATAATGCTCAATTCTTCCGCCATTGAGGCTGCA
>CAYLXD010000007.1:10642-29267 GCA_964387515.1 uncultured Pirellulales bacterium | reverse complement strand
TCAGTCCTGCGGCTTTGCGGAGTTTGGCTACCATATCTGTTTTCTCCCAGGTGAAGTTCGGGAGGTTTCTTCCGAAATGTCCGCCGTGTGAGGTTTCTGCGAAAATGGGTCTTGCAAGTTTCAGGTAGCGAATCATTTCCCTGGGGGTGAGCGGGAACAGCTTTCTTACGATTTGACTTATTTTTTTCTCGCTGATTTTGGCAGTACCTTCGGTGTCTATCAGAACAGAAACCGGCTTAGCTACTCCGATGGCATAGGACAATTGTACTTCACAACGGTCAGCGAGGTCGGCGGCCACGATATTTTTAGCAATGTGTCTGGCCATATAGCTTGCGGTTCTGTCGACTTTTGTGGGGTCTTTTCCACTGAAGCATCCGCCGCCGTGGCTTCCTCTGCCGCCGTAGGTATCGACGATGATTTTTCTGCCGGTCAGGCCGCAATCACCTTTCGGGCCTCCTATTACGAATCTGCCGGTGGGATTGATGTGGTATACGGTGTTTTTGTCTACAAAGCCCTTAGGCAGTACCGGCAGTATTATTTTTTCGATGATTTGTTTTCGCAGTTGTTTATAAGTGATAGATGGCGCATGCTGAGCGGCGACAACAATCGTGTGGATGCGTTTTGGTCTATTGTTTTCGTATTCGACCGTTACCTGGCTTTTTCCGTCGGGTCGCAGCCAGGGCAGTGTCTTATTTTGTCTGAGTTTAGCAAGGCGATTTGTTATAGCGTGGGCGAGTTGAATCGGCATTGGCATAAGTGCCGGAGTTTCTCTGCAGGCGTAGCCGAACATCAGTCCCTGGTCTCCAGCGCCCTGTTTTTTGTGCAGGCCGGCGCCCTCTGTTACGCCCTGGGAGATGTCGGGGCTTTGCTTTCCGATTGATACGAGGACCGAACAGTTTTCGTAATCAAATCCGAGAGCAGGGTCATCGTAACCAATTTTTTTGATTGTTTGGCGGACTACCGAAGGAATGTCAACGACGGCACAAGAGGTGATTTCACCTGCAACTATTACTGTGGCATCCTTGACGAGGGTTTCACAGGCGACTCTGCTTTTTGGGTCCTGTGCGAGCATCGCGTCAAGGATTGCATCGGATATGTGGTCTGCGACTTTGTCAGGATGGCCCATTGTTACCGACTCGCTGGTAAAGAGGTATTTGTTAGTGTCACAATGAGGGTTGGTGTGGATGGGTTTTTTGGCCATTTTAGTTCTTTCCTTTTAGTAATTGCTCATTTTTTCCGTTGGAAATCGTAAAAAAACATCATAAGGATTGTCTGCAGAAAGTCAAATTAAAAGTGGCGATTGCGAAGAGAACGATTTGCGTATTGGGTGCCGGTGTTTCGCTTTTTTGGGTTATTCGTTTAGTGTCCAGTTGTATGCGATGTACCTGACGGAGTAGTTTTCCACTTCGAGGAAAGAGACGTCCTGCGCAGAGACGTAATTGGTAATGAAATTCAGGACGGCGCGGGTTGTGGGCTCTTTGCCCTTAAATTTTTTGTCGGTGGCGTATTTACCGATGAACTCACTGCCAAACCAGGTTGGCTGGAGCAGTGCGGAAAGATACACGACGCCGGCGTCTCTGTCTATGCGGAATCCACGGGGGTTTGCCAGGAATTTTCTGGTCTGGTCGTCGAGCTGCTCGTTCAGCTTGTGTCCGTAATAGGGTTCGCTGCGCAAAGGCGGGCCTGAGAGACTGGCTCGCGAAAGAGCGAATAATACCCTCGGCTCGTTAAACTCTTTACGGAAGAGACGTTTTTCGATTTCGCCGAGTGTGAATTCCTCGTCCATTATGATGAATTTGTATTTGTTCCATATACCGTTGATGTCGCCTTCGATGTGTCTAATGCTCCTTGGGCCCCAGAAGAGGCTGAAGATTCGTGAGGGTTTTATGGGATAGTTCTTAACAATTATATCCAGCATTTGCATATTATAGGCGTTTATCCAGAATGCGATTTTGTCCTCTTTTGCCCAGGAGTTGTATTCAGCAGGGGTGAGCTTGTCAAATTTTTCCAGCACAGTGATTAATTCGTATCTTTTTCGCCTGAGCATATTATAGTTAACCATACCGTTATCATCGACATAGTCCTTCAGGATGTCCGCACATATGTTGTGAAATGAGACTTTTTTGGGTGCTTGCACAATATCAGGTGCCGGCGTATTGGGTTCGGCCGTTGAGGGTTTGACAGGCCCAGGTGGTGATTGTTGGCAGCCGGTAGTGAAAATAAGTACGCTTAGTGAGGTTATGAAAAGGACAAGCCAGTTTGTCATTTTTGCCTTTCGACAAATAATCACGTAATTTTTTATCTGCAGGAGCTACCGGAACCTGTATCAGCATAAGAGATTCGGCAATAATTGCAACGATTTGTTAATTGTTTTTAATGGCAGCTGCGGCAAATAATCTGCGATGGTCGGGGCCAAGTACGAAATGGCTTGACAGGGGCTGAATTTAGGGTTAATCTGGCTAAATGTGTGACTTTCTGTCCGGCTGATGTTTAGCTATTTTTGAGAGTGTCTATGATAGCGAAAAAGAAGTGGGTGATTAGAGTTGTTTTGGCGGCGTTTTTAGTTTTGGCGATAAATTCGCCTTTGCAAGGTGTCGATACGAGGGAGATTGAGCGGGTCCGCAATAAGTCGATGCTGGACGACGAAGATAGGCAGATTATTGACGGATTTATCGCTGAGGCGGTTGATGAACTGGTCAAGACAAAGGATTTCACGTCGGTTTCCAAGCTTCGCAGGGACGTTTTGGCCAGTCGGAGCAGTCAGGTTCAGTATGCAGAACAGTTTTCTGTCTCGGCCCATAAGCACATCTCGGAGGGCTTGAAGGCGGCTGATGAATTGACACCGGAAGAACAGAGATTCAGAGTGGTAATGAATCTTTTGATTCTTGTGGATGGACTGGAGGATTTGCGGCTGGTGGATTTGGCAATAGAACGGCTGAATGACGACAGCGCAGCGGTTCGCTACTGGGCGGTTCATGCCCTGACTAATTCCGGTATTAAAAGTCAGTTGAATTCTACGGACGCGGCTGATGCGCAAACGGCTAAGAAAATTGCAGAGGAACTAAGAAAGGTTGTTGAAACGTCCGAGCCGGAAGCTATAGAACTGATGGCCAGGTTTGCGGCAGAGATAAAGATTGTGGAGGGAGATGAATTATTGCTGGAGATAGCGGATGTTCGGATAAGAAGGTACGCTGACTGGACGGTGAGATATGCGCTTCTGGATGCGACCATCCTGGAGCTGCTCTTCGAGAAAATGACTTCAGCCGGTGCGGAACCCGGGGTGGCAAGGCGGTTTAGTCAGTTGTATTCATATGTGATACAAAAATATATCCGAGATATCAGCGAAGAAAGTTTTCTGAGCACTACACAAAAACAACAGGTGGAATCGGTGCTGATTGGTACAGAACAGTCGTGTATCCAGCAATTATTCGATATGCCGCAGTCGACAATACGAAGAGCTGTCGGCAATGGCGATTATAGAGCGCTTTGGCAGGAGCATAACAGATTGTTCGGCGAAGAGGGTCAGGCCGGCGTATTGGCGGTGAAGTTTAACTTCGATTATGGGCGCAAGCCGGACGGCAACAGACGTACCGCGCCGCTTACCCTGCCGATGCGGCCAAAGACAGAGGCGTCTGAATAATACACGTACCCGCCTTCGCTAAAGCTACGGCGGGCAAGAGAAAATCAGCTGCAGAATTCGGTCCCCAAACATTGGAGGTTTGACCTTATGAACGGTCGCGGGGGCGTTGTCAGGTTTTTCCTCTTTCTATTTCTGCTGGTCATTGTCCTGCTGCAAATTTTTTCGATGGTCCAGTCCGACCGATTTTACCGAGCTTTGAATCAGCTTGACGAGATTTTCAAAGGCGCCGGTTCTGTGGACATTGGAAAAGGCGGTGCCAAGGCTGCAAGCGAAGGGCAAGAAGCATATCCCGGCGATGAGGGCGATTGGCTTGTGTGGGCGTTCAGGGTTGAGCCGAAGACGTTAAATCAGATTAACGTTGATACTGACATATATTCCAGATGGATTACTATCCCGTATATTTTTGAACCGCTATTAGCTTATGATTTTGACGAGGCTAAACTTAAGAGCTGGCTTGCTGAGAGTTATGAAGTATCAGACGATGGGAAAGAGATAACTTTTCGGCTGAGGGATGATATACATTTTTCGGATGGGGTGCCTGTTACAACGGATGATGTTATTTTTACTTATGAGACAATAATGAATCCTATGGTTGATGCGTCTAATTTGGCACAAAAATTTATTGATATAGAAAAGATAGTTAAGGTTGATGAACGGGTAGTTAAGTTTTATATGAAGAGGCCGTATTTTAAATCTCTGGAGACCTGTGCCCTCACGTGGGACGTTGGGGTATATCCAAAACATATATATCAATTTGATGATGCGGAAGAGTTTAATAAGAGAGTTTCTAATCCGATTGGCAGCGGGCCATTTGTGTTTGAGAAATGGGATGTCGGCAGCAAGGTTGTTCTGCGGCGTAACGAGCATTACTGGGGGGCGAAACCGAAGTTAAAGAAAATTGTTTTTAAGTTTATAACGAACGCTTCAGCCTGTTTGCAGGCTCTTCGGTCGCATGAGATAGACCTTATGATTCCTGAGCCGGAACAATTTGCAGATTTAGTTGAAGATGAAGAATTCAACAAGGAATTTTATTGTCTTTCCTACTGGACGCCCTGGACACCCTTTTATTATATGGGCTGGAATATGGATACAGTGTTTTTTAAAGACAGACGGGTTCGCTTAGCTTTGACGCATTTAGTTAATCGCAAATATGTAGTGGATTATCTGCTTAAAGGGCATGCGGAAATGATAAGCAGTCCATTTTATATCAATGGCCCGGATAATAATCCTGATATTGAGCCGTGGCCTTATGATTTGGAAAAGGCCAGGGCATTACTTGATGAAGCGGGCTGGGTTGACAGCGATGGGGATGGAATTCGTGATAAGGATGGGGTGGCGCTTAGATTTAATTTCACTTATGCGGCAGATAATGATTTATATAAGCGATTAGCTAAATTATTCAAGGACGACGCTGCGAAGGCAGGTATCGAAGTAGTCCCTGAACCTTATGAATGGTCGGTTCTTTTGCCTAAGCTATCCGACAGAAAGTTCGAGTCAATGGTAATGGGCTGGGGTGGAGATATTCTTGAGGACCCCTATCAGATATTTCATTCTTCGCAGATAGGCAATCGGGCATGTAATTATGTGGGATTCCGTAATGCTGAAGCTGATTTGTTAATGGAACAGGCAAGAGCAACACTCGACGGAAAAGAGAGGAGTAAAATCTTTCATCGTCTGCACGAAATTCTGCACAATGAGCAGCCTTACACATTTTTATTTACCCGGCCGACGTTTCGTTTGGTCGATAAGCGTTTCAGGAATGTTAAGATTCATAAGTTGGGCCTTAAATACTGGGAGTGGTACGTGCCGAAAGAACAACAGCGATACAGGTAGGCGGAAGACAGAAGACAGAAGAAGGCATTGGGAGTTTTATTATGAATGGTCGGTCCTGGTTGGTTACGTTTTTTCTTTTTTTGTTTTTGCTTGTGATAGTACTGCTACAGGTTCTGTCAATGGTACAGTCGGACCGATTATATGAGCGTTTTGACGGTGTTTTGAATGCACTTCGGAGCGGTGGTATTACCACTGTGGCAGGAGAGAAAGGTCGGACGGAAAAGGCTGATTTGGCTGGCGAAGAATACCCGGGTGACGAAGGCGACTGGCTGGTTTTTCATATTATAGCCGAGCCTGCTACTTTGAATCCCATTACGAGAAAAGACCTATATGCCTCGTATATTGTAGGCGGCGAATTCGGGAATGTTTTTGAAAGCTTTCTTAAATATAATCTGGACACCCTCGAATTAAAGCCTTTATTGGCGGAAAGCTATGAGATTTCAGAAGACGGTTTAGAACTGACTTTTAGTTTGAGAGACGATGCTTATTTCTCTGACGGCAAAAAAGTTACTATTGATGATGTTATCTTCAGCTATGAAACGATAATTAACCCTAAAGTCGATGCGCATGCGTTGGCAAATTATTACAAAGACATCAAAGAGGTAATCAGAGTTAATGATAAGACCGTAAAATTTGTTATGCGACAGCCATATTATAAATCTTTGGAAATGGCTGGTGGTATGCCCATATTGCCCAAGCATATTTACGAATTTGACGACCCATCTGAATTCAACGAACATCGGTCTGACCCTATAGGCAGCGGGCCATATATCTTTGAGAAATGGGATGTCGGTCAACAAATAGTTCTACGGCGGAATGAGAATTACTGGGGTGCGAAACCAAAACTGAGGAAGCTCATTTTCCGCATCATCACCAATGAGGTGGCGGCTTTGCAGGCGCTTAGGTCACATGAGATAGATTTCTTAGAACCTGCTTCAGAACAGTTTGTTGAACTATCAAAGAATGAGGAATTTATTAAGGAATTCAGGTGCATTTCCTATTGGAGTCCACTTGAGGGATATTCTTATGTGGGGTGGAACCAAGCCAGGCCTTTCTTTGCAGATAGAAGGGTTAGATTGGCAATGACCCATCTTATCGATAGAGAGGGCATCATTCGGGACCTTTACAAGGGCCTTGGAAAAGTAGTAACCGGCCCATTTTATTTCTTAGGCCCTCAGAATAATCCTGATATTGAACTTTGGCCTTACGACCCTGCCAAAGGGATGAAATTGCTGGACGAATCAGGTTGGATTGACACAGACGCCGATGGTATTCGGGATAAAGACGGCGTACCATTTAGATTTAAGATGATGATACCGAGCAGCAGCCCAATATACGAACAGTTGGCCAGATTAATAAAAGATAGTATGTCCAAAGCAGGGATTGAAATGATTATTGACCCTTACGAGTGGTCAGTTTTTGAGGAGCGGCTTAATCAGCGCAACTTTGATGCGACGATGCTGGGATGGGGGGGAGTTGTCCAAGAAGACCCGTACCAGATATGGCATTCATCGCAGATTGCCGGTCGTGGTTCGAATCGTATTGGTTTTGCAAATGATGAGGCTGACGCACTTATAGAAGAGGCGAGACGGACTCTGGATGCGGAGAAGCGAAATAAACTTTATCATAAATTCCATCAGATTCTTCATTTCGAACAACCCTATACGTTTTTCAGGGCCAGACCTGCTATCCGATTTTTAGATAGGCGATTTGAAAACGTGAAGATTCATAAGCTTGGTTTGGATATTCACGAATGGTATGTTCCGAAAGGGCTACAGAAGTATAAATGACGACGTATATTGCCAGGCGATTGTTGTTGATGATTCCGACGCTGCTGGGGATAACGGTGATGGTATTTGCCATCAGCCGGATTGCACCGGGTGACCCCGTTAGTCTGGCGATGGGGCCGGGAGGGCAATTAGACGCTGAGCGGGCGGCAGACGTTCGAGAGGCGCGGATGCGGCTATACGGGCTTGATAAGCCGGTGTATATTCAATATGCCATCTGGCTCGGCCGAATAGCTCGGCTGGATTTCGGGGATTCGATTAAGCATCATCGGCCGGTGATAGAGCTGATTAAAGAACGGCTGCCGATAACGCTGACGCTGAATCTACTGGCCTTTGTTATTGTCTACGCGGTGTCACTTCCGTTGGGGGTGTTGGCGGCGGTTCAGCATAAGCGGTTCTTCGACCGGGCAAGCTCAGTGGTTCTTTTTATGCTGTGGTCACTGCCTGTTATGTGGGTCGGTCAGATGCTGATAGGTTATTTTTGCGGGCCGACGTTTAAGCAGTGGTTTCCGCCGGCAGGACTATCGAGCAATTACGCCGATACACTGCCTTTTTTCCCGTGGTTAGCAGACAGGTTGTGGCATCTGGTTTTGCCGGTACTTTGTCTGACGTATACCGGCTTTGCGTACCTTACCAAACAGGTGCGTGCGGGGATGCTGGATAGTCTTCGGGCTGACTATGTGCGAACGGCTCGTGCTAAGGGATTGTCGAATGCGGTTGTGATATTTCGGCACGCGTTTCGAAACAGCGTAATTCCGGTCATTACGATTATGGCAACGCTTTTGCCGGCTATGCTTGGCGGCTCGGTAATTATTGAAAGGATATTCAGCGTGCCGGGGATGGGACTTCTTGCATTCGAGGCGGTTACTACTCGCGATTATAACGTTGTTATGGCTGTCGCTACAATGGGAGGCGTTTTGAATTTAGTCGGGCTTTTATTAGGTGACATTGCTTATGCCATTGTTGACCCGCGGATAAGTTTCGAAAGTGCGGTGTAAGAAGTTATGGACAGACGAGCTAAGGGAAAGTCAGAGTGGGGTGTTTCTTACGGTGAGATGGTCGCCCGCGAGTTTGTTAAGAGCAGGCTTAATGTGGCCTGTCTTGTCTTTATTGTGTTTTTATTTGCAGTTGCTGTTTTTGCACCGTTTCTTGCCAACGACAAGCCTTTTGTGATTCGCATAGAGGGCAAGCTGCATTTCCCTATATCCAAAGCTTTGCAGGCGAACGATTATTGCGTTTTCCTTGCGGCGGTTGTTGGCTTAATTCAATTATTGCTAATCCGGCGGAATCGCAGGCGAATTGACCCGTCGCTGCGCGGAGCGGTATTGTGGCGACAAATATCCGTCAGCAGTTTGGTAATTTTAGCCGGCGTGATATTGATATTTATTTTCGTGCCCCGAAGACTCGATGCGACCGACTACAGGGCAATGATTGCTTCCGGCAAAGCGACGGGTGCGATTTTTGCTCCGATACCGTATGGTTACGCTCGTACGGACCTGAAGGTTCGTGAGCAGCCGCCAAGCGCCGAGCACTGGCTGGGTACCGATGATGTGGGTTCGGACGTTTTGTGCAGGCTGATTCACGGAAGCAGGATATCACTTTCGGTGGGTTTTGTGGCTGTTGGGATATCGAGCGTTATCGGGATTTTTATCGGGGCGATTCTGGGCTACTTCGGAGGTAAGGTTGATTTTGTGGGGATGCGCGCTGTCGAGATAATGATGGCGATTCCAACGTTCTTTTTGATTATCACTATTGTGGCGTTCTTCCCACGGAGCCTGTTAAACATTATGGTAATTATTGGAATTACGAGCTGGACCGGAGATGCCAGGTTTATTCGGGCGGAATTTTTCAAATTGCGTAAGCAGGATTTTGTGCAGGCTGCGGTGTCACTTGGGCTTCCTCTGCGCAGCATACTTTTCAGGCATATGCTGCCGAACGGCATCGCGCCGGTATTGGTGAACGCTACGTTTGGTATTGCCGGCGCAATATTTATTGAGGCTGCGCTTAGTTTTCTCGGCTTCGGTGTCGCACCTCCGACGCCGAGCTGGGGACAAATGCTGAGCTTAGGCGTTAGCACTACAGGCAGGTTCCTGTGGTGGCTGACTTTTTTTCCGGGGCTTGCAATATTTTTTACTGTTATGGCCTACAATCTGGTTGGGGAGGGTTTGCGGGATGCAATTGACCCGCGATTGAGGAAAGCAGCATGAACGAAGACGGGGTTTTGCTTTCGATAGAAGGGCTGAGTGTAAGCTTTTTTACGGAAGAGGGTGTTGCGCGGGCGGTGCAGGATGTGAGTCTGCAGATAAAAAAAGGTAAGACGTTTGCGCTTGTCGGAGAGAGCGGGTGCGGTAAGAGCGTGACGGCGCTGTCGATTATGCGATTAGTGCCTTGCCCGCCGGGTGAGATTGTTGCGGGTGAGATTGTTTTCGGTAGCAGGAATCTGCTTGAGCTTAGCGAAAGGAGGATGCGCAGTATTCGGGGCAATAAGATTGCTATGATTTTCCAGGAGCCAATGACCAGTCTTAATCCGGTTTATACGGTGGGTGACCAAATTATTGAGGCAATCAGACTTCATCAGCGCAAAAGTACAAGCGAAGCCTGGGCGGACGCGGTAGATATGCTGCGAAAGGCCGGCATAGCTGACCCCCAGCAACGTGTGAGTGAGTATCCGCACCAGATGTCGGGCGGAATGCGACAGCGGGTTATGATAGCGATGGCGATAAGCTGCAAGCCCGAACTTTTGATAGCTGATGAGCCGACGACCGCTCTTGATGTAACCATTCAGGCACAGATACTTGATTTGCTGGATGAGCTGCGGGAACGAGAAGGGATGAGTATTCTGCTGATAACGCACAATCTTGGTATTGTTGCTGAGCGTGCGGACGATGTCGCGGTGATGTACGCCTCGCGGATAGTGGAAGTGGCTGATGCGCAGCGGCTTCTTGCGGAGCCTTTGCATCCGTACACACAGGGACTTTTGAAATCTTTGCCGCGATTAGGGCTTTGTAGCCAGCGTCTGGAGACGATTTCGGGTGTTGTACCGGAGCCGCTGCATTTTCCGCCGGGTTGTAAATTTCATCCGCGGTGTCCGGTAGGCCACGACGACAAGCGGTGCCAGACCACTGAGCCAAAGCTGCGGGAAGTTCAGCCTGGCCGATGCGTTGCATGCTGGTATGCGCCGGGGTACGAAAAATAGTTTTGAGTTTTTAGAATGGATAACACTAATAATTATCTTCTGCGGGTTGATGGTCTAAAGACCTACTTCGCTATAAAGAAGGGTCTGTTGCGGCGAACCGCAGGTTACGTCAGGGCGGTTGACGGGGTGAGTTTTGCTATTGCCTCCGGTGAGAGTCATGGGCTTGTGGGTGAGAGCGGCTGTGGTAAAACGACCGTCGCAAGGAGTATAACTCGGTTGGTGCCGACAACGGCAGGGCGGGTGGTTTTTGAAAAGATGGATGTTCTGTCGGCTGACAGGGTCAGGTTACGTCAGCTTCGCAGAGAAATCAGTATCATCTTTCAGGACCCGTACGGCTCGTTGAATCCGCGAATGACCATCGGCAATATCGTTGGTGAGCCGTTAAAGGTTCAAAAGGGAACAGCCGGCAGCGAATTGAGTAACAGAGTCGCAACATTGCTAACGAAGGTTGGGCTGTCGGCGGAGCATATCAATCGTTATCCGCATGAGTTTTCAGGCGGTCAGCGGCAACGAATCGGCGTAGCGAGGGCGTTGTCGCTGGAGCCGAAGCTGGTTATTTGTGACGAGCCGGTCAGCGCACTTGACGTTTCGATTCAATCACAGATTTTGAATTTACTGAAAGATTTGCAGGATGAGTTCGGCCTGACATATTTATTTATAGCCCACGACCTGGCGGTTGTGGAATTTTTCTGCGACGTTGTGGCGGTTATGTATATGGGTAAGATAGTGGAACGAGCTGAGGCGACGGAATTGTATCACAATCCGCTGCACCCGTATACACGAGCGCTTATGTCAGCAATTCCACGGGTTGAGCCTGCACTGCGCGGGCATCGGTCTGCGCCGGTTGGTGAGGTGCCAAGCACACTAAAGCCTGCAGTCGGCTGTGCCTTTGGGCCGCGATGTCCTCGGCGCCAGAGACAGTGCCAAGAACAGGAGCCTGAGCTGGAGGAGAACACTGACTACAAGGGGCACTTTGTTGCGTGCTGGGAATGCCAGGGCAATTGATTATTGATAAAGACAGAAAAGACAGTTCCTTCGACAGGCTCAGGACAGGAAGAACTTGACGGCAACTGTTAAATCTGTGAAGATTAGGCGGTGTTTTGTTTTGCCAAGGGGATAGGTATCAGTTGGTATGGATGAGCAAGTTGGTGTGGAGATAGCAGGCTGTGGAGAGCAGGCGGTGGTGTCGTTCAAGGCTGCCTCGCTGAGCGAGCCGGAAGCGATAGCGGCTGCTTCGAGACAAATAAATGAATTTGTCAGGGAGAATCAGCCGAATTGGGTAATATTTGATTTCGGGGCGGTCAAATTTTTCTCGTCGCAGGTGTTAGGGCTGCTTCTGGACGTTCGCGCCAAGCTAAAAGAATCTGAGGGCGAAGTCCTGATAAGCGGTATAAATCCCCAGTTGTACAGGGTCTTCAAGATAACCAATCTTGATAAGCTTTTTCGATTTTTTCCGGATAAGGAAGCGGCTGTCAAGGCAGTGGATTCTGAGAGTGCGAATTGATGCAAACTTGTTCTGTAGGGGACTTGGGCTAAATTGATGAAAAAAATTTGCTTTTGTGGAAAGAACCAACTAACCATCCTATACCATAGGCGTATAAATTTGAAAGGCTGAGTTATGTATGTTGCGACGCAGTTTTCGATTTTTATGGTGAATAAGCCGGGTGTGCTGGCACAGATACTCGGTGAATTTGCACGTGCGAAGATTAATGTGATAGCAATGACGGTGATGGATTCGGTAGAGCATGGAGTGTTGAGGGTGGTGCTCGCAACGACGAAAAATGCAGAAGAGGTGCTGTCGAAACTGAATATGCCCTATAACCAGACGGAAGTTTTGTGCGTGAGCCTGGATAATAAGGCTGGTGCGTTGGCGACGGTGGCGGAAAAACTCGCGAAGAGCCACATAAATATTTCGTACGCATATTGCACCGCCGGGGCCAAGGGCGGCAGGACAACGGGTGTTTTGAAAGTTGCTGATGTGAAAAAGGCAATGAAAGTTCTCCAAGAAGGGCAAAACAAGCAAAGCAAGTCGCAGCCTGTAGTGAGGCGCTCCCAGGCCTCAAAAAGATAACAGGCCCCGTTAGAAATACAACGTCAACCCTGTTTTAGAGACCCGAAGCAAAAAGTCTCGCTGAATGAGCTAAACATTGATTTGACACATGCGGGGCCTCGATAGGGGGCTGGAATGGGGGTAAAAATCCCGCTAATCAATATAAAGGCTTTGGATTTGCCCCTAAATTATTTATAATACGAGCGTTATCGATAAAACTTAAAGCTGAGAACTAAAAGTTCAAAACTCTATGGAACCTGGTTTTGAAAAACTAAGTGATGCTGAATTGTTCGCTCGCTATGCCGCCGGCGAAGAGGACGCGTTTCGCGAGATCGTAAGCCGTTATAAAAACGGTCTTTACGTATTTCTAAGGCGTTTTCTAAACCGGCAAAGTCTTGTCGAGGATGTCTTTCAGGAGACATTCTTACAGCTTTTTACGAGCCGAGACAGCTTCGACCCGACGCGGCCGCTACGGCCGTGGCTGTTCACTATAGCTGCAAATAAGGCAAAGGACCTCCTTCGCAAGCAGCATCGAACAGCCACTATCTCCATCGGTGCTATCGCAGAGCAACAAGAGATGTCGTTCGACGACGTGCTAAACTGTTTAACTTCTGATACAAGCGTACCTTACGAGAAGCTCGAAAGGACTGAGACAGCCAGACGCGTTAGAGAGGTTATAGCGGATATGCCGGAAAGTCTGCGAGAAATTTTGATTTTAGCCTATTTTAACAAATTTTCTTACAAACAAATGGCTGATATCTTAAGTATACCCATAGGCACAGTCAAAAGCAGATTGCACACGGCTGTTGGTCGTTTCGCCAAAGACTGGAAGGCAGCCGTGGGGAGCAAGAAACTTCAATGAGTACGTTGGACAATCGACAAAGACAATTAGTATTTGATTACTGCCTGGGTTTAACGACCGAAAAAGAGACTGCCGAAGCCGAGGAACTGATTCGCTCCGATAAGCAAGCTGCCGAACTTCACTCCGCCTTGAAATTCGTTGCCAGTGCTCTCGATAGCTTAGAATCTGAATTGTGCCCGGATGAGCTGGTGGAGGGGACGATTTTGCGTCTTACGAATACCGCCCGCGCAAGCCAGGCTCGCCTTGCCCAGTTGCTTGCAGATGAACAGGCGAGGACCGTTGCCGGCCCGCGGCATTTGTGGTGGAACATAGGACGGGTATTGGCGGCGGCGGCGGTGATTTTGATAGTAGCGAGCATATGGTTTGCGCCTTTGAACTTTGCTCGCCAGAAATACTACCAGTACCGATGTCAGATGCAGCTTGCCCGGATTGCGGGAGGGATAAATCAGTATATGGCTGAACACGATGGTCAGATGCCGGCTGTCGCGACGGCAGCGGGGGCGCCCTGGTGGAAGGTAGGCTATCAGGGCAGTGGTAACTACTCGAATACCCGCCATTTGTGGCTTCTGCCTCGAGGGGGTTATGTCGAGCCAGCCGATTTTGTCTGCCCAGGTGCCATGCAGGGCCAAGCGGTTCAGCTCGATAGCTTGCAAGTAAAAGACTACAACGATTTTCCAGACAGAAAGCACGTGACATTCAGCTTTCGAATAAGATGCAATAAACCACGGGGGGCAAGTACGGCTGGTCGAATGATTTTAATATCAGATTTGAACCCGCTTTTTGAAGTTCTGCCGCGACCCGATGAAACGTTCATAGTTCGGCTGAACAAAGAACTGCTGAATCTCAACAGCGCCAATCACAACCGCACAGGCCAAAACGTTTTGCTCGACGACGGCAGTGTGAAATTCCTGAAGATGCGTCGTTTCGGTATTGCAGAGGACGACATATTTACGCTGCAGGACACAAAGGTCTATCAGGGCGTTGAAGTGCCGCTGTGCGAGACAGATACTTTTCTTGCCCCGTAGTTTACCCTCATATCCGCCGTCTGCTCCAGATTGATAATTGACAAAGAATCATCAATAATCAATAATTATTGGCTAATTAAACCGGCCGAAGTGGCGGAACTGGCAGACGCGCGGGATTCAAAATCCCGTCGGGCTTAAACCCGGTGAGGGTTCGACTCCCTCCTTCGGCAATTCTTTTAATGATATAATGTTAAACTAAAGATTCCGGGGCATCCATTGACAAAAGCGATTCTGATTAGTGCTGGATTCGCAGTTTTGTATCTGCTGATTGCCGGCAGCAGCACGCTATGGGACCGCGATGAGCCAAGATTCGCCAGAGCAACAGTTGAGATGATAGAGACAGGCAATTATTTAGTACCGACTTTTAACGGCAATCTGCGGCCCGACAAGCCGATTCTGATTTACTGGTTAATGTCTATACCCGTGCGGTTATTCGGGCCGAGTGAAGTCGCCTGTCGATTCTTCGCAGTGGTGGGAACAGCAGTAGCACTTCTTTTAACATTTTACACAGGGAAGAAACTTTTCGATGCAAAGGCAGGTTTGTTGGCGGAGGCAGTTTTAGCCACGACGCTGCTTATGATTTTCGTGGGAAGCTCTGCGATAGTGGATGGCGTGTTACTTCCGTTGAATGTCGGAGCTATGGCAGTTTTTGTCAGGCGCATCGGTAACAGAATTCATTTTTCCGATTTTGTCATTGCGGGGCTGCTGATGGGCCTGGGGATACTGGCAAAGGGGCCGATGGGGCTTTTTCCTGCGCCTGCAATGGCAGTCGTGTTCTGGTTTGGCCGCAGAAACATCACCGAATTCATTCGCAATTTTGCTGGAATAACACTGGCCGTGATTATGGCTGTCGGGATTTTTTTTGCGTGGGCGATTCCCGCCGACAACTCAACAGGTGGGGAATTTTTCCGAGCGTTCTTTGGTCACCATATTTTTGCACGGGCAACAAAGCCGTTGGAAAGCCACGGGGGAAATTTACTTTTATATTTACCATACTATCCCGCCGTGATAATTGCGGGTTTTTTTCCGTGGGTGTTATTTCTGCCGGGGTCGTTTTCAGCACTTGCCGGAAAAAGAATTGGTGCAGCAGGGGCAGGGAACATATTGCTGAGCTGGATTTCAGTGACGGTTATTCTGATGACTCTGGTTGCAACAAAACTGCCACATTATATACTCTTCGTTTGGCCCGCGATAGCGGTGATGGTCGGAGGGACAATCGTTGCTGCAGGAAAACATATTTTGAATGAGCGGGACAGAAGATGGCTTCGCGGCGGGGTGTGGTTTCTGATGCCGGTCGGATTGGGTCTTGCATCAGTACTGATTGCCGCTGGACATCTTTTAAATATCGAAGGGCTTAAACTACCGGGACTGATTTGTGGTTTAGTCATCCTTGCGATGACCATAATCTGCAGCCTTTTGCAGATTCTGGAGAGGTTCACAGACAGTGCAAAGATTATATTGGTCGGGATTGTTGTACTTTTGGCGCCGTTATCATTCGGCTTATTGCCGGCGATTGAGGAGATTAAAATTAGCCCCCCTCTTGCAAAAGCAGTGAGGGAAAAAACGAGCAAAGACGTGCCTGTAGCGATGTATAAGTATGCTGAGCCGACGCTGATTTTTTATATTGGAAGAAAAATTACCCAGCTAAAAGAAGAGGATGAAGTCATTGGATGGCTTAAAAGCCCAACGGAACGAGTATTAATAATCCCAAGGAAGGATTTCGATGATATCAGACAAAAGTCAGGCAACATTAGTTTTGAGGAAATAGCGTCAAAAGAAGGGATAAATTATTCCAAGGGAACAGAACTTGAGGTGGTGGCATTAGTGAGCAAAAAGGAAACTTCGAAATGAGCAGCAACGCGAACAGGAAAAAACAGAGCTATTCAGCTATCTTTATGACGATAGGCGTTCTTGTCGCAGGTATGATTATATGTTTTATTTTTGTCGATGAGGCGGTGTTTTCTTGGCTGCAGCACGATCCACCCCCGTTCCGTAAGAATGTCTGGCAAGAAGCTTTTGGGCAGTTGGGCAAGATGTATCCTATGGTCTGGCTGCTTCTGCTATGGGTGTGGCTTACAGAAAGGCACAAAACAGTTTTAATTAGTCTTCTGGCTTTGATTATCACGGCTCCCGCGGTATTGTCTATAAAAGCAGTGGTCAAAAGGTCAAGACCAGACGACGTAATGAAAGCAGAGATAAAGGTTGAGAACAAGCGGCAATTGCCCGAGAAATGGTCGTTTCCTTCGGGTGATACCGCCGGTGTGTTTGCGGTTGGAACGGTTCTGGCAATTTCAGCTTGGTGGCCGTGGGTAATTGGAATTGTGATTGGCTGCAGCGGAATCGCGGCTTTGCGTGTGATGGACTCAGCTCATCATCCATCGGACGTTTTTGCGGGGGCGGCGATAGGGGTGTTCTGCGGATGGGCAGCTTTAAGAATAAGAAATAAAAACCCCAAAATTGAAGATATTTTCGCAGGAAGAGAACAAATGCTCTCGTTCGTCGGGATTTTCCTTATCCCGGTTCTAATCTGGATTTCTCAGGGACTCGACGAACTGAACATACTGCTGAAATTTTATGTGCCCGTCGCAATAGCTGTCTCCATCATCGCCAAATGGAGTTGTAAGTCAGAGGAAAAGAAAGTATCCTGCGTTGACCAAGTGAAAAGCCAGGACGACTGGTTTTTCAGGTGGAGAAGTTTTCTCCCGCTGCTTATCTTACCGCTTTTCCTCATAGTCCCGAGGGATTTTAAATGTTTAGAAGGCAATCACCTGCTGGACCAACTTTGGGGGCTCTTTTGCTTTGCAATATCGCTGTTAGGGCTGGGGATAAGGATATACACGGTAGGGCATGTGCCTGCGGGGACATCGGGCGGAACTAAGAGCGTACCCAACGCCCAGGAGCTGAATACCACGAGTATGTATTCCATTGTCAGACATCCTCTTTATCTCGCCAACTTTATAATATGGGTCGGAATCGTTTTATTCGCCCGTTCTATTTTACTGGTTGCGTTTTGTTTCCTCGCATTTTTTCTATTCTACGAGAGGATAATCATCGTGGAAGAGAAGTTTCTTTCGCAGAAGTTCGGAGCGCTCTTTGCTCAATGGGCTGAAAAGACGCCGATGCTCGTCCCCAAAATTAAGCTTTGGCGCAGGTCAGCCTATCGGTTTTCGTGGCGGGTTGCTCTCAATCGTGAGTACCCGTGGTTCTTTGCAATAATAGCTTGTTTTACCACCATCGAAGTGTTCGGAGACAGATTTTATGAAGGCAGGTGGCAATTTGACCCGGTCTGGGTATTGATATTTTTGACAGGGCTGTGCACATGCGTAATACTGCGAGCCTTGAAAAAGAAGGGTTTTCTGGATGTGCAAGGAAGATAACACGTAACCCTAACCGAAAGACCCACGGAGGTAGTGGTTCGACTCCCTCCTTCGGCAGTTTTTCAAATCCGGCGGCTGCAGAAAGCGGTTATCCCAACCGGCGTGTCAAAACAAGGCGTATATAAACGGTGCGACAGCTGAACCTTGGGTCAGGACAATCAGGGCGGCCAGAAGCAGCAGGAAAATGACAATGGGCAGCAGCCACCATTTCTTTCTGACTTTGAGGAAATCCCAAAACTCTGCCAGTATGGACAGTTTAGACATAGCAGATCCTTCGGCTACTTTTTATTGAACTGCTCAAGATACTTTTTCTCCAGCACTGAGGGCTGGTAGAACCTTTTTTTTCTGTCGAACTCATTCTTTTTGAAGAAGAACAGGCCGAAAATATCATTATCCAGCACCTGTAGTATGGTGATATCCGGTTCGACGTATCTTGCCCTTTCGACAAAGAGGGACAACTCGTCGGTGATAGTATATCCTGCGACGCCAGCGTTGATAACCTCTTTGTCAGAATATTTTCTTTCGAGTAAATAAGGGTAAGTGTGGTGATTGGGCAGATACGGACCGAAGGTTACGGAATCGCCGAGGACTAATATTCGCTGTTTTTTCTTTGGGAAGGTAAGGTCATAGTCCATTCTCAGGCCCTGTGTGTTGGTTGTGACTCTGTAGGGCATATTGGGTTTTATCTGCCATATACTGCTGTCGTTAGGCTTTAGGTCGCCAAAGAGAGCTCCCCTTTTTTCGAATTGAAAGGTAGTTCTGTAGTCTGAGTATTTATCAATGTATTCGGCGAGCTTGTCGGCAACGACTTTGTTGCCAAATCTGGATAAATGGCCATCGTCCGGGCGAAGTGTC
>CAYLXD010000007.1:0-10542 GCA_964387515.1 uncultured Pirellulales bacterium | reverse complement strand
TGTCTGAACGAGGTAATAAGTGCCAGTGGGCTGCGGCTTTTGGCCTGAAAATAGGCGATTCGGAGGCTGACTTCTAAGATAATCAGCAGAATAATCAGCGGCACTAAAGCGAAGACGATCTTTTTGAGAATCGATAGTGGTTCAGAACTGTTTTTCATAATCGGGTTTTTCCGGCTGTGAGTTTTTTCGCAGGACCCAGTAGGTGTCAGCATCCGGGTCGATTTTGAGCCCTAAAAAGCTTTTACCGAACAGCTTTGCCAGTAAGCCGATAGGAGTAAGCACAAGATAAAACAGCGTACAGAGGATTAACCTTGTTACAAACCAGCCCATTATGCTGGACAGGGCCATCCACAGTTTGTATACGGGCTTTAGACATGCTGGTGCGAGCACTCCGAACAGTAAAAAGACAAGTGAAAGTAAGAACAGGTACGCGCAGGATCCCTTCCGGCTGTACAAAAGCAGGATGGCAATCAACGCCAGGACAGAGGCCATAGTGATTGCGAATTTGCGCAACTGTCCAGCGCTCTGTGAATTGTTTATTTTAGGGATGCTCATATTGTCCTTAATCCAGGTCAAATTCCCTTAGCCAGTTTATATCTTTGTCCAGCGGCCTTTGGCTTTCTTTTTTAATGAGGTAATTTCCCATAATCAGATAATCCATATTTGTCCGCATAAAACACAGATAGGCGTCTGAAGGGGTGCATACGATAGGTTCGCCTCTTACGTTGAAGGATGTGTTGATGACTACAGGACAACCGTATTTTTCATCGAACTTTTTTATCATTCTGTAATAGAGCTGATTGTCTTTTTCATCGACAGTCTGAAGCCTGGCGGAGTAATCGACGTGTGTTACGGCGGGGATTGTCGAACGCACAACTCTTAGTTTATCGATGCCGGAGAGTCTTTCCTCCTGGTCGGTGGTTTGGCGCCGGATTTTGGTGTTGGTGGGCGCGACCAGCAGCATATACGGGCTTGGGCGGTCGATTTCGAAATAGTCGGCGGCGCGTTCTGAGAGCACCGAGGGCGCAAATGGTCGAAAGCTTTCGCGGAATTTAATTTTCAGGTTTATTGTTTCCTGCATATCCGGTGAACGGGCATCTCCGAGGATTGAACGGCTGCCCAGCGCTCTCGGGCCGAACTCCATACGTCCCTGGAACCATCCGACAACCTTTTGCTGGGCAATGAGGTCAGCGACCTTTTCGGGGATTTGTTCATCAGATATCTCAGTGTAAGGGATTTCGTTATCCTCGAGGTACCTGCAAATATACCCTTTTTGGAATTCGGGTCCGAGGCGGGAGTCGCGTTGTGGACTGTTTTTGCCGTCAGATGTTCTGGGGTTACCCAGATACTGGTGCCAAACAAAGAGAGCTGCTCCGAGTGCGCCGCCGGCGTCACCGGCCGCTGGTTGAATCCAGATATCCTCGAAGGGTCCTTCCCTTAGTATCCTTCCATTTGCAACACAATTCAGTGCGACCCCACCAGCCAAGCAGAGCATGCTGGCCCCGGTTTGATTGTGGACGTGGCGAGCCATACGCAGCATTATCTCTTCGGTGACTTCCTGAATCGAGCGGGCAAGGTCCATGTGGCGCTGTTCGAGCCGTGATTCGGGTTTTCTGACCAGGCCGTCGAAGAGTCTTGCGAATCTTCCATTGGTCATTGTCAGGCCGGCACAATAGTTGAAGTATTCCATATTCAATCTGAATGAGCCATCTTCTTTAAGGTCCATTAGCTCTGAAAGTATGAGGTTTTTATACCTGGGCTGACCGTAGGGGGCTAGGCCCATCAGTTTGTATTCGCCGGAATTTACTTTGAAGCCAGTGTAATAAGTGAAGGCTGAGTACAGCAGGCCAAGCGAATGAGGGAAATTCATTTCAGCGAGAATAGTTATTTTATTATCCTCGCCCAACCCATAGCTGGAGGTTGCCCATTCACCGACTCCATCTGCGGTGAGGAAAGCCGCCTTTTGGAAAGGTGAAGGGAAAAAAGCCGAGGCGGCGTGTGAGAGATGATGTTCGAGAAAGATAATTTTGCCGTCAAAATTAAGCTCGTTCCTGATAAGCTCTTTTATCCATATTTTTTGCTTTATCCAGAGTGGCATCGCCTTAAGAAATGAGCGGACGCCCGAAGGTGCGTACGCGAGGTAGGTTTCGAGTATGCGTTCGAACTTTAGAAAGGGCTTGTCGTAAAAGGCGACGATGTCAATATCCTTTTCGTCCGAGCTGGTGTTGGTCAGGACGTAATTTATGGCGTTTTTTGGAAACGACCAGTCGTGCTTTTTGCGTGTGAAGCGTTCTTCCTGCGCTGCGCAAATTATCTGGCCGTCACGGATGAGGCATGCAGCACTGTCGTGATAAAAAGCTGAAATCCCAATAATATTCACAGAGGCCTTCCCTTAATTCGAGTCCATCAAAATCAGGTTGACTTCTGCTATGCATCCGAGTGAATAAACAATAGGAGCTTAAAATATCAAATAGTAATAAAGTAGCCTTTAGTCAAGGCAATTTTTTCATTTAGGTTTTTCTTATTGACCTGATAATTGGAAAGAGCAAATTATTTTACAACAAATGGCGATAATTCACGGAGGCGGTTTATAATTGGGGGAACCTTCTCGATGGCGTAATCCACTTCTTCTTCGGTGTTGTATCTGCTTAAACTAAATCGGATTGAGCCGTGGGCGGCTGTGAAGGGTACGCCCATAGCACGCAGGACGTGAGAAGGCTCGAGCGAGCCGGAGGTGCAGGCGGAGCCGCTGGAGGCACAGATGCCGAATTTATCGAGCATAAGCAGAATCGCTTCGCCCTCAATAAATTCGAAACTGATGTTGCTTGTATTGGGCAGGCGATTATCTTTATCGCCATTGAGCCGGCAGTCCGGGCAGCTTTTCAATATTGCATTTTCGAGTTTATCCCGCAGCTTTCTTACCTTTTCGTTTTCTTCTTTTATGTTTTTGGCGGCCAATTCACAGGCTTTGCCCAGCCCGACTATGCCGGGGACATTTTCTGTGCCGGCACGTTTGCCGGCTTCCTGATGACCGCCTAACATAAACGGCGACAGACGTGTTCCTTTCCTGACGTACAGAACGCCGATGCCTTTTGGCGCGTGCAGCTTATGGCCGGAAAGACTGAGCAAATCGATATTGCTTTTCGAGAGGTTCAGCGGGATTTTGCCGACCGCCTGGACGGCGTCGGTGTGAAATACCGAACCTTTGCTTTTAACCAGCTCGGCGATTTGCTCGACCGGGAATATGACGCCGGTCTCATTGTTTGCATACATTATTGTAACCAGTGCGGTATCATCGTCGATTTGTTCTTCGAGCTTGTCCAGAACAAGGCGACCCTGTTTATCCACTTTCAGTTCTATCACTGTATAGCCGTGATTTTGCAATTCTCTGCAGGCCGACAGGACGGCGGGGTGCTCGATGCGGGAAGTTATGATTTTGCGTTTGTCAGCTGCCGCAGCCAGTACGCCGTTTATAGCCGCATTGTCACTTTCGGTACCGCCACTTGTAAATATAATCTCGGCCGGGTCGCAGCCCAGAAGGTTGGCCACCTGCTGGCGCGACTTGCGGATACTGCCGGCAATTTGTCCGCCGAAAGTGTGCATGCTCGAAGGATTGCCGTAAAGCTCGCAGAAAAAGGGCTTCATCACTTCGAGTACTTCCTCGGCCACTTTTGTAGTGGCATTATTGTCAAAATATATTGTCTTCATTTTATTGCCTGTGGTTGTGTGGCTCCTGCGCCGAATCCTTATCTTCCTCAACGAAAAGCTCTTCGGAGACAAATTCTCTTAGCTTGGCTTCGACGACGTCCTTCATCGTGAATTCGGTGAGCTTACACTGGGCACACATACCTCTAAATGCAACGATTACTTTGTTGCCTTCAACATCTATCAATTCGATATTGCCGCCGTGGGCCCGCAGGGCGGGGCGAATCTGCTCGTTTATCGTCTGCTCGATTAATTGTATCTTCTGGATATTGGTCATTCTGCCGGCCCATCGAGGAGTCGGTTCGGTTACCTGTCCTGCTTTGTCGCCCTGCAATCTTTCTATAATTTTTTCGATTTCGCCTTTGCAACCGCCGCAACCACCGCCTGCTTTGCAGTAATTCGTAACCTGGTCAACCGTTGTCAGGTCGTTTTCGCGTATTACTCTTTCGATTTCCTTTTCAGTTACACCAAAGCAGTTGCACACTACCCTGCCTTCAAGCTCGTGTTTTTTCCTGCCACCGGTACGGTAATTTTCAATTGCCGCTTCGAGGGCTTCTCTTCCCATAACCGAGCAGTGCATTTTCTGTTCCGGCAGGCCGCCGAGATAATCTGCAATGTCTTTATTTGTTACTTTAGCGGCTTGCTCCACCGTCATTCCCTTTATCATTTCGGTAAGGACCGATGATGTGGCAATCGCACTTGCACAGCCGAAGGTCTTGAATTTTGCGTCAGCAATTTTGCCGTTTTCATCGAGCTTGAAGGTCAGCCTCAAGGCATCACCGCAGGCCAGTGAACCAACCTCGCCGGTGCCGTCAGGGTTTTCTATTTCACCGACGTTTCGAGGATTGAAAAAATGGTCTTTTACTTTATCCGTATATTCCCACATATCTCTTACCTTTGACTTTTGTGCAAGGCTTGTTCGAAGTCAGTTATTATATCATCAATGTGTTCGGTTCCTACAGAGACACGAACATAATCATCCGTAACGCCCGCGGCGAGCTGCTCGGCTTCGGTCAACTGCTGATGTGTCGTACTGGCCGGGTGAATCACTAAGGTTTTGCTGTCGCCGATATTTGCGAGGTGACTGGCTAACTTAACACTGTTAATAAACTTGATACCAGCCTGTCTGCCCCTTTTAATCCCGAAGCCTAAAATGGCACCCTGACCCTTCGGCAGATACTTTTTGGCCAACTTGTAGTCCGGATGCGATTCGAGGCCGGGATAATTAACCCAGTTAACAGTATCCTGCTTTTCGAGCCATTTTGCAAGCATCAGGGCGTTTTCAGAATGCCTCGGCATACGAAGGTGCAGCGTCTCCAGACCCTGGAGAAACAGAAACGCATTAAACGGCGACATACAACTGCCCATATCGCGCAGGAATTGAGTCCTTGCCTTTATGATGTACGCCAGCGGGCCAAAACCTTCGACATATTTGACGCCGTGATAACTTGGGTCCGGCTCGGTCATTTCTGGGTATCGGCCGTTGGTCCAGTCGAATTTGCCGGAATCGACAATGGCCCCGCCGATGCTTGTGCCGTGGCCGCCGATGAACTTCGTGCAGCTATGGACAACAATATCGATGCCATATTCGAACGGCCTGAACAATATGGGCGTCGCAACAGTGTTATCGCAGATAACGGGCATGCCATTGTCGTGGGCAATGGCGGCTGTCTTTTCGTACTGCAAGATGTCGTTCTTGGGATTGCCAATCGTCTCAATATAAATCAGTCGCGTGTTTTTCCTGATTGCTTTTGCGAAATTGTCAGGCTCCTTCGGGTCGACAAAACTCACCTCAATACCGAGTTTAGCAAACGTCTGGCTAAACAGTGTAACCGTTCCGCCATAAAGTGAATTCGAAGAGACGATGTGGCCCCCTGCACCGCAGATATTAAAAATGCTGACATAAATCGCCGATTGCCCTGAGCTTAATCCCAAGCCGCCTACGCCGCCTTCCAGTGCAGCCAATCGCTTTTCGAGCACATCCGTTGTGGGATTCATCAGGCGAGTGTAAATATTGCCGAACTCTTTGAGCGCAAACAGATTCGCCGCGTGCTCGGTGTCCTTAAAGCAATAGCTGGTTGTCTGATAAATCGGTACTGCTCTGCTTAAGGTGTCTGAATCGACTTTCTGGCCCGCGTGCAGTGCTAATGTCTCCAGGTGGTATTTCGTCTGTTCGTCCATCTTTGTTAAGACCTTCCTTATTTTGCAGGTAAAGTTGCTACCATTCTGTCGATAGCCCTTTTAGCTTTTACCCGCACATTGTCCGGTACCGTAACCTTATACTGCATATCTTCCAGTGACCAGAGCACTTTTTCTATGCTTATCCGTTTCATATTGGGGCAAATCGCCTGTTCACTGGCTGCGATAAACTCGGACTGCGGATTTTGCCTTTTCAGAGCGTATATCATACCTATCTCAGTCGCCACGATAAACCGCTTTGCTGAGTTTTTGCCGGCGAATTTTAACATCTGACCTGTGCTGAGTATTTCGTCGGCAAGAGCTTTGACTGGCTCGGTACATTCAGGGTGCGCCATCACAATCGCATCCGGATACTTTGCTTTTGCGTTTCTGATGTCCGCTTCGGTTATCACCACGTGTACGTGGCAATAGCCCGGCCAGAGTATAAGCTCTCGAGCGGTTTTTTCGATGACGAACCGGCCAAGATGCTGGTCCGGCACAAAGATAATCTCCTTATCAGCCGGCAAAGACTCTACCACTTCAACAGCATTGGCACTGGTGCAGCAATAATCACTCTCGGCCTTTACCTGGGCTGAGCTGTTGACGTAACAGACCACCAGCGCGTTCGGATGCTGCTGTTTTAGTTTTCGCAGCTGGTCAACGGTTATCATATCAGCGAGAGGACAGCCGGCCAGTTCGTCCGGCAAAAGTACGGTCTTTTCAGGGGAAAGAACGGCGGCGGTCTCTGCCATAAACCGCACCCCACAAAATACAATCACCTCCGCGTCGGTCTCGGCAGCCTTTATACTCAGTCCGAGTGAATCGCCGGTAAAATCCGCCAAATCCTGTATCTCGCCTGGCTGATAATTGTGCGCAAGTATTACGGCGTTTTGCTGCTGTTTTAACTTCTTTATTTTTTCGATTAGATGCTCGTCCAAAACACCTCTCCTCGATTAGTTTTTTGCGTCTGGTTTTTTGCGCTTTGTGTAGACCAACTCCGGATTCGAGGTCGTGACGGTGACACCAGCAGGTACAGACTCCTTTATCCAGACATTACCGCCAACTACAGTATCTTTGCCAATAACCACATCGCCCAGTATCGTGGCCTCGGCATAGATTGTTACATTGTCCTCTATGGTTGGGTGTCTTTTGCCGCCTTTGATTATCCTTCCTCTCTCGTCTTTTGGGAAGCTCAGTGCGCCGAGTGTCGTTCCCTGGTAGATTTTCACATTGTTGCCGATTATGGTGGTTTCGCCTATTACCACACCCGTGCCGTGGTCGATAAAAAAGTTTTTGCCTATTTTTGCGCCGGGGTGTATGTCAATTCCGGTCTTTGCGTGTGCGCATTCGGTCATTATTCGCGGAATCAACGGCACATCTTTTAGATACAATTCGTGGGCGATACGGTACGTTGCGATTGCTATGATGCAGGGATAACTTAAGACTATTTCCTCATAGGATTTTGCGGCAGGGTCTCCATCAAAAGCGGCCACGACATCTCCTTTGAGCAGTTCTCTGATATTCGGCAATTGTGCCAGCAGATGCCCTGTGGCGTCTTCGGCCATTTTTCGGCAGTCACCTGTGTCGCACTTTTCCATTCTGCAGCGATACTTGAAGGCCCGCTCTATCTGCTCGGAGAGCTCCGTATAGACGTGATAGAGAATATCGACAACGATGTAATTGACGTTTGCTTTTGTGACGGCCCTTTTGCCGGTATAACCCGGAAAAAGGATTTCCGTCAGCAGTTCCAGCACCTCCAGGATTTTATCCCGCACAGGCAGATTGGTCGCGTCAATGAAATTTATCCCCATATCGCCTTTATAAGTGTCTGCGATTTTGCCGACCAGCTTTTCTATCTCTTTGCCTATAAGCTTGTTCTTTTCCATTTTGAAAGACCTCTACCAAATAATCGTCAGGCTTGCCTAACAGTATCTAATCCTTACTGCTTTTCGTTTATATCTGATAGTCAGCTTTAGCATATGTCTTTGTTTTGTCAACTAAATCCTGCAGTGTTGTGGATTTTAGAACGCGCATAATTGCCTCCTGCAGTTCGGCCCAGAGCAGCCTTGGTGCGCAGTTTGCAGCACGGTCGCAGAGACTGTCATTTTCAACACATTCGACAGTGGTTACGGGTCCCTCTAAGCAACTGAAAAGGTGGTCAAGCTTGATTTGATTCGGGGGTTTGGCAAGGATGTAGCCGCCCTTGGAACCCCGTACACTTCTGACAAATCCCGCTGTTTTAAGGGCCGCCATCAGTTGTTCCAGATATTTTACCGATATATCCTGGCGACTGGCGATGGTTTTAAGCTGTACAGGAGCATTGCTCCTGCTTGCAGCCAATTCCAGCATAGCTCTTACTGCGTATCTGGTACGAGTCGAAAGTCTCACACTGAATTTCCTTTATTCCTACTTTATTAGTAGTGTATTATACCAGTTTCGCGATTTTCGCCAGAAAAAAAGTGAAGAGTAAGCAAAAACTCAAGTTTTTCTTCAAAAATCGGGTTTTTTGGTTTTTTCGCCGGCTAAGCAGCAACAAATTAAGCAAAAACCGGGTCTTTACCCGACCTAAACTGTCAATTTTCTTGACAGGCTAACCAGACGCAGTTAGAATGATGCTGCCTTTCTTGGGGCTACGTAAAATCAAACTGGGTGTTAGGGATGGCAAAAAGTACCACCAAAAAAGTGGCGTTTATTTCTTCTTTCCCGCCAAGGAGGTGCGGAATTGCGACTTTTACCTCCGACCTTATCAGCAGTTTAAAAGCCTCTGGTAAAGGACAATTCGAACCTCTGGTGGTTGCGGTGCGTCAGGATAATGACTTAAAGTACGCTGCCCCGGTCAGGTTTGAAATCCGCCAAGATGTGAAAAATGATTATATCTGTGCCGCCGACTATATAAATTTCAGCCATGTCGATCTGGTATCGGTCCAGCATGAGTTTGGTCTGTTTGGTGGTGAGGGGGGCTCTTACCTGAGTCTGCTGCTGAACAGACTAAATGTGCCGGTCATAACAACACTTCATACCATTCTTGGTGACCCCAACCCCCGCCATTACAAATCGATGATGGACGTCTGTAACACTTCCTATAAAGTAATCACAATGAATGAACGCGGTGTGGCTATGCTGCGGGACATTTACGATGTATCCGAAAAGAAGATAGAATTAATTCCACACGGCATACCGGATTTGCCCTTCGTTGACAGCAATTACTACAAGCACAAATTCGGCATGGAGGACCGAAAGACCATTTTAACGTTCGGCCTGCTAAACAAAAACAAGGGTATAGAGGTTATGCTAAAGGCCATGCCGGCCATAGTGAAGGCAGAGGCCTCTGTCCTGTACATAGTGCTGGGTATGACGCACCCATCGGTGTTGAAATACGATGGTGAATCCTACAGGTTCAGCCTGCAGCAAATGGTGAAAGAACTGAACCTGCAGGAACATGTTATTTTTCACAACCGGTTCGTAAGTGACGAAGAACTGTGCAATTTTTTGTGTGCAGCCGACCTTTATGTTACTCCGTATCTGAACAGGGAGCAGTTGACAAGCGGCACCTTGTCCTTTGCCGTTGGTAGCGGCAAAGCCGTCGTCTCGACGCCTTACTGGGCAGCTATGGAGCTGCTCGCCAGAGGACAAGGCAGGCTCGTGAGATTCGGTGACTGGAAGCAACTGGCTGAAGTAATAGTCGAGATACTTCACGATGATACGCAGTTTTATTCCTTACGAAGAAAGGCCTACGATTATGGCAGGTCGAGGGTCTGGCCGAAAATAGGTCAGGTTTACTGGAAGCTCTTTATCGCAAAGCAGGCTCCGGTTCGCGTCGCGGCTAAAGCCGCGACATCTAAAGCAGAAACCATAACCGGTGAGGTACCCGAACCGTCGTTGGTTCACCTGCAAAAGCTGACCGATGATACCGGGTTATATCAGCACGCGACGTTTACCATTCCAAATCGAAAACATGGTTACTGCACGGATGACAACGCAAGGGCTGTAATTACAATGACGAGGTATTACGCGCAATACCCTGAGCCCCAGGCTCTGCGGATTTTCGAGACGTACCTGTCCTTTATCCTTCACTCGCAGAACAGTGACGGTTCTATCAGAAACTATATGAATTTCGACAGAACATGGGTAAAAAATGAGCCTGAAAGTGACGCCTTCGGGAGGGTATTGTGGGCCCTTGGAACGGTTATGGCAAAGCCGCCTCTGCCTTCGTATTTATCAGTGATAAAAGAATGCTTCGACAGGTCCGTAGGGCTTGTCGAAAAGCAATACCCGAGGGGTATGGCGTATTCAATACTTGGTATGAGTGATTATCTTAAGCAGTTTCCCGGGGCCAGTGATATAAAGCGACAATTGACCCTTGCCGCCGACAGGTTAATGGTGCTGTATGAAAAAAACAGCGACCCCGCCTGGCAGTGGTTTGAGAACAGATTGACCTACGATAACGCTGTTTTGCCACATGCACTGCTTGTGGCGGGCCTGACTTTTGAGGATGAGAAATATCTCGACGTCGCAAAAAAGACCTGCGAATTTCTCCTTGAAAACACTTTTAACGGGAACCATTTCAGCTTCATCGGCAGCAACGGATGGTTTAAACGAGGACAGACAAAAGCGTCGTTCGACCAGCAGCCCATAGAGGCGGCAAGTACCGTTATGATG
>CAYLXD010000006.1:0-30458 GCA_964387515.1 uncultured Pirellulales bacterium | reverse complement strand
TAAAAGGGCTTGCGAGATTCACCATCATACGCAACGCATAATCTGTATTTCTACGCAATGCATCCATCTCTTACCGCCTATTAAAGCTATTGTCATTGTATAAGACTATTATAGTCCTACATAGTGATTTGTTCAAGGGAAAAACTGTTTTTCTTCAAGAATTTCAAAAAAAGCTGGAAAACCGTCCTTTTTCACGGTTCAAGGCTGCTTTTTCGAGGCTTTCTTGGATAGTTTCAGTGAATGCTTTTATATCATCCCGCACCTGTCTAAATGCAGCCGTAATCCCCTCCTCAGTGCCCGATGCGAACTACCGGTCGTTAAATGGCTTATGAATCACCAAGTATAGCGGCTTTGAACTCATCAAAGCCCATTTTCTCTATCATCGAACCTAATCTTTGATGCGGCCGGGCATTGTCCTTATAATACTCGACAATTTTCTCGACCAATTCAATCGCCTCTTCAGCGGTAATTTCTTTGGCCAACTCTTTGGATAGTCTCGGCTTGGCGCCGCCGTTGCCGCCAACCAACAATCTCCAGCCCTTAGGCATACCGACGAGCCCGATGTCCTTTATACAGGTTTCAGCGCACTGGTTTGGGCAGCCACTTACACCAATTTTAAGTTTGGCGGGCAATTCCAAACCATGATACTTCTCATCGAGTTTCAAGCCAAGAGCGAGGCTGTCCTGAATACCGCGCTTGCAAAACGTTGTACCCGGACAAGCCTTGACACTTCGAACACAAAGCCCGACCGCAAAACCGGGCGACATACCCAGCTCCGACCAGATGGCATCAACATCCTTTTCATTTATTCCGACTATTGCGATTCTTGCTGCACTGGTTATCTTCAAGGCCGCAGCGTTATATTTTTCCGCCACATCAGCGAGTTTTCGCAGGGTCTGGGGCTGGACAACTCCACATGGAATATGCGGAGCCACCGCATAACTCTGCTTGTCCCGCTGAATAATTACACCTTTTTCGCCATCCTGTAACATTTTGTTCCTTTTTAAAAATTGTTTTTCTCATCAAATCGGTTCGAAATCGTCTTTGCCGGCCCCGCACTCCGGACAGGTCCAATCATCGGGTAAATCCTCAAAAGCAGTGCCGGCTGCAACGCCGTTATCAGGGTCACCCATCGCCGGGTCATAAATATAGCCGCATATTGAACATTTATATTTTTTCACCTCTTTAGCTCCTTGTGCTGGTTTTTCTTATGCACATACCAAACTCAAATTAAACAACGATTCCAAATCCAACATTTGCATTCCCTGAGCAGATTTGGCTGACAGCAATCAACCGGGACCACTTTACTGTGCTACTTCAAAACCGGGAATCTTCGATTCAAAACGGCAATGTGGCCCATTTCTTCTTTGATGATTGCCTCGACCTTATCTTTGCCGGCCCTGACGGGAACGAAATCCTTCAGACCAAGATAGAAAACAATAGAATCCTTTTCCGCATCGATAGCCATTTTCAGAATATCCTCTATACTCTCAGTGCCCTTTAGCTGCTCGCTTGGGTCCTTTCTTAAGTCAAAGACGTGGCCGCTTGCCATTGCCTGCAGGTACAAGGCCATTTCATTTTCAGGGTCAAAGACTCTTTCTGCTTGCGCTTCTTCTGAAAGCTGTTTTCTCATATCGGCAAAAATTTTCTCATGCTCTACCTCCATATCGGCAAGCTCTTCCAGCATTTGACGCGTCCGGCGGTCGGAAATATTCTGAGCCGCTTTACGGTAGAACTTTACACCGTTTCTTTCAATCTGCTCTGCCATTTCAAAGATTTCAAATGCGTTAAAAGTTACTCCCATTATTTAGTCTCCTTTGGTTGCCGGTTGTTATGTTAGTGCTCTCTGTCCGAGTTCGCGGTCGAGTGTTGACATTGCCTGTGGATTTCTGTCTGCCATTTTAAGCTTTTGAACCACCTTATCAACACTTGATTCCTCCTCGACCTGCTCTTTTACGAACCACTGCAGAAAGGTGTTCGCTGCCTGGTCTTTTTGCTCAATAGCCGAATCTACGAGTTTGTTAATCAGGCCTGTTACCTTTTGCTCGTGTTTGTAGGTGGCCTCGAAAACAGCCAACGGCGATTCCCATTTTGTCGGCGGACCCTCTATAGCCTTCAATGTTACCCTGCCGCCATGTTCATTTATGAAGTCGTAAAGCTTCATCGCGTGCATCATCTCTTCCTGCGTTTGAGCTCTCATCCAACCGGCAAAACCACTCAAATTCAGCGACCTGAAATACGACTCCATCGACAGGTACAGATACGCCGAATACATCTCCGCGTTAACCTGCCCGTTCAAGGCCTCTTCTATCTTTTTGCTTATCATTTCTTATCCTTTCCACAGCCCGTGAATATTGCAATGCTCACGTGCGCTAACAGAATCAGCCTCAACATTAAACACGGCCTCAGGTGCCATCCCTGCCTCGAGGAACTGCCTATACGCTTTGCCGTTTGCGAGCAGTTCAATCCACTCGATATGGTGTTTCTCTTCCGTAGGATGAGGAACGCTGCCGACTTTTACCCTGTAGCCGCCCTTGATTTTTTCGATGACGGGCACATGCTTTTCTTTGCCTTCATCAGCGGTCTTCGCAGCAAGATTCTTCATCGGCTGACCACAACAGACCAGCTCGCCGGCACCGCCGTGCAGCACTTCTACAATGTTGCCACATATCATACATTTGTAAATTTCAAGTTTCTTTGCCATAATCTTCCCCTTTCAGAATCCCAAGTTCCCTATAAAATACATTATTTCTCCAACTTCTTTACTGCCTTCAGCACCGCCTCGTAGTCCGGCTCATCGGTCAGCTCGTCGACTATCTGCGTGTACCGCACGATTCCTTTTCTATCCACTACGAACACCGCCCGCGCAAGCAAACGCAATTCCTTTATAAGCACACCAAAGGCCTGGCCAAACGACGCTGTGCGGTGGTCAGAGAACATATTGATATTCTTAACATCCGCGGCTATGCACCAGCGGTCCTGTGCAAATGGCAGGTCCATACTAATCGCCAGCACCACCGCATCGCTGCCTAATGCGACCGCTTCCTCGTTGAATCTTCGTGTCATCATATCGCACACCGAGGTATCAAGCGATGGGAAAGACGAAATGATACATACTTTGCCGTGAAAGGAAGAAAGCCTTACAGGCGCCAGTTCTTTCCCAACAACCTCACAATCCGGCATCACATTGCCAACCTTGACTTCGTTACCCACCAAAGTCAGGGGATTGCCTTTCATCGTTACCAGACCTTTTCGCTCCTGCATAGCTATTACCTTCCGGAGTTTTTAGTAGTTGGCCGCTTCCAGTTCAAAATGCGCCTGCGGATGTGCACATGAAGGACACTCAGCAGGAGCTTCTGCAGCCTCGTGGACATAGCCGCAGTTCCTGCAGACCCATCTTACCGGCTTTTTCCGCTTGAAAACTTGTCCCTCGGTTATGTTCTTCGCCAGTGCAATGTATCTTTGCTCATGGCGTTTCTCAGCAACTGCAATATTTCTGAAAACCTCGGCGATTTCACCGAATCCTTCTTTGTCTGCGATTTTAGCGAAGCCTGGATACATCTCGGTATTCTCGTAATGCTCTCCTGCGGCGGCTGCCTTTAAGTTCTCAAGTGTGTTGCCGATGACGCCAGCGGGAAATGCTGCGGTAATTTCCACCTCGCCGCCTTGAAGGAATTTGAACTCGCGCTTGGCGTGTTCCTTCTCCTGATTAGCTGTTTCTTCAAAGATGGCGGCAATCTGTTCGTAGCCTTCTTTTCGAGCTTGGCTGGCAAAGTATGTGTAACGGTTCCTCGCCTGCGATTCACCCGAGAACGCGGTCAATAAGTTCTTTTCGGTCTGTGTGCCTTTAAGATTCATTTATAAACCTCCTTTTATGAAAATCGTGTCCTTTCCACAAAACCCATACATCCATAGCAATACTACAGCTTTATTTTCTTTACTATATCCTTTAATGTCTTCGCTGAATGTCGTAGCTGCTCTTGCTCAAGCTCAGAGAGCTCAAGCCTTAGAGATTTTTCCACACCATTTCTGTTAACCAAAGATGGAATACTCAAACAAACGTCATTCACTCCATAGTAATCATTTATTAAGGCAGAGATAGGGAGTACTGAATTCTCATCCCTTAATATAGATTCGACAATTCTTACCGAAGCCAGACCTATAGCATAATAAGTAGCTCCTTTTGCTTCTATAATTTTATAGCCTGCATTTTTTACTTGCTCAAAAATTTTACCCAGCTCTTTTTTATAATCACAATGTCCATCGCAAACCGGGCAGTATTTAGCCAGCACCATTCCGCCTATATTGGCGTGGCTCCATACGGGAAGTTCAGTATCGCCGTGCTCACCAATAATATAAGCGTGAACGTTCCTCGGGTCCAAATGGCAGTGTTCACCTATCAGATACCTGAATCTTGAACTATCCAACACTGTGCCTGAGCCCATAACTTTGTTCGAAGGAAAACCCGACATCTTTAAGGTTATATATGTCAATATATCCACAGGATTTGAAACAACTAACAATATGGTATCCTTAGCAAATTCTACTATTTTAGGTATGATTTGCTTAAAGATATCAGCGTTTGCCTGAACTAAATCTGTCCTACTCTGGCCAGGTTTCTGTTTAGCACCGGCAGTGATAACTACAACATCAGCTCCCTCACAGCCTTCGAACCCGGCAGAATATATATTTACCGGCTGAACGAAACTGGCGCCGTGATTTAAATCCATACATTCACCCTCGGCACGTCTCCGGTCCACATCAATAAGAACAATCTCTCTGGCAACTGCCTTTATCATCAAAGAAAAAGCGAAGGTGCTGCCCACATTTCCAGCGCCTACTATGGCAACTTTAGACCTTGATATCTGCATTTTGCCTCTTTTGAAAAATGCACAATGCGACTTTCACATAAAAACGATTAAGATTGTTATTTCCCGGCGCACAAATCGCAAACGCCCTCGAAATACACTGTTTTTCTCAATACTGTAAATCTCTTGGTAAGGGTTTTTGGAACAGGTATATTATCAAACGGCTTATAATGAAAATCAATAATCCTTTTGCACTTTACGCACTTAAAATGCTGATGGCTCTGCGGCCCGGCATCGAATCTTCTCGGCTCACCGGAGCCCTCAACCACAAACGCCGCCCCAATCTCAGCCAAGGTCAGCAGCGTCCTGTTAACAGTATCCAGCGATATATTGGGGAATTGCCTTCGGACCTTTTTGCACAGCGTCTCTGCTGACGGATGCTCATCTGTCCTGAGAAGCTCCTTGTATATAGCTACCCGCTGTGGCGTAACTTTCAGGCCGATTTCTCTGCACCGGTCCTCGAACCAGCGGGTCTTTTCATCAAGTTCGGTACAATTTATCTTTTTGCTTTTCTTTCTCATAGCAAATACTATTTAGTATTTACTCCTATTTGTCAATTGTGTTTTTGATTTTTTTTAATTTTTTTAATCCACCCCCTCTAAATACCCCATTTTACCCAGTTGCGCTGATAGTGCCAGCAGGTGCGATATGAACGGTTTTTTCGAGAGCCTTGTCGGACGCAAACTTGTATTCTCCATCTCCCTTTACGACCACATCATTATTCTCCACCTTTATCTGAATCTCCTGTTGCGGATTTACCTGGCGGATAACGTTGGCCAACAGAAAGGCTTTTTCAAGGCCGTCACCGGTTCCATAATTGGCCACTTCGTCAGGCTGAGCCAGTCGCTTACCATCGTAAATTGAGGCGCTGTGCATCTGCTGGAGCCAGTGATAAACCTCTTCGAGCGACCTCGAATCGACCATCCGGACGCTGACAGGGTTACGTTCCACCGCAGCCTTAATAAAAGGCCTCCAATCGCTGCTCTGCATATCGCGATACGCATAAAAGGCAAGGTCGGCAGTGATATTGCTGCTGCGGATTTCCCGCAGATACTCGATTATCTGTTCTCTGCTTTGCTCTACACCGATTTTAATAGGTTCGCTCAGCAGGTAATTTTTCTCAAATGTAGGCAGCTTTGGCTCCACGTGAACAAAATCAGCCAGTTCATCCACGAACTGCTGCGGCCTGGGAATGACCGGCTCAATAAACTTCATTAAAGCCGACCTGCCTGCTTCGTTTTTTGGATTGACATTTTCCTTTTTAAGAAATTCATCAAGCTTATCACAGCGAATTCGACCGGGCATCTCATAAGAGACAAAATCCTCCTCGGAAACTTCAGCAAGCAACTTTTCCTGTGTCTGGTCTGCTATTCTGTAGTTGCTGCCGTGCTCATAATGAAACAATACCTCCGCCTTTATAAACTGTGCCTGTCCTCTGCAATCGTGGCAGGCCTGAAAGTACTTTTGGTAATCCCGATTGGAACGCAGAAAGCTGGCGAAAATTTGCAGCGTCAGGTCCGTCGATAAATACGAGCTGAGCCGCTCGGCAAAATATTCATATACCTTTCTGTCTATCGTGGCATCTTCGTACATACAATGCGTATATCCGGATGAATGAGCCACAATCGTAACATTTTCATTGCGCAGTGCCCGCTGGGCCTTGTTTGAAATAGCGGTGCCGTTGAACCACATTGTTTTGGTAATGAGCCTTCTATTGTTTGTCAAAATCCCGTCCTGCATATCGATGAAATTCTGCGAATGAAGAGGCGTGAGTATCATATAAATATCTTCAAGTGGTACTCCACAGACGATGAATGCGGCCGCAGCATACAAGGCTGAAAGTGATACACATTCGCCGGCAGCCGTTTTGTAACCCTTTTTGAGACGAAAGGCGTTCATAGCTTCGACCGTTTCTGTTTTCCAGTATGGAATGAT
Source organism: uncultured Pirellulales bacterium (assembly GCA_964387515.1). GTDB lineage: Bacteria > Planctomycetota > Phycisphaerae > Sedimentisphaerales > Anaerobacaceae > CAVXEF01. The sequence goes on along the minus strand of CAYLXD010000006.1, from coordinate 23,655 downwards.
GTCACTGTCATACTTATCCAGGCCGAAGTGCCTACGGATATCGACGTCAAAGTAGTATTTGTCGCCCTCATAGCCGAAGAGTGCGTTACTTTGGGTGATTATTTCGGGCGGGATGAAAGTTTCAAAGCGTTTGAGCTCCCTGGTTCTGCTGGTAAGACCCCACGTCTCAAGGTCGAGGTTGAACTCGTATTCGTCCATTATAAATTGTCTAAGCCGCATCAGCTTTTTATAGCTGCCCTTGCCTTCGAGCTTTTTGAAACAGTCGAGCTGCCGCCACTGCCAGATAATCGGGCTCATAATGTTAGCCAGAACCAGGCTGTACATCAGCTCAGGAAACACAAAAATTTCCATATCCGAAAGCGTTATCGCCGAGCTATATTTTTCCAGTTTCTCCGACTTCATCTTTTGCCTGACCTGTTAGCTACCTTAGCCTTCCAGATTTTGTGTATTCTAAAACTGATGCTGTTCGGACGGGTTCCCGCAAAACAAGCATCAGTGATAATATCATAATTATGGATAACTGCTTGTCATTGTAAAACTATTTTTCCGTCCTGCAGATATATTATCCGTTTGGCCTGCAAGCCAAGTTCTGTGTCATGTGTAGCCACAATTATGGTCAGTTCCTCCTGTTGATTAAGCTGCTTGAAAAGGTTTAGAGTTTCCTGTGAATTTTTGTTTCTTTTATCCAGCAATACAGAACCGGTACAATGAGCATCGTGAGTATCTCGATAGTCATCCCGCCGAACGATGGAATCGCCATCGGCACCATAATATCCGCCCCACGACCCGTTGAAGTCAGCACCGGCAGCAGCGCCAGAATTGTCGTCGCTGTTGTCATCAGGCAGGGTCGAATCCGTCGCGTCCCACCTTTTATCACTGCTTCGTGAACATCCTGTACGGAGGTCGGTTTTAATTTGCTGAACGATTGTTCCAAATAAGTGCACATCACTACACCATCATCCGATGCTATGCCGAAAAGCGCCAGGAATCCCACCCATATCGCAACGCTCAAATTTATCGGGTGCACCTGGAAAAGCTCGCGCATATTTACGCCTAATATACTGAAATCCAAAAACCATGGCTGCGCATACGCCCATATCATTAAAAACCCGCCGCTCCAGGCAACGATGATGCCGGAAAAGACCATAAACGTTGTCAGAACTGATTTGAACTGTAAATACAGAATCATAAATATGATAAATAGTGCCAGCGGGACCACTACCATAAGCGTTCTCTGTGCTCGTATCTGGCTTTCATAAGTTCCTGCAAAAGCATAACTTACACCGTGCGGCACGACCAGCTCACCCGAAGCGATTTTGTCTTTTAGATATTTCTGGCACTGCTCAACGACGTCCACTTCCGCATAATTGGGTTTTTTGTCGAACAGAACATAGCTTGTCAAAAACGTATCTTCGCTTTTTATCATCTGCGGCCCCGGCACGTAGCAAATCCGGGCCAGTTGAATCAGTGGTATCTGTGCATCGTTCATCGCCGGCACTAGAATCTTGCCGAGCGTCTCTATCTGGTCACGCATCTCCCGCAGATATCTTACACGAACCGGATAACGTTCTCTGCCTTCAACGGTTGTCGTGATACCTACGCCTCCGATAGCTACCTCAATGACGTCCTGAATTTTCTGGATGCTTATGCCGTATCTTGCTATTGCCCGGCGGTCGATGTCTATCTCCAGATACGGTGTGCCCACGACGCGGTCGGCAATTACCGCATCTGCCTCGACGCTCGGCACCAGCTTCAGCAGCCTTTCCAGCTCAAGGCCGAACGTCTCGATGGTCTTCAAATCCGGTCCCTTGATTTTCACACCCATCGGAGCGCGCATCCCGCTTTGCAGCATAACGACTCTGGCGGCTATCGGCTGCAATTTCGGTGCGCCCGTTGTTCCCGGAATTTGACCGGCATTGACAATCTCGTCCCAGATATTATCCGGGCTTTTGATATGCTCGCGCCACTGCCTGTATGGTCTGCCGTTCTCACCCGGTATTAAATTTCCATTGGTGTCCCACACAAAGTTTTTTGTCTTCCTGTCGTATTTGAATCGGACACGTCTGCCGTCTTTGTCCAGGATGTATTCTGATTTGTAGTTGATTACCGTTTCAATCATTGATACCGGTGCAGGGTCGAGGGCACTTTCGACTCTGCCAATTTTACCAACAACTAAGTCGACCTCCGGTATCGACTGGAATGCTTCATCTTGTTTCTGCAAGATATCTAGCGCTTCGCCAATCGACGCGTGAGGCATTGTCGTCGGCATATACAAAAATGAGCCTTCGTCCAGAGGCGGCATAAACTCCTTGCCAAGCCCTGACCAGATAAATCCGCCGAGCACTATAATCAAAGCCGGCGCAGACAAGAACAGCATTTTGTGCCGCAGACACCATCCTAAAATCCTCGGATAATGGTTCTGGAAAAATCTGAAGAAAAGAAGCAATCCTCCTATGAGCACAACTACAAACACGAAGTTCTTCGCAACCCCTTTATCGACTCCCAGAGGCAGCCAGTGCTTCGTCAGAATTATCCCGACAAAAACCATCGCAGCAATATTGGCCGCCTTCGGTCCCCAGCCAGTTGTTTTTTCTGCCAGTTGTTCGTGCAGCAGATGATATGTGCCGATACAGAGTACGATTATCGCCGCCCACCACGCAAAAAATATCCACGTCGCAATGCCGGCTATAAGCAGAACCACGCCTAATATTTTTCTGCCTGTTTTCTTTATGCTGCTGCCTCTGGTGAACAAAATGTGTGCTGCCGGCGGAATTATCGTCAGCGCCACTATTATCGATGCGATAAGACAGAAAGTCTTTGTCCAGGCAAGCGGCTTGAACAGCTTTCCTTCTGCACCCGTCATCGTTAACACCGGCAGAAAACTTACAACAGTTGTCGACACTGCGGTCAATATCGCGCTGCCAACCTCGCTGGCCGCTCTGTACACCACCTCAAGCTTGTCATCATCGGGTTTGCTTTCATCCAAATGCTTCAGTATGTTCTCGCAGATGATTATCCCCATGTCCACCATTGTACCGATGGCTATCGCAATTCCTGATAATGCAACGATGTTGGCATCCACTCCGAAGGTCTTCATTGCGATAAAGCATATCAGCACCGCCAGCGGCAACAGGCCGCTTATCAAAACCGAGCTGCGAAGATGCATAACCATGATGATAACAACAAGTATCGTGACAAGAATTTCCTCTGTAATCGCTGTCTCAAGTGTTCCCAACGTTTCATATATGAGCCCGGTTCGGTCGTAGAACGGCACAATCGCAACTTTCGAGACGGTTCCGTCAGCCAGTATTTTGCTGGGAAGCCCCGGCGAAATTTCTTCGATTTTCTTTTTGACGTTCTTGATAGCTGTCAGGGGATTGTATCCGTACCGCACGACCACCACCCCGCCAACCGCCTCCGCCCCGCCTTTATCCAGCGCACCTCGCCTTAGTGCGGGCCCATACGAAACATGCGCCACATTTTTGACGTAGACAGGGACGTTATCGTTGACCTTTATCGCGGTATTTTCTATGTCTGCGAGTTTCTTGATAAAACCCAGTCCGCGTATAATATACTCGGCCTTATTAATCTCTATCGTGCGTGCACCGACGTCTATGTTGCTTGCCCGCACTGCAGCGAAAATTTCATCCAGCCCCACTTTGAAGGCACGCATCGCATCAGGGTCAACGTCTATCTGATACTCCTTGACAAAGCCCCCCACTGAGGCAACTTCGCTTATCCCCTCGGCGCTTAGAAGTGCATACCGCACGTGCCAGTCCTGTATGCTTCTAAGCTCATCTAAGTCCCATCCTCCCGTGGGTCTGCCGTCTTTGTCCCTTCCCTCCAGTGTATACCAGAAAATCTGGCCAAGTGCCGTCGCATCCGGCCCGAGCATCGGCTGCACCCCTTCAGGCAACACCCCGCTCGGCAGCGAATTGAGCTTCTCCAATACCCTGCTTCTTGTCCAGTAAAAATCCTTTTTCTCGTTGAAAATAATGTATATGCTCGAAAAGCCGAACATCGAAAAGCAGCGAATTGTCTTCACACCAGGCACACCCAACAGCGACGTTGTCAGCGGATACGTTATCTGGTCCTCCACGTCTTGCGGGCTTCTTCCCGGCCATTCTGTAAACACTATCTGCTGGTTCTCGCCGATGTCGGGTATTGCATCCACCGCGACAGGATTCCTCGGCCAAAATCGTAGTTCCCAGTCAAATGGCGCAACATATACCCCCCAGCCAACAAAGAACAAGATAAGCAGCCATACTACCAGCTTGTTCTCTAAGCAGAAGCGTATTACCTTATCGACGAACGATGGTTGTTGCCCTTTCAACTCATCCATTGAGTTATGCACTCCGAGAAAAAACTACATTGTGTATCTGCTCTTTGACAGATTTACCGCTATTGTTTGAACTGCGGCAGCTTTGCAATATACTTCTCAGGGTCTTTTTCAAACTTCTCCTTGCATCCTGCACAGCAGAAATAAACTTTCTTGCCCTTGTACTCGGTAAAGATAGCCTTATTGATGGCTCCTTCCATCACCGGGCAGATTGTCTGCTCGACTGCGGCAGCGGCAACCCCTTTGGTTTCTGCCGGCGCAGCAGGCTCTGACTTCTTCTTGCATCCAACTACAACAACCGTCGTAAGCACTAATGCGCATCCGAGCAACACCAACGACCTGAGATGTTTTCTTGCCGCATTCATTTTTTGTCTCCTTTCAATGCTTATGGTTTCCGGATTTTTGATTTGGCTTTTCCATTTCCTGTTTCATCTGGCCGCCTCCGTGCTGATGGCCCATAGGAGCAACACCACCCTGTGGACTCATCATACTCGGCTTAGCCTGTATCTGCAGAGCCGAATCTATCTTGAAATTGCCTTTTGTCACTACCATTTCTCCCTCCACCAATCCTTCTTTAACCAGATAATAATCGTCCGCTCTCGGCCCCAACACAATCTCCCTGCCCTCAAAAGTCGGCTTTTCTTTGTCCACCAGCCGAACATAAACAACCGCTCGTGTGCCCGTTATCAACGGCGATGAAGCCGGGATCACAAGCGGTGCCTCATTGGGCTTTTCTGCAGTGATGTAACCCAGCGATTCAGTCGTCACTAAATCCATTCCGCAAATGTCGCATTGCCCCACCGTCGTTTTTACGATTGAGGGATGCATCGGGCAAATCCACTTGCCTGCCATATTTTCATCCATAACCATTCCGCCCCCGGCCACTTTCGAGCGCACAATTGCGCGCACAAACATCTCAGGTTTGAGCCGACCGTCGGGATTGGCAACGTTTACACGCAGCTTCACCGTCCTTGTCATAGGATTCAACACAGGGTCGATAAAGCTGATTGTACCCTCGAACGCCTCGCCAGGGTATGCCTCCGTCGTGAACTCAACTTGCTGTCCATATCGCAGCCATGCCAAATCCGACTCGTATGCATCCAGCTTTACCCACACCTCCGACAGGTCCGCGATGGTGTAAATCTTTGTCCCCGTCTCGACGTAATCACCTGCGTTGGCGTGCTTTTCGATTACAATCCCACCTATCGGTGCGTAAATGGTCAAATGGTCTACCGGTTTGCCCGTTTTTTCTATCTCCTCTATTTGTTCCTTCTGTAGCCCCAGCAGCCGAAGTTTTTCTCTCGCCGCCTCAAGTGTCGCAATGCTCGAGCGTCGTATAAGCTCTGTTGTGCCGCCCCCTGATTCCTGAACCGCTTTGACTGCCTGCAGCAGCTCGGCCTGTGTGCTGAGCAACTGCGGGCTGTAAAGGTAAACCATATGGTCGCCCTTGCGCACTAATGTCCCCGTGAAGTCCACATACAGCCGGTCGATTCTCCCCGGAACCCACGCCGCGATTTCCTTAACCCGGCTTTCGTCATATTCCACTTTGCCCGCCATTCGTATTTCGGCTTCAACGAATTTCCGCTTCACCTGCGTTGTCTGAACCTCCATCAGCTTCAATGCATCCTCCGAAAATACTATTGTCCTTGCTCCAACCTGTCCCTCTGTCGTTGCAACAGGTATCAAATCCATAAAACAGATTGGACATTTGCCCGGTTTCGGCTGGTGAATCTGCGGGTGCATCGAACAGGTCCACCACGTCTGTTCCGGCGGGGCACTGGAATATTCATGCTCTGGGCTGGGTTGAGTCTGCTGCGAAGGTGACCTAAAAAAATAACCAGCCAAGAAAGCCACGATTACAACCAGTATAATCTTAGCCGGTTTACTGCGAAGAAACGTTTTTTCCCCATCGCTTTTCATAACCGTTACATCCTTATTAAGAGAAATTTCACAAAAAACCGATTTATTTCATCTCAGTTTCTTTGCCAATAGCTGTTAGCTCTGTTCCGGTAAACATTTCCAGTTCCGCTAACTTCTGTCGATTGTCTGCCAAAGCACGCTGGTACGACAAGTAATAATCGAGCAGCAACCGCTGCGAATCTATCAAGCTCAGAAAATCAATTGTTCCTCCCTTATACGCCGTCTCCGACGCCTGCAACAATTCCTCCCCTTTTGGTATCAGCGTGTCCCTATACAGCCGTATTCTTCTGATACTGTCGTTGTAATCGTAGTAGCTCTGAGCCGCTTTGGCCAGCAGAGTGTTCTCTGTGTCAATTTTTTGCTGCTCGATGCTCATTGCCATTGCTTGTGCCTGTCGCTGGCCGGCGCTATAGCTATCTCGCCACAAAGGCAGGTTCATCTGAAACATAAGTGCCACAGAATCCCGGCCGCTCATTCCACCGCTTCGCTCAAAGTCCGTCCACTCAACTCCCACGCCTACGTCTGGATAGAAATTCTTCTTCGCAAGCTCAATTCTGCTCTTTGCGGCCATCGCCTCGAAATTCAAGCCCGCAAGCTCCGGATTTTTTTGAACCAGTAAAGTCACTAATTGCTCATAGTCCAGCGGCAGCACCTCGAACTCCTGTTCTTTGGGCCACGGCAGATTCGTATCAGCTGGCAGAGTCAATGCCAACCTCAGCCTGCTCACGACCGGCTCTCGTAATTGCTCGAGACTACGCAAAACGTACTCCACCCTCGCAAGTTCCACCTGTGCCCGTATCACATCTGGCTGCCCTGCCTCCGCCGCCGTATATTTCGTTCTTGCTACCTCCTCGAAGTGCCTCAGCAATTCAAGATTCTCCATTGCTATCCCCGTTGCCTTGGCCAGATAAACGTACTCGTAAAATCCCTCCTTTACTTCCTTGAATAAAGCAAGCTGTGCCTCCTGATACTTTTGTTGCGCTGCCTCGGCGCTCTTGGCCGCCACTTCCGTCCGGGCATCAATCTTCCCGAACCACGGAAACATCTGCATCACGCCTACCATCTGATTCATCTGCATATCTGACTGCCGCGTATAGTAGCCATATTTCAACTCCGGGTCGGGCAGTGCCTTCGCCTGCGGGATTTGCTCTAACGCTGCCTTCCATTGTTCAAACATGGCTTTCAAATTAGCGTTATTAAGCGATGCATATCGCAGGTAATCTTCAAGTCCGACTAAATTATTCGCATCACTTGGCTGCTGTGAACCCCAGACACACGGCGTAAACGTAAATATGACAACCCCCACAACCAAGACAGCTTGTTGTTTCATATTTGTCCCCCTAAACTGACTGATATGATTATCATTTTACTACACCGCCGAAATAACTCCGTAAAAACAAATCCAATACTTTTAATTTTTCTTGGCTATACGCTACCCTCTGCGTGTTTGATGTATCAATTTGAGGATTTCATCCAGCTTTTGCTGTTTTTCCTTTTCGGAGCTTCCCCTTACAGCTTCAGTTACGCAGTGCTGAAAGTGCTTTTCTAAAATCTTTTCTTCTACACGGCCAAGAGCTCCTTTAATAGCATGTATCTGGTTTAAAATGTCGATACAGTATTTACGCTCTTCAATCATCCCTTGAACGCCGCGAACTTGCCCCTCAATTCGCTTTAACGCAACCAGGCTATCCTTGTGACTTGGGTTTTTCTTCATCTGCTGTCCCTTTTCTGGCTATACGCATAATATACCCCTGGGGGGTATATTATGTTCAAAAGATAATTTAATTTTTTTGCAATTTAAGAGCGTTTTGGAACCCTCGGAAAATTATCTGCGCGAACCCCGTTAGAAATATTCCCTTTTGTAGGGCATCTCCCACTTGTGGAATTTCTAACGGGGCGAACAGAACCTAAACAGCGCACAAAGCTCACAGCCACTGCGGCATCGTCCTGTGCAGCCATCCAGTATACCAATCCTGCTCAATGCAAAATCATACTTGACGGGGTCAGCGGGTTCAATTTCCTTAAAGGCCTCTGTTATCTTTACCGCCATAGCCAGTGAAATCGTCTTTAGATTGTGAAACCCCAGAATTCTGCACAACCTGCTCATATGAATATCCACCGGCACAATCAGCTTAGTTTTATCGACCCCCTTCCATAACCCTGTGTCAACCTCATCATCTCGCACCATCCATCGCAGAAAAAGGTTCAGTCTTTTGCAGGCGCTGCCGTTAGAGGGACCGGCTAACAAATACTTTAAACCACGAGGGGCCTGCCCGCTATGTGCTTTTGCATATGTTTCTAACAGCCTGTTACAGAATTTCGATAGAGCCGATATAACGTTCTCATCATCTTTGCTATAACCCAGCAAAAAATAATTTTCTATGCTGCCATTTTCATCGAGGACCCCCTTAAACAATTCCAGCAAATCTGCGATGTCCTCGCCTGTCGTAAAGCGATGCTTGAAATTTTTTAGCTTTTCCCTGCTGTGCTGGTCGAAGTCCCGCACAAACTCAGAAGGGCTTTCACCCATGCGCCCCAGCAGGTCATTTAGACTTTTTTCAATCTGTTGTACTCGGCCGTACGCAAGAGCAGCAGCCAAAAATGCAACGATTTCCCTGTCCCCTCGGCTTGAATAGCGATATACAAACTGCAGCGGGTCGGGCTTTATAAACTCACGATGGTTGTACCTGCCATACAGTTTTTCAAGTACATTCCTAATTTTCACTTTTGAATTTTTCAATCAGAGCACTTAGTTGTTTTGTGTCGAGGTCCCTCTCGTACAAAGGCGGCTTGTCCTGCATGCCTATATTTTCCTCGAAGCTTTTTCTCTTTGAATTTACGTAAAATACGCCAAGCGGCAGTTTCCGGGTTTCTGTTGCTCTTTTGAAAGCCTGATTTCTGTCGGATGGGTCATAAGAATCACCAAGATAATAACAATTTTCCTTGAACCACTGGTGGGTATTAAGCTTGTTAAACGACACGCAGGGCTGAAATATGTCAACAAGGGAGTAGCCTTTATGCTTAAGGGCTTTTTTCAATATTTCCTTTGTTTGCTCAACATCATCGGAAAAGGCCCTTGCGACAAAACCGGCATCAAGGGCGATAGCAACAGCCAAAGGATTAAACGCCTCGAGAAAAACTCCGCCAACCTGCACAGGCGTTTTGAAGCCGACTTGGCTGGTTGGCGAGGCCTGACCCTTCGTGAGACCATAAACCATATTGTTGTGAACGATGTTTGTTATATCAGGATTTCTGCGTATCGTATGTATGAAATGATTGCCCCCTTCACCATACATATCGCCATCGCCGCTTTCAGCTATCACGGTGAGAGCGGGATCGGCCGCTTTTATAGCTGTTGCAGCCGGCAATGCCCGGCCGTGAAGTCCATTGAAGATGTTGGTTCTGAAGTAGTGGGGAATTTTTGCCGCCTGACCAATACCTGAGACGAGCACAAGGCTCGTCGGCCCAATCTGTAACTCAGCCAAAGCACGCTGCAGTATCTTAAGAATGGAGAAGTTGCCACAGCCCGGGCACCAGGCAACATCAGTGTCGCCAATATCAAAAACCTGAGCATCCATAAACCAAAACCTTAATCTAATATGCTCCTTAAACTTTCCGTAATTTCTTCGACGGTGAAGCTTAGGCCGCTGTATTTTAAAATCTTCTCATCAACCTCAATTCCGGTATAGAGCTTTATCAGTTTGCCAAACTGACTGGTTGCGTTACTTTCGATAATTATGGTTTTATCCGCTTTTTTTAGATAGTCCGCTGTTTTGCCATGTAATGGGTACACCTGATTGAAGCACAGAAGTGAAACATCACCCCTGGACAAATCCCTCACGGCCTCGCTGACGACGTTATATGTTGAGCCCCAGCATACTATCAGGGTTTTATAATCATCCGGCCCCACCAGTTCAGGCGGTATTATCTCGTTTTTTATAGACTCGGCCTTCTTCAATCTTTTGTCGACCATTGCAACCCTTAAATCAAGGTCTTCTGTAATGTGGCCTTGTGTATCGTGTTCATCACTATCGACCACAACGAGTCCCTTGCCGAACCCAGGTATGCCACGGGGAGATACGCCATTATCGGTCAATTCATACCTCTTATAATCTTTCTGTGTTTTTATAAAGCACTTTTCAACTTTCATATCTGACAAATCAAAGGGGTGTATATTGTAATAAGAATCCAGAAAATACTGGTCTGTGAGTATGAAAACCGGAACTTGATATTTATCAGCAAGGTTAAACGCTTTCTGGGTAAGATAAAAAGCATCCTCGATTTTTCCCGGAGCGAAGATTATTCTTGGAAATTCACCGTGCCCTGCATAAAGAGCAAGCTCAAGGTCCGCCTGCTCGGTTCTTGTGGGTAACCCCGTGGCCGGACCGGGTCTTTGGCCGAGGTGAATCACGACCGGCATCTCGAGCATACCAGCCAGGCTCAAGCCCTCAGTCATCAAAGCAAAGCCACCCCCTGATGTTGTCACCATCGCCCTTGCACCGGCATACCAGGCACCAATCACCATATTCATTGCGGCAATTTCGTCCTCGGCCTGTTCAGCTATTATGCCGAAATCTTTGGCGTGCTTTGCAAGGAACACCAGAACAGATGTTGACGGAGACATAGGATAGGCAGATACGAAATTACAGCCACCGGCTATTGCACCGAGAGCAACGGCTTCTGAGCCGCTTAAAAGAATCTGGTCTTTGACGTTGGCGCCGTAGCTAATGTCGATGCTTATCTTTTCCCTGCGGGCTAAATCCTCAGCGAGCCGAAAACCGGCTTCAGCAGCCTGAACGTTTTTTTGCACGATGTCGGCGGTTTTCGTAGAGAAGAACTGTTTTACATAGTCGCAGACATTGCTCAGTTCCATCCCCAGCAAACCTGCCAGCATCCCAACTGCGACAACGTTGGAGTAAACTTTGTTGCCTATATCGGTTGCGATTTTGGTAAACGGCGCTTCGACAAATCTGAATCGCCCGCTCACAGCCTCATCCCCGACGACTTCGGTTTCGGCAAGGACGATTGTTTCCTGAGAGATTCTCTTCTGAAGATGTTGAACCGCCCCCTTGTTTAGGGGGATGAGCAGGTCTATTCGGTTGGCAAAGGCTGATACCGGCCGAGAGCTGACGCGTATTTGGGTTGAGTTATTGCCGCCGCGGACACGAGACATATATTCCTTGGTTGCGAAGACATTGTAGCCGGCCAGCTTCAACATTCGCGTCAGAATGCCTTCGACGGTCTGTATGCCCATCCCCGCCTGGCCGCAGAGGACTATTGAAACATCGTCTGCTCGCAATGCTGCATCCTTTGCCATTCTTGAGCCTGCCTATCCAGAAGCAGCTACTAATGACTGTGCTTCTGCTCACCCAGATATACGTTGTGGAAATCCGCCAGAAGCGAACGGAGTTTTTCAACGTTGGCCAAGTCGGTGGTCTGCTTGGCCTTCATTGAATAAACGAGCATCTCGTGCAACAGTGTAAGCTGCTTGATATACTTTTCGTAACCGGCAGCATCACTTCTTTCGACCGGTTTTATCCGCTGTGTCATAAAGTAGTAGCTGGCAATATGAGCGATATCCTCAGCGTGCTCATCCTTGGTGTTGACCCATCGGACAATCTGGTTCATATTCGGCTTTTGTTGCGCCGACAGCTCCTCTATGGACTTCATTGCTTTTTCAATAGTTGTGATGTTCTCCGCAATCGCAGCCAGTCTTGCCGGGTCGTCGTAGATGCCGCAGGGCATCTGGCAATGTGAATACACAAACGGTGCTATACCCGCCACTGTCAGCAGCGAAACGCCCAGCATTAGCTTTCGCCTTATGTCAGTTTTCATTTTTGGTTCCCTTCAAACAGATTTTGTTAGTATTCTTCCAAATGATAAAACTCGGCATTTTCAAGCCACGTTTCAGGCCTCGATACAAAATCAATTATGTTCTCAAGCAGGAAATAGTGTTTTTTCTCCTGGTCAGCCAGTTTTAAAAAAATTTCTTTCTGGGTTTTTTCTACCTCGTTGGCTTTTCCCAGGTAAAAGTCCCAGCTTTGCTTTTCAATTTCCTGGGCTTTTCTATACAGCTTGGTTTGGCTGACATCGAAATTAAAGCTCTGAGCAGATTCCCGCATACTCGCGAAAACATCTTTGGCATCCGACAAAACAGTAGTCTCAGCCAGATCGGGGGCCATCTCTTCTTTCATATCTGAAACAATTTTATAATGCTTCACCTCTTCGTCTGCCAGCATATTAAATACTGTCTCGAGACCTTTATTGTTTGATTTATCAGCCAGTTGGCGATAGTAATCTTCACTATATTTCTCTTTCTCCATAGCAAATTCAAATATGTTCATAATCTCTATCCTTTGACAATAAAATCAGTTAAATTTCTGCGAGTTTTCGCCAGGCCCTGCCGTCAGATTCGATGAGAGTATCGGCCTGGGCGAAACTTTCGCTGCCGGCAGCGTATGGCCAAGGCGCTGAATCCTCATTCTGCCAGGCGTCAAGTACGGGTGTTAATAATTGCCAGGCGATTTCAACACTGTCATACCTGTTAAAAAGCGTCTGATCACCGAGCATACAGTCCAGAAGCAGCCTCTGATAAGCTTCGGGCATTTCAACGCCGAAGGTGGTTTTGTAACTAAAATTCATATTCAGCGTGCTCATACAAATCTTTGAGCCCGGTCTTTTGGCCTGGAAGCTCAGCGACACTCCTTCCTCCGGCTGCATCTGCAGTACGAGAACATTGGCCGGTATATCAGCCAGGCCCGTTGAGACAAACATCGAATGTGGAACCTTCTTGAAGAAGATTGCAATCTCCGTGTCCTTTTTACGAAGTCTCTTGCCGGTCCGCAGATAGAAGGGAACATCTTTCCACCGCCAATTGTCTATGAACAACTTTGCAGCGACAAAAGTTTCAGTTCTTGAATCCGGACTTACGCCTGGCTCGGCACGATAACCGACCACTTCTTTACCATCGACGGTGCCGGGACCATATTGGCCCCTCACAAAGTTCACCGACCAGGGCTTTAAATCGAACGGCCGAATCGAACGCAGAAGCTTGACCTTTTCGTCACGAACACGGTCTGCCTCGAAGGATGTCGGCGGCTCCATTGCCACTAATGAAAGCATTTGAAGCATATGATTTTGAAACACATCGCGGATGGCACCGGCCTTGTCATAATAGCCGCCGCGATGCTCAACACCTAACGATTCAGCTATCGTAATCTGGACGTTGTCGATATAATCGCGGTTCCAGACCGGCTCGAATATCGCGTTGGCAAAACGAAATATCAAAAGGTTCTGAACGGTCTCTTTGCCTAAGTAATGGTCGATGCGATAAACCTGAGTTTCATCAAAGCATTTCTGAATTGTCTTATTCAGTTCGGTGGCGCTTTTCAAATCTCTGCCAAACGGCTTTTCAACAACCAACCTGGTTTTTTGTGACCCTGTCGAGCTATCCGGACACAACAATCCTGAAGAGCCCAGATATTCAACTATCGCGCTGTATAAAATCGGAGGAACCGCCAGATAAAAGACTAAGTTATCGCCCCTGTCCGTCGTAGCTTTAGCGAAGACGGAGGCCTTATGCTTTATATTTAATTCAGCGACCCTTTCCTTAATACTCTTGTAAAATGAAGTGCTGCTGTAATCACCGCTTGTATAGTACAGCTTATCGATAAAACTCCGTGTCTGATTTGCCGTAACGCTATTGAAGGATTGTCTCACCGCCTGTTGTGCGATTTGACGAAACTTTTCATCTGACAGTTTTTTTCGCCCGACCCCCAATAGGTAGAACTGCTCGCTGAGCAATCCACGCCTGTCCACTTCAAAGAGGCTCGGAATCAACTTGCGGCTCGTCAGGTCTCCGGATGCCCCGAAGACGACCATTGCACAGGGCGGAGCGGGCGTTTCCTCGCAGATAATACGCTCTGAGCCGATTTTCGGCCGAATTTCCTGCATAGCGATTGCCCCTTTGCCCACTAATTCCTTTTGTTGTTACCGGGTTCGTGGACCCTTGCAGCCTTTCGCAGGGATGTCCCCTCTGCAAAACCGGTTAGCAACAAAGTATACCGATTCCACTATACATCGCAAGCGTATCCCCAAAACGAAGCGGGAATTTTCCAGGAAGAAAATTTTTGCTCCGTTGACAAACAGGCGACTTTGACTTAATATGCACCGGCAGTGGTCTTAAAGGCGATTTTCAAAAACCGCTGCCGGGAAGGTCAATTTGTGATAGTTTATGCTTGTTTACCTGCTCGTTACAGTTCTACCAGATTCCCGGGTAAAGTTCTCGCCAAAGATACCGGCAAATTCCTCATCCAGCACACTTACGAGCAGGCCTGCCTTGCTAAATTGCCTCAAAAGGTAATAATAGCAGCCGATGACAAAAGGATAGTCGCCGCTGCCGAATCCTTTGGCGCCGAGTGTGTCCTGACCTCACCTGAGCACAAGAGCGGCACAGACCGAATCGCCGAAGCAATAGCTGATATTGATGTTGACATTGTTGTGAACTTACAGGCTGATGAACCCGAAATCGACCCAGCCAACATCGACGCCGTCGCAAAGCTCCTGTTAGAAAATCAAAAATACGATATGGCTACACTCGCCGCCGAGTTCCAAAATCAGGAGCAAATCGCCGACCCCAACATCGTAAAAGTAGTTACTGATTGCAATAACAAAGCAATTTATTTCTCACGTGCTCCTATCCCCTATGATAGAGAAAAAACCGGCCTCGGGCCGGTAAACTGCTATCTGCGGCATCTTGGTATCTATGCGTACCGAAAGGATTTCCTGCTAAAGTTTACAGAATTGCCGCAAGGGCGACTCGAACAGATTGAAAAGCTCGAACAGTTACGGGCAATCGAAAATGGCTATCCGATTTTGGTTGGCAAAGTCGAACATTTCTGCGACGGAATAGATACACTGCAGCAATATGCCGAGTTCGTAGTTCGGTACGAATCAAAAGTAAAAGGGCGAAAGTGATGTCGAACGATAAAGATTTATTAGCCTCCGTTAGCGATACTTCGACAGACAGCGAATTCTTCTCACCTATGCCAGAAGGCTACAGAAAAGGAAAGACCCGCTATTGTTTTGTCCTCGGCACCGTGATAAGCGGCTTGGGAAAAGGTATATTCTCATCGTGCCTCGCCAAGCTAATGCAGGATAAAGGCCTCAAAGTCGCGCCGATTAAGCTCGAAGGTTATTTGAATATCGATTCCGGCACGCTAAATCCATTCCGGCACGGCGAGGTGTTTGTGCTCGATGACGGTATGGAATGCGATATGGACCTGGGCACGTACGAGAGGATGCTCGACCAGAACTTAACCAAGGCGAATTTTGCGACAAGCGGCCAGATTTTCAATTCAGTACTCCACAAGGAGCGCCACGGCGACTACCTCGGCAGAGATGTTCAAATGATTCCACACGTTACAGGTGAGGTCAAGCTAAAGCTTCGTCGGCTCGCAATGCAGACAGAAGCGGACATCGTATTCGTCGAAATCGGCGGCACCGTCGGCGATTTGGAAAACGCCTACTTCATAGAAGCCACACGCGAGATGGCATATGAAGAAGGCCCAAACAGCAGCTGCTTCGTAGCCCTGACGTATATATTGAAACCGCCAACACTCGGCGAGCAAAAATCAAAGGCGGCTCAATTAGGAATCAAGCAGCTTATGCAGTGCGGTATTCAGCCGGACATCATCGCCTGCCGGGCGACTAACCCGGTCGGCGAAAAGGCCCGCCAGAAAATCAGCGTTTACAGCAACGTCCCCTTCGACAGGGTCGTCAGCGTCCCGGATTCAGCGAGTATCTATAAGATTCCCGCTATGCTCAGAGAAGCTGGGCTGGATTTCGCCGTACTGCGGCTGCTCAAAATCGAGGACAGAATCAACCTCCGTAACGAACGCAGGGCCTGGGCACAATGGTGCGACTTCACCGACAAAATCGACGCTGCTAATCGCCGCATCACTATAGGCATCACCGGCAAATACACCTCCGTCCGTGATAGTTACGCCTCGATAATCAACGCCCTCGAACACGCCGGCATCGCACTTGGTTGTAACGTCGGTATCAAATGGATTGAGACCACCGGTATAACTGACGCCAATGCTGCAGAACATCTGGCTGACGTTGACGGCATCATTGTCCCCGGCGGATTTGGTACCCGCGGCGCCGAAGGTAAAATCGCCTGCGCAAAATATGCGAGGGAAAACAATTTACCTTATCTGGGACTGTGCTTCGGCTTTCAAATGGCCGTTTTGGAATTCGCCCGTAATGTCTGCGGCCTGAAAAACGCAAACAGCACCGAGATTGAACATAACTGTGCCGAGCCTGTAATCGATATACTGCCGGAACAGAAAAAAATAGAGGGCCTCGGCGGAAATATGAGATTGGGTGGAAGAGATATACAGCTAAAACCAGAAACACTTGCGTGGAATCTTTTTGGCAAAGCCGATTCGGTTAGAATGCGGTTTAGACATCGCTACGAGGTCGACCCGCGTTATATCGACGCTTTGGAGAAAGCCGGCCTGGTATTTTCCGGGAAAGCCCCCAACCAGCCGATTATGCAGATTCTTGAGCTGCCGTCACATCCATTCTTTATGGGCACCCAGGCGCATCCCTGCCTGACTTCCCGCCCGTTAAGGCCTCAGCCTATGTTTGTAGGACTTGTCGCCGCCGCGATGCAGAAACATTACCCGCACAACAAACTGCCCGATTGTGTAAAGGCCGTCCGGAAAGTGTGTGACTAAACCAGTTACTCACGGAGTTAAAGGTTGAGGCCCTCCCTGAGACTTGAGCTTCTCCAGCTCCTGCTCAAGTTTTCTTGCTCGGCCTTGAAGCTCCTCTACTTGGGCCTTGAGCTGGTCATTTTCCTGCGCTAACTGCTCGGTTGTGTCCCCAAAAATATCCATCATGTTACTTACACTGGTGTGAACCTGCTCCTCAAACTTCTCTTCGAGAATCTCTTTTTTCTGCTGACATTCCCTCAGCAATCTGTTTTGCTCTTTGATTTTCTTTTCTAATTGAGCCGTCTGTTCCCCGAATTCCTTCTCTTGCTGAGCCACTTGTTCTTTTAACTGTTTGTTTTCATAGGCTGCGAGTTTGTCCTCCCTCGCGTTTGAGAGGCTCTGTCTCTCACAGCCTGCTATTAACACAGCAATCAGACAGATGCCAATCGCCAGAACAAGTTCTTTCCGGACCGTCCTTTTCATTTTGCTATCCTCTCAAACCAGGTTCCTCTTGTCATATTGATAAAATTCGATTACTACTATAAAGACATCGGTTTCGCTGTCAAGGCCGCATCCTATTCAAAAAGCACTTTCAGCTTTTCTTTCTCAGCCGGCTCGATTCGGCCCTGGTCGGTCCACACCGCCAGGTCCAGACTCTTTCTGCACCGGCAATCCTCATAGACAAGCTCGCGCCCGCTTGTCAGGACTGTCTTGATAAGCTCCAGACAGTTGTTCGTCGCCGTCTGCAGATTTGCCATAATTTCCTTCAGCAGTGTCTGTTTGTCTTCCTGCTCCTGATGCGGCCGCCAGCAGTCGTAATCACTGACAAGCGCAACCAGCGCATAGCACATCTGTGCCTCTCTGGCTAATTTCGCTTCCGGCATAGCCGTCATACCAACCAAATCACCGTCCCACGCCTGATGCATAAGCGATTCAGCCCGCGTGGAAAATTGCGGCCCCTCCATACAGACATATGTCCCGCCGGAGTGCACTTTCACGTTAGTTTGTTCAGCAGTTTCCAAAATCGCGTCTCGAAGCCGGCCGCAGACAGGTTCAGCCATCTCACAGTGCACTGCCGCAAAGTCTTTGAAGAAAGTATTCTGTCGCTTGAACGTCTTATCAATAAACTGCTCAACGATAACCAAATCCCCCGGAGCTATTTGCTCACGAAGCGACCCGACCGCGCCGGTGCCTATTACCGTGTGAACACCGAGCTTTTTAAGGGCGAAAATATTTGCCGCGAATGGCACCTCACTCGGAGAGAGTTTATGTCCCTTGCCGTGGCGATTCAGAAATGCAATCTTGTTTTCACCCAATCGGCCTATCATAATCTTGGTGCTCGGCCGGCCGAACGGTGTCTCAACTTCACAAAGTTCGCTCTGTATTATATTCTCCGCCAGAGCATCTCCGAGCCCCGTGCCGCCTATTATGCCTACCAGCCTATCAGCCATTTCCTGCCGCTCCTTTTAAGAAATATGGGCTATATACTACAGACCCGCAGCAGCTTTTACAAGCTGTAAACTCGCATTTTGAGCAGGCGTGTATTATCGTTCAGGCTCTTGAATATAATCCGGTGGTGGATATTGTCTCCGCGGATAGTGACGGTATAGTTAACTTCCGCGATTCTGCGAAATTCGCCGAGAGCTGGAACCAGTAAAGCTCATCGCTTCAGGTTATTACCAGCAGAACTCCGGTGGGTCGATATTGCAGTTAAGCCATTGTGAGGCCAGTATGTAAAAATCGTTGATGTCAACGGTACAATCGCCGTTTAAGTCATATTCAAGATAACAGAGTCGCAGCCAGAACAGGTCGTTTTCAATATCGCGGTAATCGCGCCACGCAACGATATCGTCGCTGACGACGGGCTGTAGCTGGTCTCCATCGGCTGTCGAAACGACAAATTCGGAAGCAGCCAACATATTATAGCCGTAAATGTCCCACTCACCGTTGCGTCTGTCCTGCCAGACCACGGTATCGCCGCTGACATCGCAGCTGGTGATGTCTCCATCTACTATGAAAAACTCCGTGTCTGTAGAGAGGTCATAACCGTATATCGCCACATTGGGGTCGCGATTGTCTTTCCAGACCACAATATCACCGCTGATAGCAGGATTTGTCTGGTCACCGTCGGCGTCGCAGATGACAAACTCGTCCGGGTTGCCCTGGTCGGTGATGTCCGCACCGTAAATATCGTAATTGCCGTCCCGCTTGTCTTGCCATACCACGATGTTTCCACTGATGGCCGGCTCTTCCTGATAAGAGCTTTTAGTACATATCGGAAATTCGGTCTTGGTTGAAAGGTTGTAGCCGTAGATATCGTGTTTTGAGCCGGTGCGGTAGTCATCCCATACAACGATATTGCCGTCGATTGCCGGCGTCTCCTGACCATTGATAGCTGTACAAATGGCAAATTCATTCGGCTCGTTTGGATTGGAAATATCCGCACCGTAAATATCTGTTCCGGTGGTGCCGTAGTTGCGGTAGTCACGCCAGACAACGATGTTGCCGCTTATAGCGGGCTCCCTCTGGTGACGTCCCACCGTACAAATGGCAAACTCACTTCCGTCGGACAGATTATAACCATAAATATCATCCTCTTTCTCCTCATTCTCTTCATCCCAGACAAAAACGTCCCCTGAGAGGTCGTGCTTATCAATCTTTGTTTTTTCATTCTTGTGAAATTCCTGTGGGCTTCCGTGGTCGAGCCAATTAGCTGCCATTAGCGCAAAGTCAACGAAATTGACATAGCAGTCGCCGTCAAGATCGCCGTCAAGGTTGTACCAGCAGTGGTTCGAATCCACTATATTAGCGGTGTAGATAATGATAGGGCTATTTGGCCCTATGGGGACATCCTCCATCATACCGTAGTCGGGGAAGTTGACTTCGCCGGTCGGCTCAGCGGCAATCGCATCCACTACATTCATACCTTCTACGACCCGTCCGAACACACAGTATCCGTATCCGTCAGGATAATTATCACGGTCAAGAAGAGTATTGTCCTGCTGATTTATGAAAAATTGGGAAGTAGCTGAGTGCGGGTCGGTTGTCCTGGCCATCGCAATCGTGCCGCGGAGGTTGCTCAGCCCGTTATAGCTTTCGTTGATTATTGGGTCACACGGGTCCCGAAGCTCGTAATTCGGGTCATAGCCTCCACCTTGGATAATGTAGAAACCATCATTGACGTCGGCAACAACCCGGTGGAATATCAGGCCGTCATAGAAATCTGACTCCACATACCCTAAGAAATTCTCCACCGTTATCGGCGCCTCCTCCGGCAGAAGCGCGATAGAAATATCACCGACGTTTGTTTCAAGCTCTACTGTGACTGTGCCGGCTTGGCACGGAATGACCGACAGCACGCATATAACTGCAAAAGCCAGTTTTCTCATTTCAACACCCCATCCGAATTACCATTGCACGTCTTCCGACCACCCAGGTTGACTGTTTATGTATTTTACCAAAAAGCCCTGTCGGTTTCAAGCAAAAACAGCCCCGTTCAGCGTCTTTATAGATATCTAAAATTACACCCGATAATACCCGCCTGCTGCTGCCGTTTGTAGCGGTGGCAGCCCATTTCGCCAAGCCCTCCTGATGCGGGCAGCGCAAAAACATACTCCTAAAATCCGCCTTCTGAACGTGGTATAATCACCGGCTATGAACTACCTCGACGAGATAAAATCTAAGGCTTTACAGTTAGGTTTCGACCTTGTGGGTGTAACCGATGCCTCGCCGATAGACTCCCGGCAGATAGAGATGCTTTCTGACTGGATAGCTCGCGGTTATGCCGGCAGGATGGACTTTATGCACCGAAATTTCAAAATGCGAATTGACCCCGCCCAACATCTGCAAAATGCCCGGTCGGTCATCTGTCTGGCACTTAACTACTGCCCAGCCAAACCGCATCCACCGTCAGATTCATCCAAAGGTCCCTTCGGTGTCGTCGCAGACTACGCCCTCTATGAAGATTATCATCCGTTTATGAAAAAAAAGTTGCGCCAATTAGCTCTCTTTATCAGCTCTCTCGCGGGTACCGGCTTTAAGTTCAAAATCTGCGTTGACTCAAGTCCGCTTGCCGAAAGGGCTTTAGCCGCCCGCGCAGGTCTCGGCTTCATCGGTAAAAATCATATGCTCATCAACCCTACACTCGGCCCGCAGCTATTCCTGGCCGAAATGATTACCAACCTCAAACTTCAACATTCGTTAAGCGGTTCTGGTTGCGAATCTCGTTTCGTTGAACGCCTTACGTCTAACGCAACCGATACGAGTCGCGCAACCGATAGACAAAATACGCAACCTGCGGTCTCTACCGGTGGTTGTCAATCTTGTAATAACTGCATCGCAGCCTGCCCGACAGGTGCCTTGAGACCCGATGGCTACTTTGACGCCAATAAGTGCATCAGCTATTTGACAATTGAATACAAAGGCCAGATGCCGGCTAATTTAGCCCAGAAGGTTAGCAACCGTCTCTTTGGTTGTGACGAGTGTGTCCACGCCTGCCCCTACTACCAAAAAGCCCCACCCTGCAAAAACAGCAGCTTCAAATTCTATCCCGACAGAGCACAGCTCGATTTGCAGCAGCTTTTGAGTATGAGCCAGGCCGATTTCGATACGAAATTCGCCGACTCTCCTCTTATGCGTGTAGGTCTTGAGCGCCTAAAAAGAAACGCTCATATCTGCCTCGCTAATATGACAGACTGTCTATTGTGATATGTTAAATTGTAACGATTGGGCAAAGTGGGCAAGACAAAAGGGTGGATTTCGACCAAATGCGCAAGCGAAATAGAGAAAATTTCGCATCAAACGCGCAAGTTGGTCAGAAAAATTGCAAAAAATTGGTAAAAAATTGCAAAAATTCGTAAAAATTTCAAAAAATTTGCAAAAACTGCGCTGTTTTGACCCTGTTTTGAGCAGTGATCGCGCTACCCCCTTGCGCAAATGATTGAATTTTCATTAGCCACAGAACACCAAGTTCACAGAGAATTTTTAGTTCGCAGTTCATAGAGAAATTAGACACAGATGAACACAGATTCTCACAGATTTTTTTTAGACACGGATTGCGCTGCTTAGTTAGGTGGCTGGTGCTGCCGGAGGCCGCGATGAGGAAACATACAGTATTACGCAGTCCCGTAAGGGACGAAGAAAAATAAGAATAGTTTCCGAACCGCAGGCAGTAACAGCACAGGAAAGCTACAGTACAATGGGAAATTACAGGTTAGGGAGATTGTTGACAGAACAAGAATATTTGGGTACTTTGAAGTAACTTAATAAGGTGGGTTATTGATAAAGGAAGGAGCCCAACTATGGCAAAATTCCGTTATACACCGGATCAGGACGTAAAGGTTCACGAAGAGGGAGCTATACGCCTGTTATGTAAAGCATTTCAATCCCATGAAAATGGGCTTCCTGAGTGGTTAAAGAATTCATCTGATGCTTATGCTCGTGAGGACGCCCCGGAAGCTAAACGGGTAATCGTTGTTATATTCGACTCTGGAACGCAAAGTAGACCAGCATCGATTTCCTGTTTGGACTTTTCCGGGATGACGACCGAGATGATCGAGAATAACTTCAGGGTGTGGGCCGACCCGGAAGCCGCGGTTAGAGGAGGAACCTTAGAAGGTGTCCAAGGTGGACATGGAAACGGCGGGAAGTGCTACATGACTCAGATGTTCGAAGAATGTGCGTTTCTTCATAGTGTTAAGAACAATGTAGGAAATCGGTATGGGGTTGAAGGTGGGTCTATACGCTTCGGATATATTCCGGATAGGGACACTGGGCGGCAATTTCCAGTACAAAATTTCCGCCAAGAATTGGACAAGGTTCTGGGAGAGGTGAATTGTGATCTGCCGATGATATTAAAGGTAGCAGATACATCTGTTGAAATGGCAAATGGTTTTACTCTTGTCGCTGGAGTCTCGCCAAAAGGATACGGCAGAAGGATTCCAATAGAAAAACTCATTGAAGGCCTGCAAGAACACCCTCAGACGATAGGGACAATCGAACTTTGTAAAGTCTACGTAGCTGTCAACGGCAAGGTGTTAACTAAACCATTAACTCTACCCGACATTCAACCTATGTTCGGCGGAGAGCAACCTCGTGTTATCCCTATACCAGATACCCTAGAAGACCCAAGGTTTAATGATGAAATATCTACCACAGATAATGGGGTATGTCAGAGAGGTACTTTAGTGCTCAAAACGTCCGACCCCAGTATGAGATGGAAGAAGAAAGGTCGGCACAATGTGATCTACAAGGCACGCTCTGGGTACATTGGATTTGTTCCTGTCTCAGAGTTGGATATTCAATCCTCTTATCGGGACCATATTTACGGGGAGTGTTATCTTGAATCACTGGAAGCGTTTAAAACCAATGAAAGGCGAAGATTAGCGGACAATCCATTAACAAGAGCTGTCGAAGCATTCATATCATCCGAGGTTCAAAAATACGCAGGAGAATTTGAGGCTCGTGACCGAAGACGGTACGACCAAGAAGAAAAGAACGCTATCAGCAAAATGAATGAGGCACTCGACCGTTGGAAGAACAGATTTTTGGATGAGATGCTGAAAGGGATGTGGGGGCAAGGCGGTGTTGGGCCCCCGCCACCACAACCATCACTGCCAGCCGGTAAACTGGCAAGAATCGAGGTAAGTCTGAGCCACGGTCTTGCTGGCTTGGGTG
>CAYLXD010000005.1:8450-34486 GCA_964387515.1 uncultured Pirellulales bacterium | reverse complement strand
CAAAATGCAAAGTGTAAAATTGAGGAGTCGCTTCGCGACGATTATTATAAAAGGGTGGGAGATATGAAGCATATAATAAGTGCATTGGTTGAAAACAAGCCGGGCGTTCTGGCACACGTTGCGGGGATGTTTGCTGCGAGAGCGTTTAACATCGATTCGCTTGTTGTCGGACGGACCGAGGACCCGGATTTGAGCCGAATGACAATCGTTGTTGTCGGCGATGATAAGGTCGTTGAGCAGGTTCGCAAGCAATTGGCCAAGATTATTCCGGTTGTCAAGGTTCAGGACTTCGTCGGTCAGCCGGTCGTGGCTCGTGATTTGATGCTTATAACTATCGCGGCGCCACCAGCCAAGCGGCCTGAGATACTGTCGCTGATAGAGATGTTTAAGGGTAAGGTAGTGGATATCGGCCAAAAGTTTGTTATGGTGGAGGTCAGCGGGCCGGAGGAAAAGATTGAGGCGTTTATCAATGTTTGCCGGCCATACGGCATTAAAAGCGTTGCCAGAACCGGTACAATAGCGATGGTGCGACAAGCAAAAACCGAGCCGTGAAATTCACAGTTCCTTACTTGCTGCTCGTGACGGTGCGTCTTTTCACCAGAAAAGACAGCCGAGACTGCTTGGTTCGACCGTGTATCAAAAAGTTTGAAATTTACCAAATTTTTTTGTTGATTTTGGCCGAAGTATGTATTAATATAGATGCCCAGGTGGGGGCACTTTTATATGAGTAATATCAAGTTCACATTTAACTCTGATAAGGCTTCACAGGCTATTCTTTGGCTCATCCAACGAAACAATGGTTCGATGGAAAAACTGAAGCTTGTGAAACTGCTTTTTTTGGCGGATCGGGAACATCTTGCCAAGTATGGGCGTCCTATCATTGGGGGAACATACTACGCGATGGATTATGGTCCGGTTTCTTCCGAACTGCTTAGCTGCTTAAACGAGGCAGAGTCCGGGACTCTACCGTTCCGAATAGAAAATCAGTTCAAGCTAGTCGCAAATAAAACCTGTGATGAAGAATGGCTTTCCCAGTCGGATTTGGATGTGTTAGATGGTATCTACAAACGCTATGGGCATATCGACCGGTTCCGCCTTAGCGAAATTACACACGAGCTTAAAGCATACAAGAAGAACGAACCCACAGAAGGTGGTCGCAGGCTCCTGCCATATGAGGATTTCTTTTTAGATTTGGATGATAAAGCCCGAAAAATGCTCGCTTTGATTTGTGAGGAACAGGAGGCTTGGGTGGATTTTGTTTGATGGATCTGCCGGATGATATAAAGATTCGCGCGATACTCACGCAGGGAGGCGCATTCAAAGGCAAGTTGGGGGAAGATTCCTACCCACGTTTTTACTTTGTATTGAATATTGACCCTGAAATTGATAAGGCTCTTGTTTTATCCACGAGCACCACTGCTTTCGAGCTACACAGGTCATGCCCGGGCGGCGATGATGTGCATATACCGGTTGGTCGCGGTGATTATGAGTCGTTCACGCAAGATTGTTTAATATGCTGCAACCGTCCTAAGGTGATTGAAAAAGAACTGCTTCGGAAAAAGCTTCGTTCGCAAGGATATGAGGTCCTGCCTCCACTGCCTCCAAATGTTCTTGGCAGAGTACTAAGCGGCATAGCCAAAAGCCCCGTTGTTCCCCCGGCAGTCAAGAAACTTGTCCTCAAAAGCTATTTCGGAAGTTAACCTGCGTATCACATGCCACGATGGGTAATTGCGTGCTATAAATAACTTGCCAGCTGAGCGGCTTCTAATATAATTGTGGATGCGCGTTTTTTGTTGTGAAGGCGTGGTGAAGGGACAGTGTTTTAGAAGATAAGGAGAGTTAAAGTTATGGCGTTAAAGATTTATTACGAAGCTGATGCGCCGATAGATGCGTTAAAGGGCAAGAAGGTGGCGGTTATCGGCTACGGCAGTCAGGGCCACGCGCACAGCTTGAATCTGCGGGACAGTGGTATTGAAGTTGCGGTGGCGGAGCTTGAGGGGACGGACAATTTCAAACTTGCGCTTGAGCACGGCTTTACACCGGGTGATATAAAGACCACTATGGCCGGCGCGGCTCTGGTTATTGTAACGGTGCCGGACGAGATGCAGGCAAAAGTTTACAAAGAGCAAATCGAGCCAAATCTGGTAGCCGGGCAGACACTTGGTTTTTGTCACGGCTTTAATATTCACTTTAAGTACATTGTGCCGCCGAAGGATGTTAATGTTGTGATGATTGCTCCGAAAGGGCCGGGTCATCTGGTTCGCAGTGAGTTTGAAAAAGGCGGCGGTGTGCCGAACCTGGTAGCCATCCAACAGGACGCGACCGGCGATGCCAAACAGATTGCGCTGGCCTGGGCGAATGGTATCGGCGGGGCCCGCGCAGGAGTTATTGAAACGACCTACAAAGAAGAGACTGAGACGGACCTGTTCGGCGAGCAGTGTGTTCTCTGCGGTGGTTTGGCGTCACTTATTAAAGCCGGCTTCGAGACGCTGGTCGAAGCGGGATACCAACCAGAGATAGCCTACTTCGAATGCATGCACGAGGTAAAGCTAATCGTTGACCTTATGTATCAGGGCGGGCTAAGCTATATGAGATACAGCATATCCAACACTGCTGAGTACGGCGACCTGACCCGCGGGCCAAGAATTATCACTAAACAAACCAGGGCCGAGATGAAAAAGATACTGTCTGAGATTACATCGGGCGCATTTGCGAAAGAATGGGTGGGCGAATACAAAGGCGGTTTGAAAAGGTTTAATGAGCTGTACGAGAAGGACTACAAGAGTCAATTAGAGCAGGTCGGCAGGAAGCTGCGTAAGATGATGAAGTGGATTGGCGCGAAAGAAGTGTGATTTACCGGCGCCTATATTTTTTTGAGGTGGAAATTCCTGTGAAAGTGACAGAATCGAAAATAAAAAGTTTTGCCTTTAATCTTTTGTCTTTTGCCCTTGTTTTCGGCTTGTGTGGGTGTGTGGCGCGGGATACTGCAGTGTTTCTTACGCCTGAATGGCCGCCGTATAATGACGAGATAAGCAGGGTTTACAGACAAACACAGCTTAAGGAAAGTACGTCGGCTGATGTGCTGTCGGAGATTCATCTTCCGGAACACGAGCTGCTCAGCCAGAGCAAGAGCGTTGTTGTTTCATACGGGCAAAAGAAAAAAGGGTTCAAGAGATGGTTCAAGATGGTTGCTTTTGATGAGGATGAACTGACAGCTCAGCGAAAGTATTTGTTTATTGAAGATGAAAGGCCAAAGGTTTTGTTTGTTGAGCCGTGGGAGGGACTTGCGTTTGACTGCGAACAAGTACTGACGCCGGAGATACTTAAGGAGCCCTACGCGAATGAGAATGCACGGCGTATCGAGATATTAAGATGGATGTTGACGAATTTCCGTGAAGACCTGGATGAGGTCATCCCGGACAATCAGGACCTTGAGGTTTGCAAGGCACTTATCAATCAAGCGATACAGACGGTTTTGGTCAAGCTGGATTCTGTGCCTGCGCTGGCGACGAGGCTAAGCGACGAACGCGGTCTTAAGTTTGAGCATATTAACTTTGACAAGGGCAGGATTCGAATGACTATCAAGGATGATATTGCTGCTGTCAGAATCAGGTTAGGCTCGCGTGTGAAGAAACTGACCGGCCGCGACCTGTAGATTAATAAAATATTTTGTTTTCAAAACCGTCAATGATTCTTAAAAATCCTGACGGTTTTTTTATTAGGTAAAGAAAACTTTCGCAGCTACTATGTTGAAATTATGAAATCGCTTGTTTCAAAATTCTGGAGAGGTCCCGGAGGAGCTGCAGATGTTCTGCGCATAGCTTTGCCTTTGATTCTAAGTACGAGCGCATTTACTATACAAATGTTCATTGACAGGATGTTTTTGATGTGGCATTCCAGTGCAGCAATGTCGGCAGCGGCTTATGGTGGGATTGTTAATTTCACATTCTTCAGTTTTTTTCTCGGCACAGTGACATATGTCAATACATTTGTTGCTCAGTATGACGGTGCAGGACAAAAAAGGCGGATAGGTGCATCGGTCTGGCAGGGAGTATATTTTTCTGTTTCCGCCGGAGTGATAATGGCATCTTTCTCTTTTCTGGCTGAGCCGATAGTGAATATAGCCGGTCATGAAGCGGCTTTGCGTCAGTACGAAGCGGTTTATTTTAGAATTTTATGCATTGGAGCGATGCCTGGACTGCTTGCAGCGACTTTGTCCTGCTTTTTCACCGGCCGGTGTAAAACCTGGACGGTTATGTGGGTCAATGTTGCAGCAACAGTTGTGAATATTGCGCTTGATTACTGTTTGATTTTCGGCCATTGGTTTTTTCCAAAGTGGGGGACTGCGGGCGCAGCAGCAGCAACGGTTGCTTCCAGCTTATTTTCATGCGTTGTTTACCTGTTTTTGTTCTTTGGGCAGAAACATCGTCGGCGTTATTCTACTGTAAGCGGTTGGCGTTTTGACGGAAAACTGTTTTTGCGTATGATGCGTTACGGTCTGCCCAGCGGCACACAATTTATGCTGGACATACTCGGCTTTACGCTTTTTGTGACTTTCATAGGAAGGATAAGTGCGACTTGTCTTGCAGCCAGTTCGATGGCTTTTCAAATCAACAGCCTTGCGTTCATGCCAATGATTGGTTTTAACGTCGCTGTTAGCGTTCTTGTCGGCAGGGCTCTTGGAGAAAACAAGCCGGCCCTTGCTCAGAGAAGTACCTGGTCGGCGAGCACTATTACGCTTTTTTATATGACCACAATTGCTGCGGGGTATTGGTTTTTTCCCGGTGTTTTTATGTATCCATTTGCAGTGCAGGCAGACCCTGCCGAGTTCGGGGCGATTAAAGGAACGGTTGAGACGCTGCTGTGCTTTGTGGCAATCTACTCGGTATTCGATACGGGCACACTCATATTCTCAGCGGCCTTGAAAGGTGCCGGTGACACCCGGTTTGTGATGGTTGCATCGGTTTCGCTCAACTGGCTTATAATGGTTGTTCCCACCTACATTGCCGTCACTTTGCAAAAAAGTATGGCAGGATTCTATTTGGCCTGGACGGCGCTGACGGTCTATGTGATTGTATTGGCTGTTTTGTTTTTGATACGCTTTTTGCAGGGCAAATGGAAGAATATGAGAGTCATCGAAGCAGCACCAACGCCATTGCCTCATAATATGCCAGCGGTTCCCACTGTTGAGACGGACAAAAATTAAAAAAGAAGTCAAAATATAAAAGAGTGGGTCCGTAAGCCGAGTTCTGTTTTAGCGGTCATTTATCTAAGGCCGACTGTTACCAGCCGGCTCAAGCGACCTACCCGCCGGTATTGTCCGGGCCGGACGCCGGCATATTTGGTCTTGCAGGCGGTGGGGTTTGCCGTGCCGGTGTCGTCACCGACACCGCGGTGCGCTCTTGCCGCACCATTTCACCTTTGCCTGTTCCCCCCTGCTTTCTTGTGAAAGCAAGAACGGGGACATCGGCTGTATGTTTTCTGTGGCACTGGCCCGCGGGTTACCCCGGGTGGCTGTTAGCCACCACCGTGCCCTTTCCTGCTCGGACTTTCCTCCCCCGCTACTTCGCTTTTGTGAAGCAAAACGGCAGGGGCGACCGCCCGACCCACTCTTTCATTGGTTAAATGGTAACTGGTTGAATGGTTAAATAAATTATCAATCAGCGGTTACCAGTTATTA
Source organism: uncultured Pirellulales bacterium (assembly GCA_964387515.1). Lineage (GTDB taxonomy): Bacteria > Planctomycetota > Phycisphaerae > Sedimentisphaerales > Anaerobacaceae > CAVXEF01. Next base: position 28,806 of record CAYLXD010000005.1, on the reverse strand, counting down.
CTGGATATTTGTCAAAGAGCAGTGTGTATTACATTTTATAATATATTATACCACATCCATTGTTAAATGTTACGGGTGATTTCAATATGTTTTTTGAAGTTTTTGTCATCGGGTTGAGGAAAATCGCTTCTGAAATGAACTCCCCTGCTTTCCCTGCGCTGGTAGGCGGCCTGGGCCATAAGCAGAGCGGTGGTGAGCATATTCTGGCATTCCCAGCCCTGGGGCGAATCGAAGACCTTGTCCATCACGTACCGCTGCCAGAATTTGATAATCTCCTGTGCTTCTTTGAGAGGCTGTTCTTTTCTTACGATTCCGACATTTCGCCACATAAGGGCCCGCAGCGAGTTTCCGACGTCGGCGGCGTCCAGACGGGTGCGGTCAGAATGTGGGATTTGATATTTTATGGGTGGATGCCTGATATGAGAGGTATCTGCCCCTGAGCCCTGTGAGGCGAATCGGCCGGCCAGTTTGCCGAATACCAACCCTTCAAGCAGGGAGTTGCTGCCAAGCCGATTTGCACCGTGCAGGCCGGTCGCAGCTACCTCACCGCAGGCATAAAGATTCTCAATGCTTGTCTTAGCGGAGCTGTCGGTTTTTACGCCTCCAATCATATAATGGGCGCTGGGTCGAACGGGGATTAAATCGCGGCTTACATCTATATCGAAACTTTCACATAATTCGCTGATATGAGGGAATCTTTTCGCGAAATATTTTTTGTCGAATTTGCGGACATCCAGATAGACATGTGTGGAATTGGTTTTTAGCATCTGTGAAAGAATCGCCCGGCTGACGATGTCACGTGGCGCCAGTTCCGCGTCCTTGTGATATTTTTTCATAAATGCGTTGCCTTTGTTATCCAGCAACACTGCTCCTTCACCACGGAGAGCTTCGGTGATTAAGGCTCGTGATGCACCAGCCACATATAGAGTGGTCGGGTGGAACTGCATAAATTCCAAATCAGCCAGTACGGCACCTGCCCGGTAGGCCATAGCGACTCCGTCGCCAGTAGCGACATCCGGATTGGTGGTTTCGCGATAGATTTTTCCTGCACCGCCGGTTGCCAGTATGGTGTTCGCCGCCCAAATTATCCGAAACGACGTCGGGCTCCAGACGTGCGGAGACGGCACCGCAGGTGTCTGTGGGCCTCGATTGTCGTGGCCAATTATTCCTATGCAACTATTTTCGTCGTTGGTGAGCAGGTCGACGGCATAGAAGTTTTCTATTACTCTTATGTTAGGCCTCAGATGTACTTTTTTTATGAGGGTCTCGGCAATAATTCTGCCGGTTTCGTCGCCGTGAGCGTGGGCGATGCGGGCGTGAGTATGGCCACCTTCGATGGTGGCGGCAATATGGCCATTGATTAAGTCAAAATCGGTGCCCCACTCAAGCAGCTGCTCGATGAGCTGTGGGCCCCGGCGAACGACCAAATCAACAATGCTCTGATTATTTATGCCGCAGCCGGTATTAAGTGTATCGGCTGTGTGCGCTTCGAATGAGTCTGCTTTGTCCAGCACCGAGGCGATTCCGCCCTGTGCCTGCCAGGTGTTACTATCTTCCAGACTGGATTTGCAGACGATGGTAACATTGCAGCGCTCAGCGGCCTCAATGGCAGCGCGAAGACCCGCGATGCCGGCTCCAACGACCAGACAATCGGTAAAGAGCTGGTGGGTCGAGACAGTATCAACGTTTATGAGATAGCGTCTAAATTCTGGCTGACCAGCCATAAAACTTCCTATCTTTGTCTTGTCTACTTCCCTTTTGGGACCTCATTTGGGTCTTTTTCTGGTGATGGCTGGGGACTTTTGGTTTCCTTGCGATTCAGGATGATTTTTGCGGGGAATACTCTGATATCGTAGGCATATTTGAGTACAAACACTTGGAGTTCTTTCGTCGATGCCGTTAGAATTATCTTATCCTCGACTAATTCATGCTTTATTACATTGGGGTCTTCCTTGAGCAGTTCCTTCATGTCGTCGCTGACGGTCCGTCGCATTTTCAACTGGGGTTCGATGGAATCAATTTTTATAAATGTATGAGCAGACTCAAAAAAGAAATAGTTATAGGCCCAGTTCATCTTTTCCCAATCCTGTTGTTCGGAGGGGAATTGGTCGGGGAAGACATCCAGGAAAAGCCTGTTCCCCAGTTTCACCAGATGTACTCCAAAGGAGCCTTTTTTACCCTCACCATCGGAATAAATTAATTTGTATGCCTTTTCTTCTGCCTCAGCATGACTAAATTCCCAAGTAGTTTTAGGGTCGTCTGGGTCATCCACCCACGTACCGAGCAGTTTTTCTTCAAACACCACATCTTCTTCGGTGTAAAGTGGGTGGAGCGACATAACGGGGATGCAGCCGCCTAAAAGGGCCGCCAACAGGTAAAAAAGAAGCTTTTTGGTATTTATTCTTCAGCCTCCTTAAAATTTTTTGAAAATTGTTTATTTGCTAGGTCAATACGACATTTTACCATTTGGCGCGGCTTAATCCAGTTCAAAAATTGAGTTGCAAAACAGGGTTCAAAAAGCGATTATTACCCCGTTAGAAATGCCCAAGACGGCAAAAATATGGTATAAACTCTGTTAAGAAGTCCAAAGGTAAAAGTCTGTGACGAGGTAAAAAATGAAAATTTCTAACGGGGATTACGGCTATGCACAGCCAGAAGCCGCAAAATAGATTTGCAAAGGCTCGGGAGAGGATGGTCAGAATCGACCTGCAGGGGCGGGATATAGCCGACCCTGATGTGCTGAGAGTAATGGGTGAGATTCCGCGAGAGGAGTTTGTCCCTGAGGTGTATCAATTACAGGCATACTCAGATGGGCCGCTGCCTATCGGAATGGGACAGACCATTTCTCAGCCTTATATTGTCGCACTGATGACGCAGGAGTTAGAGGTCGACAGTGAATGTGAGGTTCTGGAGGTTGGAACGGGCAGTGGTTATCAGGCTGCGGTGTTGTGTAAGCTGGTCAAAAAAGTCTATACGATAGAGAGAGTTGGTGAACTGTCCGAATCAGCCCAGAAGGTTTTAAATGAGCTTGGCGCTGCAAATGTGGAGTTTTGCGTGGGCGATGGCAGCTGCGGCTGGCCTGGAGATAAGGTTTTCGACAGGATTATTGTTACCGCAGCAGTTCCGAGTATCCCTGAGCCGCTTGTAAAACAACTTGTCGAGGGCGGGCTAATAGTGGCGCCGGTGGGCTTATCGGGGGTGCAGAGGCTGGTGACCTGTGAAAAGAGGGCGGGCAGGGTTGCTGAAAGGGTAATTTGCGACGTTCGCTTCGTTAAACTGTTGGGCGAATACGGTTTTGAAGAGCCATAAGATAAGTTTATGACTCAATCTGTAAGCACAAAATCACAGAACAATCTTAGTTTGTCGATGCCGGTGCAATTCTTGAAGGGTGTCGGGCCGGCCAAGGCAAAGGCCTTTGCGCAATTGGGCGTTGAGACAGTTGGGGATTTGTTAGAGTACTTTCCGCGGGACTGGGTCTTTGCGCCGGATGCCGTAAAGATAAATCAAATGCGAGAGGGTCAGTCTGCTACGGTTATCGGCCTAGTTGAGTCAGTAGATTACACGGGCCATCGTCGAGTTCCGACTTTCGAGGCTGAGATTACCGATGATACGGGGATGTGCAGAGTGATTTGGTTCCACGGAGGATTCCTTCGCAATCAGTTGAAAGTAGGCCAGGTAATAATGGTTTCGGGCAAGGTTTCTTTGTATAAACATCAGATGCAGATGACCAATCCGAAGTTTATGATTGTTGATGAAGAAAGTGCCGACCCGGCTGAGTATTTTGGGGGCGGGGTTTATCCAGCCTCTGCGAAGCTGAGCAGCAGGCAAATCAAGAGAATAATAAGGCCCGTGCTTGACGGTCTGGAGAAAATCGTGAGTGAATTTTATGGCCGAAATTTTCTCAGAGAAACAAATCTGGTCGGCAGGAAAGATGCTTTTATCTGGATACATCAACCGCCGGACGAGGAGCGATTGGCTCAGGCGAAGCGCAGATTAAAGTACGATGAATTTTTTTTGATGCAACTGGGACTGGTACTTCGGCGTTTCAGGCGCAAGCATTTCTCGGCGGCGGTGCCGATGGTTTGCAATGAAAGGATAGATAGTCGCATCAGGAAGCGATTTCCATTTCTGCTTACGCAAGACCAGAATGCTGTAATAGCTGAGATTGCCGCTGATATGAGCGGTTCTGAGCCGATGAACCGGCTTCTGCAGGGTGACGTGGGTTCAGGCAAGACGGTGGTGGCCCTTTATGCTGCTCTGTTGGCGGTTGCTAATAAGACACAGGCGGTGATTATGGCTCCTACGGAGATTTTAGCCGGTCAACATTTTATAAGTATCGAAAGATACCTGAGAAACAGCAAAGTCAAAAGGGTTTTGATAACGGGAGGGTTGACCGGCAAAAAGAGGTCGCAACTCTTAAAGCAGATAGCAACAGGTCAGATTGACATTGTCGTTGGTACGGTGGCGCTTCTGCAGGAAGATATAGAGTTTAAAAAGCTTGGGTTGGTGGTAGTTGATGAGCAGCATAAGTTCGGAGTTCGTCAGCGGGACCCCCGTGCTTTCTTGCCTGCCGCCTCGACTCGCGTCGAGAGCCGCGGAGGCAGGCGAAAGCAAGAACGAGGGCGCAAAGACACGGCTGTTCACTGTCTTGTTATGACAGCTACGCCCATACCGCGGACGCTGGCGATGACTGCTTTCGGTGATTTGGATGTTTCTGTTATAAACAGAAGTCCGCCGGGAAGAGGAAGCGTTATTACCCGCTGGGTCGAGCCTGGCAATCGGCAAAAGGCATTTGAGTTTATCCGTGAGCGATTGGCGGCCAAAAGACAGGCGTATTTTGTCTATCCACGGATTACAAGCACCGAGCAGTCCTGGGGACTCCTCCGCGGGACACCCCACAACGGTGTTACGGAGGACAGTGATATTAAGGCTGCGACCGATGAGTGGAGGTATCTTTCCAGGGAAGTTTTTCCGGAGTTTACGGTTGGGCTTCTGCACGGGCGGATGGCCTCAGCAAAAAAGCAGCAGATTATGTCAGAATTTCGACGAGGGAAAATAAATGTGCTCGTCTCTACCGTAGTGGTAGAGGTAGGCGTGGATGTTCCGAATGCGACAATAATGGTTATAGAAGGAGCGGACAGATTCGGCCTGGCGCAACTGCATCAACTGCGGGGACGGATAGGAAGGGGCGAAGCTAAATCGTATTGCTTTTTGTTTGCACAGACCGATAGTGAGACGGCCAAAAGCAGGCTCGAGATAATGACCCGAAGTAACGACGGCTTTGAAATAGCGGAGTGTGATTTGCGACTGCGCGGGCCGGGAGAATTGTTCAGCACGAGGCAGCACGGTCTGCCGGATTTGAAAATTGCGAATATCATTGACGATTATGAACTGCTGGCTATGGCGAGGAGACACGCGTTCGAGATGGTCAGCGCCGACCCGATGTTGACAAAAGCGGAACACAAAAATATTCGGCAGGCGTTGATAGCTAAATTCGGCGATTCACTGGGCCTGGCAGACGTGGCCTAAAAATGGATTGATTATCGATTGCCGATTGTTGATAATGGTTCGACAGGCTCACCATCCCGATTGATGAGAGAACATACAATGTTGCAGGTTATCCATCGGACTACGCCAAGGCTTCGCTCCGACAGGGGCAGGATAAAATTGTGCAGATAGTTTATAAAAACAAGCGGCTGGAAAAGACGTTAATCGCCGTGAACGCTTTGACAGCAGCGATTGTGACGGCGACTTTCGTTACACAGTTCGGGTTTGACAGGCCTCTGCTGCCTGTCGGGATTTTGTATAGTGCCCAGGCCGTTCTGGTTTTTATCTTTATAACAGAGAAGATAATTCGGCTGTTTAATTCGGTTTCAAAGGCTGAATACTGGCGGGGCAGCTGGTATGAAGTTCTGCTTCTGCTTGCGCTCGGGACAGCTATTTTCGGGTCGGGTTATTGGTTCGGGGCGGTTGAACCTTCTGTGATTCGGCATTGGTCGGTGGGTATTTATCTTATCTTGCAGGTGGTCATCAAGGTTTGCAGAACGGGTGTTAGACTCGCGGCTTCCGGTAGAAGTCCGACGAGGACGTTGATTGCGAGTTTTCTGGTTTTAATAATCTCAGGAGCGGGCTTACTGATGCTGCCGAGGTCGGCAGCTACTGAGAATGTCAGCTTTGTGGATGCCTTGTTTACGGCGACCAGTGCGACGTGTGTTACCGGTCTTATCGTAAAGGATACGGGGCGGGATTTTAGTTTGATGGGGCAGCTGGTTATCCTGTCGCTGATTCAATTGGGCGGCCTTGGGATTGTGGTGTTCGGTGCGGTATTTGCGCTGCTTTTGGGTCAGGCGCTTGGTTTGCGTGAGTCGGCGGCGATGCAGGATTTGTTGAGTGCACAGACACTCAGTCGCATAAGTAATATGATAGTTTTTATTTTTGCAGGAACAATAATTATAGAAGCCGTCGGCACTGTGAGCATTTTCGGGATGTGGGATGATGTACCGGGCAGAGTGGCCAACATTCAACAGCAGTGGTATTGCAGTATTTTTCATTCGATAAGCGCTTTTTGTAACGCGGGTTTTGGTTTGTTCAGCGATAGCTTGGTCAGCTATAACCGGTGCTGGGGGGTGTATTTAGTGATTTGTCCGTTGATAGTTTTAGGGGGACTTGGGTTTGGTGTGCTCTACGACCTGTGCAATATCACCAGCGACAAAGTGAAACGGTTTTACAAAAAGCTGCGAAGTTCGCGTTATCGATTTTCAATGGAAGCGCCGCGGAGGATGCAGTTGCAGAGCAAAGTTGTTCTGAGCGTCAGCGTTTTTCTTATTGTTGTTGGGACGGCGGCTATTCTTTTATTTGAGCGCTATGCGGGCGAAAGCAATCCTGCCTCAAATCCGGGGGTACTTGATGCCCTGTTTCAGTCGATAACGGCCAGGACGGCCGGCTTTAATACCGTTAACATCGCAGAATTATCCGCTTCGAGCAGACTTATTTTGATTTTACTTATGTTTATCGGTGGCTCACCGGGTTCGACCGCCGGCGGAATCAAGACGGTAACGCTGGTAGTAGTAATAATGACCGCTGTTGCGGCTTTGCGGAAGCGCCGGGAAGTTGAAATGTTTAAGCGCTCGGTTCGGATAGCCATTGTTGGAAGGGCCATTACCATTACGCTGCTTTTCGTCGTGGTTTTGCTTGGCGCAACATTGATTCTGACTATCACCGAAAGCGGAAACGGCTTTACTATGGCGGAAATTGCGTTTGAGGCAGGTTCTGCGCTGGGGACGGTGGGGCTAACGACCGGGATAACGCCTTCTTTGACAACTGGGGGTAAATTGATTATCATTGCTGTGATGCTTATGGGCAGATTAGGGCCATTGACACTATTGGCGGCACTGACATTTAATCTAAAACCCGTTCGATACGATTATCCGGAAGAAGCACTAATTGTCGGGTAAGAATAAAGACCCCCGGTAAAGTGGGGGCTGAATATTGGCAGGAGCGGAATTATGAAGCGGTTCGCTGTAATAGGATTGGGTCGGTTCGGTAAGAAACTGGCTATTGCGCTGGCGATGAGCGGGGCGGAAGTTATTGCCATCGATAAAAACAGAGAAGAGATAGAGCAGATTCGCGACCAGGTCAGCTTAGCTGTTCGCTTAGACAGCACGGATGAAGAAGCCCTTAAGGCCCAGGGCATCGATAAGGTTGATGTCGCAATTGTCGGTATCGGTCAGGGCGGCGGTGCGGGAAAGGGGTTTGAGTCGGCGATTCTAACGGTAGTGAACCTTCGGCAGATGGGGGTGCCGCAGATATACGCAAGGGCGGAAGATTTGATTGCCGGCGAGGTCTTTTCGAAAGTTGGTGCTACCGAAGTAATTTGCCCTGAGGTCGAGTCGGCCCAAAGATGGGCCTATAAACTCATCGCACCACAGATAGGGGAAAAGATTGATTTTGCGCCGGGTTACAGCTTGGCTCGAATAAAGTCGCCCGCCAGCTTCGATGGGAAAACAGTTATGGATTTACAACTTCGCCAAAAGTACAACGTGAACTTAGTTGCCATTAAACGCGGTGAGCACAGCAGAAGCAAAAAGAGCGACAAGAGCGAAAAGGGCGGAATTATTAACGTGCCTATGCCGAATACAATCATCTATAAGGATGATATTTTAATGGTAGCCGGCTCCGATGAAGATCTGACAAAACTACCGCAGGAGTAGGATTACTATTTTCGATATTTTCGCAGCATATCAAGCAGGTCCTGCATATCTTCAGGCAATGGAGCTTCGAATTTCATCATTTCATTGGTGGTTGGGTGCTTGAATTCGAGGGTGCTGGCGTGTAAAGCACATCTGGTTATGATGGGGTCTTGCGCAACCGGTTTGGTGTCCTGAAGCTGCCAGGGGTAAATGAGTTTGCCGCCGTACATATCATCAGCCACGATTGGGTGCTTTATGTAGGAAAGGTGTACACGTATCTGGTGTGTTCGGCCGGTCTGCGGCGTCAGCTTCAATAGTGAGAAGCCGCGAAATTCTTCCAAAACTTCGTAAAAGGTGATTGCTTCTTTACCTATTTCCGGCCGAATGGCGTATTTTTCTCTTATCTTCGGATGTACTCCGAGCGGCACACTTATACGGTCGGCTGTCAAATCAGGAATGCCGTGCACTACGGCCAAATAGCTTTTTTTGACCCGGCGATTTTGGAACTGCCTGGCGATTTTCCACTGGGCGACATCGTTTTTCGCGACGACCATAACGCCGGTTGTGTCTTTGTCGAGGCGATGTATGATGCCGGGGCGGAATTCGCCGAGGCCGCTGGATAATTCGTCGGAGTAAAAGGCGAGGGCGTTTACTAAGGTGCCGTGCGTATTGCCGCGGGCAGGGTGTACTATTATACCGGGCTGTTTATTCAGCACAATGAGGTCGTCGTCCTCGTAAATGATGTTCAACGGGATGTCTTCGGGCACAATCTCTTTGTTGGGTGGTGTTGGGGCCATCAACTCTATTTTGTCGCCCGGGCTTATCTTAAAGCTGGCTTTTACTACGTTGCCGTTGACTTTGACGGCACCGGCGGCGATTTGCTTTTGAATCATAGCGCGGCTGAGGTTGCTGAACCGGCCATGCAGGTATTTATCGATTCGGCGCTGCTTGATTGAGCTTCCGACGTGGAGTGTTCCGCCGCAGGCGGATTCATCCTGCCGCGGCGGGCTGCCCCCCACGTCTTCGGAGTCGAAGACAGGCGTAGGGCCAGACGCAGGGGTATGTGTTTGCTTTTTACTCTGCATTGGAGTCAGCCAGACCTGCCTGCCGGTCGGGCAGGTTTAGTTCGATTCGTGGGCCTGATGGTATGGCGGTTGCCCCCGTGCCTTCTGTCGAAGACGGAGGCGGGGGTGCCTTAAAGACCACCTTTTGCTGGTACTGGGTCATTGAATTGAGGCGTATTTTGGCCTGGGCGGCTGCTGTAGTGCATTCGAAGCGAGGGTTTGTGATGATATTATGGTATATCTGTTGTGCCTCGGCGATGTTGCCAATTTCCTCTTCGCACAGTCCCAGGCCGAACTTGGCTGTCGCTGATAATGACGGGCTGGACGCGGCCTTTTCGATTGCTTCGGTATAAGCTGCTTTTGCGCGGTTTATCTGGGCGGCTGCATCGGCTTTGCTTACAGTTCCGGGGCGGTAATGTAATTCCATTCGCAGTGTGTCAGCCCTTTTGATAAGGGCAGATGCGACCCCCAAGGGGTCTTTAATATTCTTCGCGGTGGCCTGCAGATCATCGGCAATCTGGATGAGCGTATAGGAGATGTCCACTCCCTGGGACCGGGCCTGCAGGATTTGCCTTTTATTGTAGGGCAGTTGGCGGATAAGCCTCGTGAGCTCGATCTGTTTTTTAACTGAGGCGGTGTTCTTCTGGTAATAGTACCACAAAGAGTAGACTATGACGACGACAGCGACTACTGAGACATAGATAATCGTTGTAAGATTTTTGCGGGCCCATTGCGGCAGATTGTTCAACCATTCGGCCAGCTCGTTAGTCTTTAGTTCGTGACGATGTTCAGGCTTCATTATGTTCTCCATTTTGCACTACGTTAAACGGTTGCGGTCGCGTAACTCGTTTCGGTTGCGTTAACCGTAAGACGGTAGACGAAACGAGCTGCGCAACCGTCGGACGAAAGTTCATTGTGTGATTTTAGCAAAATTTCTTTTGTCTTGCAATGATTGTGTCTGACAGCTAAGATTTTCCCGAACGACACGGGACAACAGGTATCCAGTAACGACGCTGGAGTTGTCCGAAACAGCATCGGGCTCCAGACGTGCGGAAACGACGCCGCAGGTGTCCGAGACGACATCGGGCTTCAGATGTGTGGAAACGACACCGCAGGTGTCCGAAACGGCATCGGGCAACAGACATCCGGTAACGACACCGGAGTTGTGTGTTTGGGAAGGCTTAGTTGGTTACTGTTGCGAGAGATAGCTCCCAGGGTAAAGCTGGGGGTTAAATAGTAAATAAATGATACAAATGGTTACGATTTTTGCAAAATCCAAAAAGGGATTTTTTTTATTTTGCCTGTTGGTTTTAGCAGGTTCCTACCCCCTGCCCCCCACGTCTTCGGAGTCGAAGATAGGTGTAGCCGCAGGCGCAGGGGCAAGTTGCCAGGCCGACCAGTCGCCGACGCTCCCCCACGCCTGTCTTCCGACAGGAAGACGTGGGGGCGACGGAACGCAACTCGATAAGAACAAATATATTACCATCGACGAAGTTCGGCCCGGGATGGATGCGTATTGTCTGACAGGTTATAAGGGCGCCGAGATTGAAAAGTTTGGCCTGGAGGTTTTGAGCGTAGTACGTGGTGTACGACCGGGTCAGGATGCGATTTTGGTTCAGGGCACAGACGAGCGTTTCATCCATACAGGTCCTGTGGCCGGCTGCAGTGGTTCGCCGGTGTATATCGACGGTCGATTGGCGGGGGCGCTGGCCTTTATGTGGGCTTTCAGCAAGGACCCACTCTACGGCGTGACGCCCATCGAGGATATACTCAGGGTAGGCCGGGGCTCAGGAAATCAGGGAATCAGGAAACCAGGAAACCAGGACCCACCTGCCGGACGGGCAGGAATGGGGTTCGTGTTTGACTTTTCCAAGCCGGTTGATTTTGCTGAAATTGACAAGCGTATTACGGACGGCCCCCGTGCTTATCTGCGACAAGCAGACGCGGGGAGCGTTGTTGCTTTGCCGTGTCCATTGGTTACCTCCGGCTTGCCAACCGAAGTTTGTAATCAGTTAGGTGGCCTGGTCAAGCCTTTCAGCCTTGTAGCGGTCGGTGGTGATATCGCTGGTAGTACCGCTGGCGGCGAGCCACAGACCGCAGGGTCCCTCGACTACGCTCGGGATGGTGAGCTTGTCGAACCATTGGCTCCGGGGTCCTGCCTCGCTGTGCCTCTGGTGACCGGCGATATAAAAATAGAAGCTATTGGGGCAGTAACTGAAGTTTTGGGTGATAAGATTTATGGCTTCGGGCATGGTTTGCTGGAGTACGGGCAGATAGATTTACCTATAGCGACGGCGCAAGTGCACACTGTAGTATCAAGTCTGTATCGTTCTTTTAGGTTGGCCAGGTCTGTCGAGATAGTCGGTGCCTTGACAGCAGATGAATCGACAGGTGTCTGTGGTCAGCTTGGCCGGGAGGCCAAGATGATACCGCTGACAATAAGAGTGGCTCGCTACAATGATGCCGAGACAAGAGTGTATAATTGTCAGGTTGCCAATAATCGTCTGCTCACTCCCGTGATGCTTCGGTTGGTTGTAGCGGGGGCAGCTCTTTCGCGAGGAGAATTGCCGCCGGAAAATACAATCGCATATAAGGGGGTTATCGATGTAGCTGGGTTTGGGCCTATTATTTTTGAGAATGTCTCAAGCGGGTTTGATTTAGCTGAGATGACAGCAGATAGCGTCGGTCCAGTTGCAATGCTTATGAACAACCCGTACGAAGAGGTCGAGGTAAGGTCGCTTGAGTTTGATATTCAGATAATGTCAAAAAGTACGGTTGCGCATATATGGTCGGTCGATTTGTCCGATTCGAAGGTCAAGGCCGGTCGGACGATTGAGATTACAGTTGTTGTTGAGTCTGTTTTAGGCGGAAAGAAAAAGTACGAGTGCAGCTTAAGAATACCTGACGAGTTAGCACCGGGGGAGTACAATCTGATTGTTTCAGGTGGACACGGTTATGGAAGGTTTCTTAAGAAGGCTGTGCCGTACAGATTTGTTCCTCAAAGTCTGCCTGGTTTGGTCGAGGCGATGAATAATGTTCTGGCGGTCAAGCGGGATAAATTGTATTGTCTGCTGGTTTTGCCGGCGGGCGGTATAGCGGTGGAGAAAACGGAGCTGCCTGATTTGCCGGCTACAAAGGCACTGGTTCTGCAGGATGGCAAAAGGACATTAAGTATATGGCCGTATTCACACTGGCTGGAACAGGCAATCGAAACCGGCACAGTTGTTGTCGATAAGAAGGTTATGTGTATAACAGTCGAGGAGTGAAACCGAAAAATTACTAAAAGCAAAAAGAACCACAGCCTGGGCTGGTAATCTTTGGCTTTTTTGTGTTTTTGCCATCGGTATTATTTAGGGTTTGTTATGAAAGACAAAGTTAACGTTAATTGTGGTTTAATTGCTGCGGTTGTGGTCTGCACGGTTTTGAGTTTTCCGGCGAGGTCGGGGTTGGCGGTTAACAGTAAGATTACGCGTCATAGCAGCGGCGCGGATTTTTTAAAGGGCCAGACCCAGGATATTGTCATCGGTTCACAGGGCACCCTTGGGCTTGGCCGGGCCGCTGAGGTGCTGGTCGAAGAGTTTCGCGTAGCCTGCGATTCTCAAAAGGGAGCGAAATGGGAATCTCAGCCCTGGTCGATAAACAGTATCGTTGTAGGCGGTGAAGCGGTTTTCGCAGGTACGAGCCCTAACGGCGGCATTTACAAATATAGTCTCGGCAAACTGACCAGGATTTATCCGCTTGAGTCGAAACAGGGTGGTACCGAGCCGAACGATGCTAATGAGGCTGCATGTAAATTACTTGTTGACGCGAATGCGGTCGAGACGGAGCGGTATCTGTCTAACGAGCATGTTTTTGCTATGGCGACTGACGTAGTTGGCAGGCTTTTGGCTGGTATAAGCGGCGTGGGGTGCAGGCTGATACGGTTCAAAGGGCAGGAAGCGGAGACGGTTTTTGAGCCGAACGACGCCAAATATATTTTCGCAATAGCTGTAGATGATGACGGTGATGTTTATTTGGGCACAGGGCCGGAAGGTAAAGTTTACAGGCTCGATGCTTTTTGTAAAGATGCCGAGCTTATTTACGATAGCCGGGATAAAAACATACTCTCGCTGGCAATTGGAAAAGAGGGGTATGTCTATGCGGGCAGTGACAGCAGAGGACTTGTTTACAAGATAAATCCACGCACCAAGACGGCAACTGTTTTGTATGATAGTGACCAGCCGGAGATTACGGCGTTACTTTTTTTGGGGCAAGATGAGCTATACGCGGCGGGTACATCGGCTGAGGTTGTTAAGGCTGAGGTGAAATTACCATCCAAGCTGCCGTCGCCCGGTCGGCCTGAGGTTAATACAGAGTCAGAAGAAGATACTGCTGCGATAGTTGGGGAGCTGAAGCTCACGATAGCGAATACGAACAAAAGGACCGAGGATAAGCCGCCTTCCAAAGGCAAAGCAGCCAAGCCGAGTCAGGTTAGTTATATACACAAGATAACCCCAGAAGGCTTTGTGACTAATATATTCAGCGAGGCGGCAGTTTTTTTCTGTATAGCAGAAGAAAATAACAAATTGCTTGTGGGGACGGGAAACGATGGGCAGCTTTTCACTGTTGAGCCCGGCTCAGAGGAAGAGGCGATCATCTATGAAGATGAGCAGTCCTCTCAGATAACAGCGGCAGCCGTGTTTGGTGAGCAAGTGTATCTTGGGACGGCCAATCCGGCGAAGTTGGTAAGGTTGCGTAAAGTTTTCGCAACAGAGGGCACTTATACTTCCGAGCTTATCGATGCCGGCCAACCTGCCAAGTGGGGCAAGCTGCAAATCGAAGCCGATATCCCGCAGGGCGGCAAAGTTATGGTCGCTTGTCGCAGTGGAAACGTCGGCGACGTAAATGATTCGACTTTTTCGGAGTGGAGCGAGCCGGTGGAAGTTAGTGAGCCGATACAACTTCAATGTCCGGCCGGCAGGTTCTGTCAGTACAAACTGATTTTGCGAAGTCAGGATGGTCAGCAAAGCCCTCTTGTAAGAGAGGTAGCCGTTGCTAATACCATTGCTAATCTGGCACCAAAGGTCGAAGAGGTCAGAGTTAGGCTGGAAGAAGCAGCGGATAAAAAGGGAATCTTTAAAATCAGCTACAAGGCCAAAGATGACAACAACGATAAGTTGATTTACAAAATGGATTTTAGAAAGGTTGGCAGAAACAACTGGATTGAACTTGAGGACGAAGTCGAAGAGGACAGCTTCGAATGGGATGGTAAGACTGTAGAAGACGGTCGATACGAAGTCAGAGTTACCGCAAGCGACGAACGGGATAATAACACTGAGACCCGTTTGTTCGGCAGCAGGATAAGCGAGCCGGTAGTTGTTGATAACACCGGGCCGATTGTCGCGAGATACTCAATTGAAAAACATAATAAAAGCGTAACGTTAAAACTGAAAGTGTCGGACCAATTAAGTGCTATCGGCAAAGTGGATTATACGGTTGATAGTAATGCCGAGTGGAAAGGTGCCGTGCCGGACGATTTGGTTTACGACACGACGGAAGAGGATTTTACGGTTACGATTGAGTCCGCCGCAGGCGGAGAGCCTGGCGAGCACGTAATCTCGGTTAGAATCAGTGATGACATCGGCAACACGACGTACAAAACTTTTGAGGTCAATGTTATTGGCGAGTGAGAGTTTTGATTTTTTAGTTCTAAGTTTTTCGTGTCGTTGTTGTGCGCTATATTGAATTTGAAAAAGTTGCTGAGGTTGTTGAATCGCTTTGCATAGCGGCTGCTTATGAATTACCCACTGATGTTTTAGCTGCTCTTGAGCAGGCCGCCCGAAGAGAGACTAATCCGACCGCTGCAAGAATATTGAGCCAACTCGTCGAGAACGCGCGCATTGCAAAAGGGGAGAAGATACCGCTATGCCAGGATACGGGTTTGGCAGTAGTTTTTGTTGAGCAGGGCGCTGATGCGGCCGTTAAGGCTCAAGGTGGTAAGACTTTGGTGGACGCGATTAACGCCGGTGTCGCGGCGGGGTATGAAAAAGGGTATCTTCGAAAAAGCGTAGTGGCCGAGCCCCTAAATGAGCGCAAGAACACAGGTACCAATGCCCCTGCAATAATTCATCATACAGTAGTTGCTGGTGATAAGTTGAAAATAGCCGTTATGGCCAAGGGCGGCGGCTGTGAGAACAAAAGTGCGGTTGCGATGTTCAGACCCACAGCTGAGAGAGCTGAGATAATTGACTGGGTTGTAGGTGTTGTCAAGACCGCCGGTGCTGATGCGTGTCCACCGTTTATTGTCGGTGTTGGTATTGGCGGCGATTTCGAGCTTAGCTGCTTACTGAGCAAAAAGGCGCTATTGCGAAATCTGGGGGAGCAAAATTGCAATAAATTTTATGCTGACCTTGAGTCGGAGTTGCTTTTGGCAATCAATGCACTCGGTATAGGGCCTCAGGGTCTTGGTGGTGATACTACCGCTTTGGCTGTTAGGGTTGAGACTGCTCCGTGCCACATTGCGTCGCTGCCGGTGGCGGTAAATATCGAATGTCACAGTCATAGACACAAGTCTGCGGTTATTTAGTACAGGCGCAGGGGGGAGTTTACGGTTCGGCTTCTTAACGTTATATGTTCACAGCACCCTTCGACAAGCTCAGGACAAGCAGGTTTGTGATAGCGATGTAGTTTTCCGGTGAGAGCTGTTCGCCGCGTTTCCGAGGGTCGATGGAACATTGCTCAAAGATTTGGGGCCAATTGCTGATTTTCCCTAAGGGACCGGTGGCGAATTTTGTGCAGGCCTTTAACATCTTTCGGCGGTGCTGCATAAAGAGATTTACGACGTCGCTGAAGAATTTGAAGTTCTTAATCCGGCCTGCCTTTTCCTCTTTGCGGACAAAGCTTATCATTGCCGAGGCTACCTGCGGTTGGGGCCAAAAGACAGTCGGCTTCAGAGTCCTTATTGTTTTTAGACTGCCGGTAGCGCCGAGGAAAATGCTTAACGTTCCGTAATCACTGCTGCCGGGTGCGGCTGTCATTCGGTCCGCGACTTCTTTCTGAATAGTGACATACATAGCATCCGTTGTAATCGGGCCCGTAACCAAATTTATCATTACCGCGGAGGCGACATTGTAAGGCAGATTCGCGACTAATAGAAAGCGGCCCGACTGTTTCTTGCGGGCTGTCTGAAGTGATTCTGTGACGATTTGGCTGATGGTGTTTTTGTTTTCGAGAATGTCGGTATTGAGAATAGTGACGTTTTCCGAAACAACATCGGGCTCCAGACGTGCGGAAACGACACCGCAGGTGTCAACACCAGTGAGTTGTTTTTTTGCGATTTTTGCGAGGTTAGTGTCGATCTCGACGGCTATTGTTTCGCCGGCGAGGCGGGCTAATTCTTCTGTTAGTGACCCTGTGCCGCATCCAACCTCGAGCACAATGTCGCTGCTGCTGATATTTGCTGAATCTACCAGCAGGCGCATAAGGTTCAGGTCGATGAGGAAATTCTGGCCGAGGCGTTTATTTGCAGTGATACCTGCAGAGGTAAGCAACTGCTGGATTTGGCGTTTAGTCTGCATTAGAACTAAACTTTCCCGCCGCCCTGACTTGCGTTGGAAGACGCGGGGGCAGGCAATTCCAAATTCTTTTTTGTTGTGGCCATCTGGACAGCTGTAGTTATTGCTGATTTCATGCTGGCTGGGTTGGCAAGATTTTTGCCGGCGATATCGAAGGCAGTTCCATGGGCTGGTGATGTTCTGATGATAGGTATGCCGATTGTGATGTTGACCGCCTGCTCGAACGCGAGCAGTTTTACGGGTATCATACCCTGGTCGTGGTACATTGCCACAACAGCGTCGAATTCGCCGTGAGCGGCTCGCAAAAAGAGGGTATCGGCTGGGAATGGGCCGGCGCAGTTTATCCCTACTTCCTGCGCCAATAAAATTGCTGGCGAGATTATCCGCTGCTCTTCATCGCCGAATTGCCCGTTTTCACCGGCATGCGGATTTAATGCCGCTACGCCGATGCTTGGGTTTTCAAGGTGAAAGTACTCTTTCAATGCAGTGTTTAATAAATCTATCGGTTCGAACACACAGCCGATGGTAAATTTATGACGAACTTCGAACAGCGGCTCGTGAATTGTGGCAAGAGCCATCTTCAGCGGCCCGGCAACAAACATCATCGCTTTTCGGGGGGACCTGCAGCGGTCGGCCAACATCTCGGTATGGCCCGGCCAGGTGGCACCGGCCAACTTCCAGCTTGTTTTGCTGATGGGTGCTGTTACTACCGCATCTATTATACCAGCCTGGGCTGCATCGATGGCATCCAGACAGAACCTTATGGATGCCTCGCCGGCAACTCTACTGGGACTGTTAATCCAAGGGGGTATGGAATAGTCGTCGTAGTCTGCGACAACGACTTTATATGGATAATCTCTGCTGATTTTTTCGTGCTGGTGTCGGCCCCAGAATGGTTCGATTTCAGCCTTGCCGGCGGCGTAGCGAAGCTGTTCATCCATACCGAAGATAATAAATTTTGCGGCTCGGCGTATGGATGGTTCAGCGAGGGCCTTTATGATAATCTCCGGTCCGATGCCGGCTGGGTCGCCCATAGTTATGCCTATTACAGGTTGATTAGCTATCGAATTGTCGCTGGTCTTGCTCATTACCCTTTTAAAAACCTAATTCTTTTAATCTTTCTACTGTTAGTTTTTGTTGCTGTCCGGGCATATTTTCAAGCTGTTTTTTTACAGTTTTTGCGATTATGTCGGTTTCGATATTTACGGAGTCACCGATTTTTGTTTTGCCGAGCGTAGTTTTTTTTAGCGTTTCAGGTATTATGGCGGCGCTAAAACTGCCTTTATCCAGGCTTGCGATTGTCAGCGATATCCCGTCGACAGCAACTGAGCCTTTGACAACCATCTGGTCCAGCAGCATTGAAGGGGCTGAGAATTTTATATTCCAGAACCTGTCCTGTTTGTGGACCGCGGTGATTGTTGCGGTGCCGTCGATGTGGCCGGTGACGATGTGGCCGCCGAGGCGGTCGCCGGCTTTGATGGCTCGTTCAACATTGACCTGCGAGCCGGCTTTCAACTTACCCAGGGCCGATTTCCTTGATGTCTCAGGGCTGACGTCAAAGACGGCAACACTGCCCGTAAGTTGGGCCACGGTCAGGCAAACGCCGTTTATGGCAATGCTGTCTCCGACTTTAGTTTCGTCGGCGAGTTTGCCTAAATCCACAGTTAGTTGCATCGAGCCGACAGCGTGTCGTACCGACTTTACTATGCAAAGCATCTCTATAAGCCCTGTGAACATTTGAAATTGACAGTCTCCTGCTGACTATTTACTCTTGATAAAAGTATACCAAACGCTAAAATCAATTATAAACAATCGGTTATCAATAATCAACGATTGATGTTCGAAAGGCAGGATACAGTTATGAATACATTCTGGCTTAAGGTAGCGGGCGTTTTGGTCGTAGTTGTGGCGATAGGTGCTTTTGTTATGTGGATGCGGTCGGGTATAGAAGAAGCACAGCACCCCGAGGTAACTTTCTATGATATGGTCGAAAAGGACAGGAAAGAGCTGCTGGCTGAACCTAACACTAAAGACCTCACCAGCCAACCGGCCCAGTCGCAGGCACCTACGGTTTCCGAACCTAATGAATCAACCCAGCCGAATGAGCCGCAACTACAGAAGGCCGAACCGGTAACATTCTACTTTACCCAGCTTGATGAAACCGAGCAGATTGAAGCAGAGCAACTTCTTGCCATGATTCCTACCGGACGCAGCATCGGAAGGCTGCCAATGACGGGTTACAATCTTATGGTTGAAACATGCCGTCAAATTACGGGACGATGGCCGGGCAGTATCTACGACTACAAAGCCAGAAGGGCCCTAAACCAGATGCCTGAGCGGTTCAGGCAGAGGTACAGGATAACTGACCAGGAGCTTGACCTGACGCAATTTACTAAACCCCGGCCGAACACGACGCCCTACACTATCAAAGAGGAAGACTGATGACGACATCGATGGTAATTGCCGACATACCGGTATTATTCATCGTCGCAAAATCACTGCCAGAGGCGTGGGAGAAAGCTGTTTTGGCTGTTTGGGATAACGGTCTTGAGATTAAGACTCAGTATGATAAAGCAGAAGACCCGCCGAGCAAAGATGCGACAGTTATAATTACAGTTAATAATCCATTTGCCGAGCCGAGGATTCATAAGAATTTTCCGGGCGGCCCGGAAGAACTCGAAGCGTATCGGCAGGAGGTGGTCAACGGTATCCATGACCACTGGATTGACCCTGCCGGCGGCAAGTGGACATACACCTATCATCAGCGGCTATTTGCATACTCGCCGGTAGAGGACATCAGAAACCCAAAAACACGCAAGCCATTCAAAGAGGTGAACCAGATACAATATATTATTGATGCTCTGTCAGAGGTAACACACACGCGAAGGGCGCAGGCGATAACGTGGATGCCAACCGCCGACCCGAAGACCGCAGACCCACCGTGTCTTCAGCGGATATGGTGTCGGCTGGTTTCCAACAAGGCGGGCGAGCTGTCACTTAATATGAATACTCATTGGCGCAGCCGAGATTTGTATAAAGCCTGGTTTATGAATGTCTATGCCATAACCTTCCTGCAGAGAATGATTGCCGAGCAAATTTCACAAAGAAAAGGTGAGCCGGTGAGGGTGGGCAGATATGTCGATATAAGCGATTCACTTCATATCTACGGCAGCTACTTTGACGAAGTAGCACCTGAGGTCGAGAAGATGCGCAACAGCCCATTTACCGAACGGGCGTGGGAGAGTACGCATCCTGCCTTTGAGATGATGACCACCGAGGCAAGAGAGAAACTGGCAAGGGACCCCGACTGGTATGCGAAAGCTAAAGGCTAATTGAGTTCGCGGTCCATTGACCACCAATTCAAAAGGGCAAACCTGCAACCACGACGCAAATTTCCGAGAAGACATCGGGCAACAGGCATCCGGTAACGACACCGGAGTTGTCCGGAACGACATCGGGCAACGGACATCCGGAAAAAACGCCGGAGTTGTCCGGAACGACATCGGGCAACGGACATCCGGTAACGACACCGGAGTTGTCCGGAACAACA
>CAYLXD010000005.1:0-8350 GCA_964387515.1 uncultured Pirellulales bacterium | reverse complement strand
CATCCGGTAACGACACCGGAGTTGTCCGGAACAACACCGGGCAACAGACATCCGGTAACGACACCGGAGTTGTCCGGAACAACACCGGGCAACAGACATCCGGAAAAAACGCCGGAGTTGTCAATCTTATCGGGCGGTTAAAAGCAGAAGTTCCCCCATTAGAAGTGAAAAACTTATTTCTAACGGGGTTCAATTTGCCCCTTTGCGATTTTTATATTAAATTTTACGTGGTTGAGATAATAAATTCAGTGAGGGCGGCTGGGGCTTGCTTTTGGGGCGGGCCCGGTATTTGCCGGTGTTTTCAGCGGCTAATTGATCCTGCTTAGGGAGATAGAGTGAAGGCTAATCGTCAGGACGCCGGCAGGACCGAATAGGAGCTTCGCATAGTGCGGAGAGTTTGGGTATAGTTTTACACAGGGGGGCCATATAAGTTTCTTTCCGAGTTGGGCCTCTGCGCCGTTGGCACAGAGGCCTTATTTTTTACAAACGGGCCAGTGGGGAAAGCTGTGAGTTTTTTTAAATTTTTTCCATTAGTGCTTTGCCAGCCACGAATTGGGGGCATCGGAAAGGAGATTTAACAGCTTGCAGTCTGGGCTTGCCGGAAGATTTTCAAAATTTTTTTTGACATACTATATGTTGGGTTTAGAATAGCGATTCCGGCGAGATATAGTGTTATTGGGAGGAGTTACGAACAAGTTTTTCTATTTTTTGGGATGGACTTCACTCGTGAGATGCCCTTTTTGTAAGGAGGATAGAGACAAAGTTGTAGATTCGCGTTCAAGCGAGGCGGGCAGGGTAATAAGGCGCCGACGTCAATGCTTGGCGTGTGGAAGACGCTTTACCACTTACGAAAAGACAGGTGAAAGTTTTAAGCTTTGTGTGGTGAAGAAGGACGACTTGCGTGTACCTTACGACAGGGATAAAGTTATTGGTGGTTTGCAAAAGGCTTGTTACAAGAGACCTGTTTCGGCGGAGCAGATTCAGCAAATAGCTGACAAGGTCGAAGAAGATATTTTTCGTAGTTTCGATAAGGAGGTTTCATCCGCCTTCATCGGTGAGAGCGTGATGCGGCATCTCCGCGCGACGGATAAGGTTGCCTACATTCGTTTTGCAAGTGTGTATCGCGATTTCAAAGATGCGGATGAACTGATTGATGAGGTCAGCCAGGTTATTGCGGAGGCTGAGCATACAGGGCAGCCGAAGCTATTTGATGTGTGAGAAAGGAGGTTCTCATCGGCTGCGGAACAAAGAAAGCGGAGGTGTGTCAGAGCTTAGATTGGATTTATCAAGGAGGGTGGCCAAATGAATATCAAAGTCATAAAAAGTGACGGCGTAACAGAGGAATATCTGCACACGAAAGTAGTGGGGGCTATCAGCAACGCCCTTGGCGAAACCGGTGAGGCGGATGTGTGTATTGCCGAACAGCTTGCGGAGGTTGTAACATACTTTTTGCATCACAGAGAGAAACCGCGGTGTGTAAGCAGTGACGAGATTTTTTCTATAGTCAGTGCGGTTCTGACAGTTACGGGGTATGAAGACGCTGCGATTGCCCTAAATGAACATCGTTACAGGCGTCGGCTTAAGCGTTGCCGAATTGAGGTTGTTTCGGTTGATGCGCGAGAGATGGATGATGCTGACGCACTCTATGAGGCCCAACAAGCAGCAGCTAAATCGCCGTGGAGCAAATCGAGAATAGTCGATGACCTTGTAAGTGAGCATGGTTTTTGCCGACAGACAGCGCGTATGATTGCCTCGATGGTTGAAGAAAAGATATTCAGTATGGGGATTACGCTGGTTCCGGCCAGCCTGGTAAAACAGCTTGTTTTGGGTGATGCTGCTACAGTTCTGCGTGCCGAGAGACAATTGGCGACTGTTTAAGCCTCTTGTCTGATATTTTTCAGCAGTTTCTCTGTACGCTCGAGGATTTTTTCAGCCGGCTCTTCAGGCTCGATATCGAGCCAGTTTACATTCCTGAAGGTTTTGAACCACGTTCGCTGATTTTTTGCTAACCGCCGCGTATTTTTCTTTATAAGCTCAGTTGCTTCTTCTAAGGTTGTCCTTCCACCCCAATAATCTATCATTTCCGCATAGCCGATTGCGCATCGGGCCTGCCGGCTTAGTCCACCTTTGGTGGATTTTTCAGCAAGCAGCGCCTTGACCTCATCAGCGAATCCCGCCTCAATCATATTTTTTGTGCGTTTGTTTATTCGGCTGTTAGTATCGGCCCTTTGTCTTCGCAGTCCAATTACAGTCCAGTTGTGCAGCGTTTTCTCAGCCTTGAATTGTTGCTGCAGGCTGGAGATGGGCTTGCCGGTGATTTTATAGACTTCCAGAGCACGAATTATACGTTTGGAGTCGTTTGGATGGATGCGCTCGGCAGCGGCCGGGTCGGCTTTCACTAATTGCAGGTAAAGCTTTTCGAGTCCTTCTGCCTGTGCTTGCGATTGAAGTTCAGCACGTATTTGCCTGTCTGCTCCAGGCCCTTCGAACAGGCCGTAAAGAAGTGCTTTTATATAAAGAGCTGTTCCTCCAACCGCTATGATGGGTATGTTGCGACGTTTTATATTTTCTATTGTCTCGTAAGCTGAATCGAGAAAATCGCCAACACTGAATGAATCGCTCGGCTCAATAATATCGATTAGATGATATTTGACCTGCCGACGGGCATCCTTGGGCGGTTTGGCGGTACCGATATCCATCCGCCGATAAACCTTCATTGAGTCGATACTGATTATTTCGGCACCCAGACTTTTCGCGAGAGTGAAAGCTAATTGCCCTTTGCCTGAAGCAGTAACACCAAGAATCAAAATCATACTTGCCTCTGTGACTTTTGGCCTTGCTTTTTTCGGAAGAAGGAGAATAGGAAGCGGCAGGCAACAATCAGACGTTGGGGCATGGCGGCATTACTCTGCGGCACTGGCGGATATGGCGTTTTTAAGCGCGACCACCGCTGGCGACTCAGGCATCCTCTCAAAAGCCGCATAGATCATTTTTTCAGCCTCTGTTTGTCTTCCCATTTGATAATAGACGTATCCCAGCAGGAATTGTAGTTCGGCGGCACCGCTTTCGTCCAGCCATTCCTCAACATTTGCTATCCGGCTCTCAAGCTTGTCCTTGTCACCCACCATAGCCACAAGGTCAATCTTAAATTGCGCATATTGCGGGAAAATCTCAAGCGCTCTGGCAAGGAATAGCGCACTGCTCATATATTCACCAGCTGCAAACAAAGCGTGGCTCTTGCCAGCATAGGCAAGCGGGTCGTCCGGCTTATAAATCGACGCAAGAGTGTATGCGTCCGCAGCGCGATAGAATCTGCCGCGCTTCAGGTACTCTTCCGCTGCCCACATATGTCTATTGAATTTATCCTCTGCAAAAGACGCGAAAGTTTTATATTCACCCAAAATCTCTCTCGCTCTGGCTGCCACGTCATCCCTCGAGCCTAAATCCACCCCTTTAGCCTCAGACTCTCTTTCAGAAAGTTCCTCCAAAAGAGAACCCTTCTCTTGAGAACTGACCGGCCCCCGCTTTTTTTCTTCTTTTGCGGAGGTATCACGCATTTCTTCTTGTGCCTTAGCCGTCATAAAAAGGAATTCTTCCTCATCATCTTTCCTTGCCTTATCAGCAGCTTTAACTTTCTTGGTCTGCTTCACACTGGTGGGTTGTTCAAGAACCCTCTGTATATTATTAATCTGCCACTTCATTTGCTCATAAACATCAACCTGTGCGTCCGGAACCCCAAACACATCCTCTTGCTCTTGAGAAACCTCTTCGCCCATTCCGCTTGCGGTGGACTCCAGCGCCTCTGTCTTGAGTTTATCTTGTTGCTCCTCATCCTTCTTAAGGCCCTTGAGAGAACCCGGCTCAGTTTTCGTCGGCAGCTGCAACAACTCATCTTCGACTAACAGGCTCCGCCTAAGTTCAGCTGCCTTGTCACTTACCGTTCTCAGGTCCTGAAGCAACGGCTCAATCCGGGGTTGATGCCGCTCCTCCGCTAACTTCTTATTCTCTGAAATTGTCCCCGGGCCCAAGGTCTCGATATCCTCTAAAATCACTTGCTCAAGTTCCGCAGGACTCATCGACAACGGCCTAAGTTTGATACTGGTGTAAGGCGCCACCACATATTCATATTCACGAACTGGAACCTGCTCCAAACTGGGCGGTAGCAGAACAGACTTGCTGCTTGCACGATAATCAATCCTTGTACCCTCCGGCCGAAAAATGACTCTGTCGCTTGGCCCTGCAGTTGTCACCGTCTTTGTACCAGAATAATACGGCTGCGTTCCGTACGTGCTGGCACCACCAATATCTTCTGAGCCAGCCGAATACCTTAAAAAGGAATCCAATGACGATGAAGGTAAATCTGCTTCAAAGCTATACCTCGACTGATACGGCACGATACCTCGAAAGTGCCTGCCACCACGAACATTGCCGGTGACAACCAAATTTCCACTGCTATCTATCGGGTCAGGGCTGCGAACCAGCCCACCACGATAAATCCCCTCCGGAACTCTCCCCGATCCAACGCTGCTTGCAGGAGCAGTCCCGCGTCCAACAGGGCTGTTAATCCCATGGCTGCGGGCCGAGAATGCGGCCAAAAACATCAAAAATAATACTCCCATTCTTGCTTTCGCGAGAAAGCACAGGTGCGCCCGCATTCTTCTACAAGCCGACTCCCATCCCATAATAAATGACCGATTACTCATAACATTACTAAGATACTCACCCAGCTCCCACTATGTTCACACCCAAACCACATTTTATATAATCTCATACTTCGGCTTCTCCGCCCAGCTCAGCTTACTCGCCAACGTATCCCATTGAGTCCGAAGAGGATTATTCACAACAAGAAAATCATCCCTATTCCTCTCAATCCTCACCACATCATCGCTCGACAACCTGCATGAAACCTGCCCATCGATCGAAACGGTTGTTCCCTCGTTCACACGGATACCAAAAACTTCCACTCTGCTTTCGCCTTTAATAACAATTGGCCGAAAGCTCAGCGAGTGCGGACAAATCGGTGTAACAACCATTGCCTCCATCTTCGCAGACAGTATCGGCCCACCTGCCGAGAGATTGTAGGCGCTCGAGCCGGTTGGAGTACAAATTATTAACCCATCACCTACACAGCCAGCAACCGGCTGGTCGTCCACCGACATTTTCAACTCAATCATCCTAAATGGCGGCCCCGCTGTGATAAAAATATCATTGATAGCCGCAGAACAAAACTTCTCCTGACTGCCACTGACAACGCTGCAGCTCAACATCATGCGCCGCTCTATCGCCGCTTTTCCTGAGGTTATATCATCAAAGAATCTTTTGATCTCACCAACACTGAACTCCGCTAAGAATCCGAGCTTGCCAAGGTTTACACCTACCACCGGCACACTACTCTGACTTAAACTTCTTGCAGCTGAAATAATACTCCCGTCACCACCGAAAACAACAGCGAAATCAGCCTCTTTCAACACACCAACCTCACACTCCTCTATCCGACAATTCGCAATAACCTCAGCTTTGCCCTTCACAAAGCGGATAAATTCCTCGATTACCTCTGAAACTCGCCCCTTCTTTGGGTCTCCAAAAATCACCAACTTGGCCAAACCAGCTTTACTCATTCTAATCGTATTTATCAAAACCAGCAAAATGCCATAAGACGAAATTCACAAATAATTTAGAGAGCACTCGATACAATTTTATCTTTTGTGTCCTAAACCGCTTGTTCTCAGCATTTCCTTAGCCGCTTGTAATATTCTATCGGCATTTATGCCCCCATCCATAAGTTGTGCATCCCGCGAATCATGCTTTATAAGCCTCTTCGGCATACCAAGCACCGCTATAGGCCCCGTAATGCTGCCAGGCAGAGAATCTGCCACCATTTCTATTATCGCAGAGCCAAACCCGCAGGCGCTCGAATGGTCCTCTACCGTAATTATACCTTTGCCCTCGCGCAACCACTGTATAATCCTTTCATCAATAGGAGCTGCAAACCGCGCATTTATCACATCGATTTCAATCCCATCCTTGGCCAATAGTTCAGCTGCTTTAAGCGCTTCTGTAAGCACACTGCCGTAGGTGACAATTGCGATAGAGGAATTAGCGCTACTTCTAACAATGACACTTTTGCCCAACTCAAAGGCTTTAGAACAAGCGCTTCTGTCAAACTCCTGCGAAGGAATAACGTCTTTTGGATACCTTAAACAAACCGGCCTATCTTCACCCAGGGCAAATTCCAAAGCCAGCCTCATCTCAACCTCATCGGCTGGAGCTGCTAAAACTATATTAGGCATCATTCGCAGAAAGCCAATATCCATCAAGCCATGATGCGTCGGACCGTCCGCGCCAACAACACCCGCTCTGTCTATACAGAAAACAACCGGCAGATTCTGCAACGCCACCTCCTGGAATATCTGGTCAAAACTCCGCTGCAGAAATGTTGAATAGATACAGACCACAGGCTTCAAACCGCTCTTAGCCAGTCCTGCCGCAATATCAACCGCCGCACTTTCCGCTATACCAACGTCATAAAACCTGTCAGGGAACTTTTCCCTGAACTCGCCCAGACCTGTGCCATCACACATTGCAGAGGTTATCGCCACAATTCGGCTGTCCTTTTCAGCTAACTCCGACAGATGTTCGCCAAACACTTCGGTGAAGCTACGCCTACCACCTGCCGACCCGCCTGCGGCGGGTTCGCCATTACTCTTAAATGGACCTGTCGAATGAAACTTACTCGGCTCCCTGCCGGCAGGACTAAAACCCTTGCCTTTCTTGGTGTAAACATGCAGAATCGCAGGATGATTCAATTGATCCAACGCATGGAACAGCTGTATAAGAGAGTCAATGTCATATCCATCCACCGGGCCAAAATACGGAATGTTTAAACTCTCAAACATCTGACTGGCTGGCAGAACCATACGAATACTCTTCTTAATCCTCTCGATTGCCTCCTCTACCCCCTTGCCAATCGCTGGCATATGTTCCAGAATGTTCCTTGTGGTCTTGCGCAAATCCTCATAGGTCTGACTCAACCTTACTTTGGAGAAGTATTTTGCCATAGCCCCTTGAGTAGGGTCGATTGCCATCGAGTTGTCATTCAGCACAATAAGCAACTGTCTCTTGACTAACCCAAGATTATTCAACGCCTCAAAAGAAGTCCCGTTCACAATACTGGCATCACCAACAACCGCCACTATTTTATCATTCCTGCCCTGCTGCTCCTGCGGTTTCCTATCGGAAGACAGGAGCTGGAGTCCCAAAGCCATACCAATCGCTGTTGCTACCGCAGTCCCCGCGTGCCCAACGATAAACTGATCGTATATGCTTTCAGCGGGGTTAGGAAATCCGCTTATTCCATCGGCCTCCCGAAGCTGTTTGAAAACCTCCCTCCTGCCGGTTATTATCTTATGCGTGTAACATTGATGCCCCACATCCCAGAGCAGCTTGTCCCTTTTGAAATCAAACGCATAGTGCAGCGCCAGCGTCAGTTCCACAACACCAAGGTTACTGGCCAAATGTCCACCCCTTTTACTAACTGTGCTGAGAATAAACTGGCGTATCTCATCCGCCAAAGATTTCAGCTCAGCAGCTGAAAGTTTTTTCAAATCATCGGGACCGTTAATCTGTTCTAATAGCTTGCCCATCAAAAATTCTCCTGTCCCCTTGCTTCCTTTGGGAGAAAGAGAGAGGAAGGCCAGCGAGTGCAGGCGATTCTCGAAAAATACTTTAATGCTTTTATTATAACAAGTTATCCAAAAAATAACACTGGCAAAAAGTTTACTCTGTTAGAGACCCAAAGTAAAAAATCTCTAACGGGATTTAGCCGTAGGCGGTATGGCGGTGCCATACGATTGCGTAAATAAAAAAGGCTGTAAGTCTAATACTCACAGCCCCATAATAAACAACCCAAACACGTCTAAATATGACAAACTGACAACCTACCCGGAGGCGGCGGCCGGCTTTGAATGGGCCAGTGGAATTTTTTTAAAAAAACTCTTTTTCTTCTCATTTCAAGTTTACTTCGGCAGGCTCTCCTCGCTGTAGTCGCACCAGCAGGTACGAATCCGCCGCCCCGCCTTGCGTCGAAAGACGCTGGGGTAGGCAAAACCACCAATCCCAAAATGGGCTCTGCCATCCTGCGGAGGAACGTCTCTGTCCACATAATTTATCCCCCAAATCACACCCTAATCTATCGGCTGATTCCGAATCATTTTCTTAATTAAATCATCGCTTTACCCAGATTACCACAACACCCTCAAAGACCCGGACCGCCGACCTCAAGCCGCTTAATAGCACTGGGAAGGCAATTTTTGGTTGAGTGAGAAGCTTGCTCCCCCATCTATCTTGTTCT
>CAYLXD010000004.1:0-35970 GCA_964387515.1 uncultured Pirellulales bacterium | reverse complement strand
GGGCGTATATCCAAGGTTTACCGAAAGGCACAGCTACCTAATTACGGCGTATTCGATGAGGCGAGATACTTTCAGGCGGGCAGCGAGACGGTTACCATCAATATAAAAGATGTGAGTCCGCCAAACGGACGGTGGATAAAAGTTGCTGTTACTGTCTGCCGGGACATCTGGGACATCAAATGGCTCAGCAGTTTTCTCAAAAGCGCAGGACCAATCCGGCTGATTGTCAATATATCGGCGTCGCCCTTCCATACGGATAAGATGGAACAGAGAAAAACGCTGCTCGGGGGGTGCGCAAGAAAGTTCCATTGTGCCGTGTCGTATTGCAATCTTGTCGGAGGTCAGGATGAGATAGTCTTTGACGGGCGAAGTATGATAACGGACTCAAACGGCAAAATCGCAGCGACAGCAAAGGCATTCGAGGAAGATTTGCTGATTGCAGAAGTAAAAGCAGACGACAAAGGCGTGCGAATAGAGCCAATTACGCCGCAGGCGCCGCAACCAAGCGATTCGGTCGATGAGATTTATCAGGCACTTATTCTGGGGACAAGAGATTACACACGAAAGAACGGCTTTGAAAAAGTCCTGCTGGGCCTTAGCGGAGGTGTAGATTCATCCGTTACCGCTGCTATCGCCGCTATCGCACTGGGGGCTGAGAATGTTGTGGGCGTTACAATGCCTTCGAAATTCAACAGTCCCGAGACAAAAGCTGATGCTGAGAAGGTGGCGAAGAATCTGGGTATCGAATTTTTGAGTATTTCGATTGAGCCGATACTTGAGCAATTCAACCGGTCTTTAGGGTCTGCACCGGGCTGGGACAGCGCAGGCATCGCATACGAGAACCTTCAGGCGAGGATTCGCGGCACTATGCTGATGTCACTTAGCAATCAATACGGTGCCCTGGTACTTACAAGCGGCAATAAAAGCGAAACGGCGGTCGGGTACGCTACGCTCTACGGCGATACGGCAGGTGGCTTTGCGGTGATAAAGGACGTTCCTAAAACTATCGTCTATAAATTGGCCGAGCATATAAATAAAATAAGGGGTCGAGAGATTATACCAGCCAGTGTGCTAAGCCGGGCGCCCAGTGCCGAACTAAAAGCGGACCAGAAAGATACTGACAGTCTGCCGGATTATGATTTGCTCGATGAGATCCTGAAAGGCTACGTCGAAGAGGACAAATCAGCGCAGGAGCTTATCAAGGCGGGTCTGCCACAAGAGGTGGTGCATCGGGTTGTTCGGATGGTTGACCGCAACGAATACAAGAGGAGGCAATCGCCGCCAGGGATAAAGATTACGCCCAAGGCGTTCGGCAAGGACAGGAGACTGCCGATTACAAATCGTTACAGTCAAAACCCCCGGTGAAACCGGGGGCTAAACAACAGGTTGTTTGCCAACCTATACTATTTGTCTGCAAGTGCGTCAGCGATAGTTTTGCCGAATCGAGCTGCTGAGCGGGGGCCGTCGGCAGTTATTATGAGGCCATCCCTTTCGACCGGTGCGCCGGTATATATGGCACCGGCCCTTTCGAGTTTGCGCCGTTCAGAAGAAAAACTTGTGGCCTTAACGCCGTCGAGCACACCCGCATTGGCAAGGGTGGTGGGTGCGATGCAAATCGCGGCAAGGAGCTTCGACTTTGAAACAGCTTTTCGGGCGATATCCTGTGCGGCAGCGTCGTCAAAATACTGTGTTGCCCCCGGGCCGCCTATAAATATTATCACATCATAATCATCAACAACGACACCATCGAGGAGAATTTCCGCCTGTGCCCGGCCACCCAATACGCCGGCTAAGCGTCCGGTTTTTGTGCTCGCTATAACGGTTTGCACCTGTGCATTTTCAAGAGCACTTTTGGTTTCGAAAAGCTCCTCATCGCGGAAATTCTCACTGGCTACAATAAACACAGCCTTTTTTACTTTTTGCTCTGTTATCGGGGGTTTCTCCGGCGCTGTGTAAGTCGTGGGGTAACCGACACAAATAATATAAAGGGGCTCAAGTGCCATCGGCAGATTGCAGATAACGTGCACCTGAGAAACATCAAAGGCACCGATGGGCACAGAAGCCAAGCCGAGACTAACGGCCTGAAGATGGATATTCTGGGCGATGTGGCCGGCTTCCAACAACATAAACTTTTCGGCTTTGGCAGCATATCTGGCAGCGAGCTTTTCCACTGAGCCTGCAATAATGATATCACAGGCGGCCTGGGCCACCCAGGGTTGTCCCATCGAAGCGGATGATAAGCTGCTGCGCAAATCCTGTGCAGATACTTTTTCAAGGCTGTGGCCGAGCGGCTGATAAATAAAAAGTCCATCGGGTGTGGCGAAGTACAACTTTATCGGGTAAACCGCCCCTGCCGAGGGTGCCGTTCGAAAACCTTTCGTCTTTTCGGTTATACCCTGCGCGGCCCAAGCTAACTGGCTGATTTGCGTAAGGTCAAGGGGCCTGCTGCTGTAACTTCGGACACTTCTGCGTTTAGCGAGCGTCTGCTCCAGGCTCATCGGGCCGGTCAACTTCGGCTCGGAAAGCTGAACCGTTTCAAGGGGTGGTTTATGCTGGGCCAGGCAAAAAACTACGGTACAGGCCAAAATTGCCACAACTATTGCCGGAGTTATCAAGCGTTTCATTTTTGAACCCTCCAATTAGTCCTCGACTTTTTCAATTACCGTTACCACGCCCTTCCTGGCGTGTTTATAAATCAAATGAATGTTGCGGATGTATATAAGGGTATTCAGCGAAAAACCCAACATAAAGACAGGATTTTTTATGTGAACGGAGTAAAAAAGGAGGATAAGGCTGCCGATGAGCGATATGAACCAGAAAGAGGTCGGCACGTGAGACCTTTTTTTGTATTCGCTGACTATCCACTGGAGTACAAATCGTCCGCCGAATACCGCCTGTCCGACCAAGGCTACGGTCGCCCAGACGGGGTCGCCTACTATCTGCTCAGTTATCGCACTTTTTATAAATTCAAACATTGAATCGAACATTGCGTTTCTCCGATTTTGGGTAAAGTGTCGGTTATATTATAAACCAAAACCTTCTAAAATTAAAGGATACAGCCGTAAAAATCGATGTATTATTGCGAACCGGTACTTTACTTGGGTGACTTAAATGGCTTTATCACTGCGACAAAAGCTGATTATAATCTCGCTATTGCTCTATTGGCCAACAATTTTTGTCCTTGCCCACATACCGATTCCCCAATTGGTCTACAAGGCCGAGGTGTCGGACAAGACACTCCATCTGGTCGTGTACCTGATTTTGGTTTTCCTGCTGTGGTTTGCGGTCAGTCCCGACAGAAAAGTAAACTGGCGCAAGGCTGCGGTATGGTGGGTACTACTGATAACAGCCGGATACGGAGGCCTCGACGAACTGCTTCAAGGCTACGTTGGGCGCAACTGTGATATTAAGGATTTTCTCGCAAATATGTCAGGTGTGAGCGGAGGCTTAATTTTGTTTTCGTTTCTGACATTTTGGCCGGCCCTGCTTGCGGTAACGGGGATTACCATCTTTCTTCTGACGAATCTGGCCCGGGCGAATTTAGCGGAGTTGGTGCCGGTAACAAACACAATGTTTCATCTGTTCGGCTATGCAATTTTCACTATGCTATGGATTCGACAAGCTCACCACAGGTGGATTCGACAGATACATCCGCTTCCGTCAAAAACATCCAGGGCGAAATGGTTGATAACTGCTTTAGCGGTGCCGACAGGTTTGCTATTGGTTGTAAAATTGTTTTCTGTAATTTCCGGCAGGTACTTCACAGTATTTGATGTAATCATCTCCGGCACAGGGATTGCAGTCGCTGCTGTCGGCTATGTTTTTATTTGCTCAAAATGCTCGCGTCGGATACATTAAGACGTCAAAAACCCCGGCAACCCGGGGGCTAAATAACAGCGATGGATAAAAAATGAACGTTAGCGGAACCGGCAATAAAGAGCTTCGGCTCTCTGATATAAATTTGGGAATCGTGTGCCCGATGGCAAATGAGATGTCGACAGCGGTAGAGTTCATCAAGGCGGCGCTGGAGCAATGCGAAGGTTTTAAGTCCGTAAAGTTTTTCGCGGTCTTTGACAAGGCGTGTAAGGACGGCACGTATGACTTGCTCAAGAACCGGCAGGATAAACCGACGCAACTGCAGGTGGTATGGGCCCCGGAAAATAACTGCGTTGTGGATGCATATGTGAGAGGGTATCGTGAGGCTTTAGAGGCGGGCTGCGACTGGATACTGGAGATTGATGCGGGGTTCAGCCATAAGCCGGCCGAGATGCCGCAGTTCTTTGAAAAAATGGCCGAGGGCTGTGATTGTGTCTTCGGCAGCCGATTCTGCAAAGGCGGCGAATTCACCGAAAGACCCCTTAGCCGATACCTAATCAGCCGGTGGGGAAGTATCGCGGCAAACCTGCTACTCGGGACAAAACTCAAAGATATGACCAGCGGATTCGAGATGTTCACCAGCGGCGCTCTGCGAAAGGTTTTGGACAAAGGAATCAAATCACGCGGGCATTTTTTTCAAACAGAAATAAAGGCTTACTGCCGTAATATGCGAACAGCTGAGGTGCCCATACATTATCGCGCACCCAGTCAAAATGTAAATACGAAGGTCTTAATAGATGCCTTCAAAAATTTATTGCGGTTGTTTGGAAAACGTCTTGCCGGTAATTTGTAATTTCACCGCAAAGACATTAAACGGTTGCGGTTGCGAGGCTCGTATCGGTTGCGTTTATCGTAAATCGTCGTTTAAAACGCAACCGTAAGACAATAGACGAAACGAGCAACGCAACCGTCCGACAAAAGACGGTTCTCTTATGAACGACAAAGTTTCCATTGTGGTAACATCGGTGAGCGGGCCCAACAAGGCTTTGCAGGCTTTGGCGGCAGGCTGCGCGGAAAAGGGGTGTCATTTTATCGTTATAGGCGACCAAGCCAGTCCGGACGATTTTCAGCTTGACGGCTGTGATTTTTACAGCCTGCAAAGACAAAAGAAACTTGACCTGAAGTTTGCGGAGAACTGTCCGACAAGACACTATGCCCGTAAGAACATCGGCTACCTTTTGGCTATTCGCAATAAAACTTCCCTTATCATCGAAACCGACGATGATAATATTCCCTGTGAGGGGTTTTGGTCCGAGCGGCAGCGGATTTGCGGCGCTGCGGTCGTTGAAGACGGCGGCTGGGTAAACGTCTATCGGTATTTCACGGACAAGAACATTTGGCCGCGGGGTTTTCCACTTGAGCAGCTCCAGGAAAGATTAGCCGATTACAAAACACTGAATAAGACCGATGTGGACTGTCCCATTCAGCAGGGTCTGGCGGATGATAACCCTGACGTCGATGCGATATATCGGCTGACTATGCCGCTGCCACAATCTTTTAGAAAGGACCGGCGGATTGCGCTGGCCAACGGCTCGTGGTGTCCGTTTAACAGTCAGAACACAACGTGGTGGCCGGATACGTTCAAACTGCTCTATCTGCCGGCATATTGCTCATTCCGAATGACAGATACCTGGCGAAGTTTCATTGCGCAGAGAATTGCCTGGCTTAACGGCTGGGCAGTTCTATTCCATGAACCCAATATGAGACAGGAACGCAACGAACATAATCTGCTGCGCGACTTCGAAGACGAGATACCGGGCTATCTGCACAATGTGGAAATCCGCGAGGCTTTAGAAACCTTGCAGTTAAAGCCGGGGAGCGAGAAAACAAATGAGAATCTAAAGGTCTGCTATGAGAAATTGGTGAGTATGAAGCTGGTCGGTGCGGAAGAACTGGATTTGCTCGACGCCTGGCTTGGTGATATTGAGCAGATTCTCAAATAAGACAACGAGAGATGAATCCGCCTACGGCGGATAAATTTCAGGGTTTGCTAATGCTTTTTGAATGGGGTGTAGAGGGGGTCGCCAATCAGAAGCAACCGCCAGGAATTAAACGGCTTTGTATGATAGTACGCCTCGACAAGACACCGGCCGTCCAGTAACTCAGAGAAAAATTCGTCAGGCTTCGGAAATGAGTGAAGATAAGGCTCAGCCACAGCACCTAAAGTTGCGGTTACTCCGTCGACGAGCATAGCGGGACACCATTGAGTACTGTTTGGGTCGCGAAGGTCGACCGCTTCGAGACTTGAGATGTGATAGCCTATCGCGCCGTCAACAAAATCAAATGCATCGACATATTTTTTCAGGCTGTACCAACCACAGTAAACAGCCGTTTGCGGACAAGCACCGGGCGCAAAAAGCTCCTTCGTGGATTCGGCAACGACCTTCATCTTTGTCCGCCGGCGTATCATCCGTGCGGTTTCGCGCAGCGACTTATCATATTCGGCGTACAGCGATTTTTCGCCCTTAGCTTCGGAATAGCCTGAGTCTATATAAGCAACGCCGTTCAGCCCCTTTCGCTCGGCCGCCATCGCTTTATCGATAAGACCAAATGCGATGTCCTCGCGTGGACCATCAAGACGAGAAACCATAAGCGTTGCGAAACTAAAAAGCAGTCCGCCTTTTTTCAGTTTATTCGGCTGCCAGAGATAAAGCTCGTAGTTATCAAATAGCACCATTGACAGCTCGCTGTCGACAGAGGCATCTGTTTGATTTCCGACGATGCGGTCAATTTCCAACTGCAAACCTGCGAGCTGGCGCTTGATATATTCTTTAGCTCTGGATGTTTCAGTCGTGCCGCTCTGCTGCAGGCGCTCAAGGATTTCCTTCGCCTGCTGTCTTTGTTTTTTCAATCGGTTCAGCTCGACTTGCTCAGCCTTTAAGGGGCCTCTTTTTCCCACCTTGACCGGCACGCCGTAAGTCGTCAGCAGACACTTTATTTTGCCGGCGAATTCACGAGCGGATAATTTCGCGCGAACGGGTTTAGCAAGATGTTTTTCATAATCGTCTCTGGTGATCATATCCCTAAGGTTCGCCCCTAAAGTCAGCGTAAGAATATTACCGGCGGGCACAGCCCGCTTTTCGCAATAATACTGGGCGAGCCGGACCGACACCTCAACGTCACTATTCGCTATTACGAGAATCTCATTGGGTTCCAACGCAAACCCTACACAACAACACACTAAAAGCAGTAAAGCAACTGTCCCAACTCTGACCACCATTCTCGGCGCGCCTTATAATTTCTCCAAAAATTAACCCCCGATTGTACGGGGGCACTCAATCGACCCAAAACTTAAAATCAAAAAACCTTGATTTCACTCCGGCCCATACAACCTATAAGGCAAATTAACAGGATAATCGTGAATTATCTCATCGTAATCATCAAGCCAGTAGGCATTCGGATTACTCTTGAAGACCATGAATCTGCCGCTGTCCTCATCAGAGGCGGCACGGTGATACTTAAAATAGACGCGTTTTTCTGTTTTACCTGCGATTTCTATTTTTCCATTTGAATGCGACATTACAAACCGAGCTCGCTTTGCCAGCCCTGAAACCAGCGATTTGGCCTGCTCTATAATTTCATACCCTTGTTCAATCGGCAGTGTATAAATCCTGTTTCCCAAAGCTGGCCGACACTGGAAAATATAATAGGGAACCGCACCAATAAAGGATAGCTCCGCAAGTAACTCCGCCAGAACTTCAGGATTATCATTCAAACCCTTTATAAGGGGCATCTGATTGGCTACAACTGCACCGGCATGATAAAGCAAATTAACAGATTCGACCGCTACATCCGTTAACTCCCGCGGATGAACAAAATGAGTCATAAAATATATTCTCTTTCTTTCGGTGCTGTACCTACTGAGCATCTCCAGCAAAGAAGGGTCGTCAACAATCCGATATGGATTAAACGCCGGGATTTTTGTGCCAATACGAATTATCTGAACATGTTCGATTTCCCTTAGCTGCCGGATAATAGTCTCAAGTTTCGGCGTCGCAAGTACCAAGGGGTCGCCACCGGTCAAAAGTACATTGGTTATCTCACGATGCTGCCGTATGTATCGCACCGCTACAGACAGGTCCCGCAGATACTCACGCCGCGGTTCTATGAAAACACGCTTGCGGAAACAATAGCGGCATATACCATCACAGACGTTGCTTACCAAAAGCAAAGCGGTGGAATTATATTTGTGCTCAAGGCCGGGCAGAACCGTATAGCTTTTTTCATCCGACGGGTCCAGCCGACCCCACTCGTCAGGCTCCTGTGTGTGCGGGATTATAATTGCACGTATCGGGTCGTCTGGGTCGCTCCAGTTGATAAGCGACAGATAATAGTCATTGGCGCGGAAAGCAAACTTCTCGGTAACCTTCTTTAGCTGGGCTTTTTCTTCCTCGCTCAGTTGTTCCAACCGCTCTATTTTTGTTTTGTATTTGACTTTAATGACAAACCACCTACCCTTTATGAGTTACTATTACGTTCAACCAATTACTTTTTACTCATCTGCCCTCTCGTATGTTCGGTTTTAGAATATCTCTTCTCGTATATATTCTTTCGTCCAAAAACATGGGCAATGGTTGTGAAAATTATCTTTAAGTCAGGCCAGAAACCAGCAGCTTCAACATATTTTACATCAAGTTCAAGTTTTTCTTCACGTGTAAGCTCGCCTCTGCCGGAAATCTGAGCCAAACCCGTAAGGCCCGGCTTAACGAGCAGCCTCTTTTTTTGCCTTTCATCCCATTCAGCCATCTGTGAGATATACAACGGCCGAGGTCCGATAATACTCATATCCCCCTTCAACACGTTAAACAACTGCGGCAACTCATCAAGCGAATATTCGCGAAGGAACTTTCCTACTCTTGTCAGGCGTGGGTCATCGCCGGTTTTTGGGCTCGGCCCGAACGGATTGACATCAGCTTTCATTGTACGGAACTTATAAAAGACAAACGGCTTGCCGTTTTTGCCTGCCCGCTCTTGTCTGAAAATCGCCGGCCCCCTGCCGCTAATTTTTATCGCAATGACAATAACAGCAAAAACCGGCAGCAAAACCACTATCGCAGACAACGAAACTAACAAATCGAAAAATCTTTTAAATAAACTTCTCATCGGTCCATCTCTTACTTGTCTCTGCTACGTAGATGTTGCTGAGCACACCGTGATTTTCTATCTGCCCAACAAGCTCAAAGCCACACTTCAGGTAGAACTTATTTGCCGGTTCCTTTCGCGCACCGACAAGAACCTTTACTTTCTCTATCTTCCTGTGTACACACTCCTCAAAACCTCTTTCCACCAAAGCCAACCCTACCCCTTTGCTCTGATGCTCTTCGGCAACCACTATCGAAAGAAGCTCAGCCTTGGGTAAATCCATTTTCTTTATTCTGCTGGGATAGAACAAAGTCTCAAAAGTTCTTCCCAGTCTTTGTAAAGACAACATCTTCCCAGCCAAAAGAAGTACAAAACGCAAACCTTTCCTCAAAATAACTGATCTGTAAAGCACGTTGATATCTGCAGTAAACGCCACGAACCCGACAATTTTATCGGCTTCCTGCGCCACAAAACCAAAGCTGGATTCGCTCTGTGCAATTGCCTCATACAAGGCGGTAACAAAGTCGATGCCGAGCGAGCTGATAAATCCAGTACTTATGCCTTGGATGTGCAGTTTGGCAATCTGTGCAGCGTGGTCATGGTTAATGTCAGTTATTACCATTCGGCCCACTTTATTCCGGAGAAGATTATCTGAGCGAACAACTTGTACCGACAAGTCAGATTACTCAGTGCCCCCTGCCAGAAAGTAACCTCGTTTGCATGGAATGATCTGGTAGTGGGGAAACGGCGCCTGGCGAGCCAGCCGTTCTAACTGCTCTGTGGTGTAGTCATAAATAGGGCATTTTCTGATCCAGTAGTAACGAATTTTGCGTTGAATATTCCAAAAAGGAGTATACTTCGGAAATGATGCCACGAATTTGCGGGGTGACAGTGTGGCAATCTTTTTGAACATTGGCTCCGGTTCTTTTATATAATCAAAAACACCAAGTGCCAAAACAATATCGAAAGACTCTTCAAATGGATACGCCAGAAAGTCAGCACAGATAAACTCACATTTATCAGCAACGTTCAATTGCTGGGCTACTTCCCGTGAAAATTCAATCATTGATGGCGCGAAATCTATACCGATGACGTGGGCAGCTCCTCTCCTCACACATTCGATACTGTATCGGCCGGTACCACATCCTATATCCAACACTCTCTTCCCTGAGAGGTCACCACAATGCTCAAAAGTAAGTCGATGCCGCTCGTAAAGTCCCTTGCGCAGCCAATTATTTATAAGGTACTTGAACTGGTTCTCATGAGAATAAAGCGCATCCCATCGCTTCGGAACACTGTCAAAATATCTCTGTGTACCAGCGGTCTCGGACTTCATCTTTTATGGCCTCCTTATATGAACGCACCACGGTTTTTTCTATCACCTGCTTTACGGTGGCAAATTCAAATTCTGACAGCAATTTAGTTAGTTTTCCGCGAACGGTGTTTCTGTTTCTTAGCTGCATTTTGTGAAACTTCATCGCTCTGATTCTTTTCTTATAGGAAAGTTGTTTCGTATCAAATGTTCGCACACCGGTATCAACCTCGTATGGGTGCACATAAACTATTACAGGCCTGTTCCTTTTTTGGATGTGCTCCATTGCCCATTTTGTGATAAAGTAAGGGAAATGTCTTATGTAACCACCACCTGCAACTGGAAGAATTTTGCCCAAAATGCTTACTGTCGACATTGGAACTTCAACAATGGTTCGACCAGACGGCAGCTCAATCCTGGCTATATCTCTGCTAAACCCGGGCCAGCCGTAGCGCCTGCCTGAAATCGGAAAAACACTCGAGTCGTAGTTAAAGCCTGCTTCGGCCAACACTTCCAGCGCCCATTTTGTCTGCGGCATTATAGAAAAGGCCGGTGCCCGATATCCAAATACCAGACCGGAAACAATATCTTCGAGTAGCTTCTTAGAATCGGTTATCTCGCTGCGAAACTGCTCTTTGGTGAATTTGAAAATCTGCTCGTGAGAAATACCATGGCTTCCAATCTCATGACCGGCACGGGCAATTTTTCTTACCAAACCAGGGAACCTGATTGCCACCCTACCCAGTACGAAAAAAGTAGCTTTAACACTGAAGAGATCGAGTGTTTCCAGAAACCACTCGGTATTTTTAACCACTGCGTCACTGGGTTCCTGATCAAGACCAAGCCAGTCTCGTGAAAAAATACTCCAGTAATCCTCAACATC
Organism: uncultured Pirellulales bacterium; assembly: GCA_964387515.1. Lineage (GTDB taxonomy): Bacteria > Planctomycetota > Phycisphaerae > Sedimentisphaerales > Anaerobacaceae > CAVXEF01. The sequence goes on along the minus strand of CAYLXD010000004.1, from coordinate 24,817 downwards.
TATCGTCAGGGCATTTACCATTAAAACCCTCTTCGATACAATTTCGAACTCGGCAAACTTGTCCACAGCTAATTGCCTAAGGTTATTATTGTACTCGTCGCTTTCTAAACAATCACCTTATTAACCAGTATATCTAAATACTTATCCGCTAAAGAAGCTCTGGAGAAATGCTGCCTTACGAAATTTAAGCCATTTTCCCCATATTCTCTGCGGCACTGCCCGTCCTCTTTTAATTTCAATACTGCCTCGGCAAATTCCTGGGCATTTTCAGGCTCAACGTATATACCTGAACCCGCATCCTCGATCAGTTTTCTCGCAACTCCATCAATGCCAATGATTATAGGTCTGGCCGCTGCCATATAGTCAAACACTTTATTGGGATATATTGCTTTAAACAACTCGAGCTTTTGGAGCACGGCTGTGCACACATCACTGGCAGCAATATAGTCAACAATTACATTCTTCGGCACTGAATCCACAAAAGTAATATTATCTAAACCTAACTGAGCGACTTTTTCCCTAAGTATCGGTTTTCTTATCCCATCACCTACGAGCATAATCTGTACATCAGAGTCTTTTTCCTTCAGAATGCTGGCCGCTTCTATCAACTGCATCAATTTGTTGGTAATCCCATGAGCACCGACATACGTAACAACAAACTTATTTCCAAGGTGGTGTTTATCCCGTACCCAGTTGTTTCGTGGACCTGGCTTGATAATGTCCAAATCAGCTGCGTTAGGAATCATACTTATTTTTTCCCGAGGAACTTGATTGACCTTGACAAGAAATTCTTCAAAAGCAGGTGTCAAAACATTAATCCATTTGGCAGAGTTATAGATTTTTCTCTGGAGCCAGTACATAACTTTGATAGCCCATCTATTTTTCACAAGTCCCATGTCAAGGAACGATTCGAGCCAAAGATCCCGCACTTCAAAGACCATTGGAATTCGCTTGAGTACACCTAAAACGCACCCTGTAAGACCAACGGTCAAAGGCGGTGATGTGCAAATTATTACGTCAAACTTGCCGGCATAAAACAAGCCAGCCCAGATGGAACTGACCGCAAACGACAAATAAGCCCAGAACCTTCCTACAAAACTTTTGTTGTATCCCTCGCTTACGTAGCATCTCAGCACGTCGACATTATTTCCTTGTCTCTCACGAACGATAAATCTGCCCTTATATTCAGGCTGCTTTCTACCTGTGGCGTAATGCACCGTGCCAGCCAGAACGGTAATCTTATGTCCCGCCTGTGCCCAGTACTTCGCAAACTGGTTCCAGCGGGAACCACCGGCGTCATTTTTACCCAGAAAATACTGATGAACTACAAGAATACGCATACACCAGTCCCTACCATTCGATTGTCAACACAAAGATATTTTTTCTGTACCCTGCTGGGTAAACACAAAAATATTCCTATCGGAGCTTGCAATCAGATTTAGAGCAACGATGTGCTCTTTTCCCGACACTTCAGAAAACCAAGACAACTTTTCTCTGCCATCCAAGGCTGCATTTTTAATCGTATCCCCGAGATCGACAAGAGTTATAAAACGAGCAGGCAGCACCGCTCTTGCCGAGCAAATGAACACCGGCGCAGGCTCACGACGCCCATAATACAAAGACTGCCAGCCAGCCGGCCTGTCGCTGCCTTTGAAACATTCGCATTTTCCACTACCGGAAGAATCCAAGAGCACCAGGCACACCGGTCCCGAAGCCGTTTGCAAAATCACGGTGTTACCGTGGGTTTGATAATCGACGTCGCAAAGCTGCCAATAAACCCCAACCTCATAAACCCCCTCTCCCAATACATCGTCGACAATCAGCCAAAAACCATCCTGTGATGACAGAACCGCCCGACGATGAATAACATTGTACGGCTTGCGGAAACCATAATGCTCACCCTGCATAATCTCAATGGCACCCCCATTAAAACTCCTGCGCATAGTAAGTTTTGCCTTCGTCCAGTCTAACCACATAAAGGGTGTGAGCCTTTGCATCTGACTGGTGCCATTTACTACTACCGTATTGTGGGCAAAGGTTGAACCGAAGTAGTCCTGCCAGGGTTGCTCACAATTATACATATACGAGCCGGAATCCCGCAGGATGTTATGTCCCTTCCACCACAAATCCAGATGGAGCATATCAGCGTGGCTGGGACGGTCTCTATAACTGTGGCATCGCATCATTGCCCAGCTTTCATTGTTGCGAAGGGTATAGTACCCCCCCGCCTCATATGCCTTACTGCTACGCTCTACCTGCTTGCAAGGAGCGACCAAGGCCTGGGGGCCGAAAAGCCAAACCAAATCTTCATCCCAAGACCCTGACTCATATAACCTGGCATTATTAAACAAATAATTCACTGCCTGCAGAACAGGTCTATAGTCCATATAGTCACAGCTATTCAAAGGTATAATTAAAGCTCCATCATTTGGGCCATAGTTCGGCATTCTGCCGCTAAATTCATCCTGCATCTGGCAAAGAAAACCAGCAGCCTTTTTAACACGGGAGAACAACTCGTCACAAAAAGAGTCGTCGTTCAACTGCGCCAGTCGAAGCACCCAAAGAAAATCCTGCAGCATCAGGCGATGATAATTCATCGAATGCTGGATATAAGCACCGTCAAGATAAATCTGCTTCAAACCCTCCTTCATCAAGACTTTTTTTCCGAGTTTTAACCAATGCTCTGAGCGTTCAAACTCAGGAAATAATACACCAGCAGTATAAAGGCCGGCTGCTTCGGTTAAAGAATGGTTCGTGCGGGTGGAAATAGCAAAGTCTATATTCTTTTCTATTCTGTCTGCGTGAACCGCGATTGCGGTAACAAGTTTTATTTTCCTCTCGACGGTGCTGGGGCGGGCCTGAGAGAAAGCATACAATGCAAAGCACATTGCCATCAAACGAATCGCACATTCCTGGCCGCAGGCGTAGTTCGGCCCTATGTTGGGCTGGTTGGCAACGAGCCAAGACTCAAACAGTGTCCAAAACTTCTCAGCGTATTTTTCGTCACCTGTTGCCGCGTACGCCCGCACCAAGGTATACACCCAGGCAAATCGGGATGGCTCCCAGATAAATTTTATATCACCGACTGTGGGGTCGAAAAGGTCAATGTCACACCAGTGCAGATAAGACTTTGCTCTGGCACCGGTTACCGGGTTCAGGAACCAGTCGGGACCGGCGCCAAGCTCGTAATAATCGTTAAAGAAGTAGCGAAACCGGTTCTGAAGTATCTGGTCAGCCTGTGATACGATTTCTTTTTTGTAGCATTCGTTTAACCCTACAATAGTACCACTGTCAAAAAAGAAATGCCCGCCATTGGCTTGGTGGGCTTTAAGAAAGCTTACCGGCTCAGGGTCAGCGCTGCTTTTGAGCCAATCGGAAAGTGTTATCTGCGACCAGGGTTGGGCAGGAAATTTGCGTTTCAGCAACCCGACTTTCCGACGGAGCGCATAGTGCGTGCGAAATACACAAAAGCCAATGCCGTAGTTACGAATGAATTGAATTGCTTTTTCGAATCTATTCAAGAACGCTCTTTAGATTTTGACCAGACCCGCCCCTTCGGCCGATTTGACGGCTGCAAAACTCGCAAGGGTTACATTTTCAATTTCAGCAAACGGTATCAAAGGGTCACCACCGCTTTTTATACTTTCTACAAAATAACGAAATTCAGCTTTATGACCTTTGTCCTGGCTGAACAAGTTCATGTTCCTGAAATTGCTCCAGCCGAAACCGCTGAGTTTTCGGAAATTATCCAGCCGTAAAATCTTTCCATCACAGAAAAGTTCAAAAGTCTCTTTCGGATAACTCTTATAGCCGTTTGCGAAATAATGTACCGTCCCTATTGAGCCATCTGCGAAACCAACCGTAATGCTCATCTTGTCATCGCGAATCTCTACACCTCGAGCCTGTCCGACCATAGTTGCCGATACTTGGATGATTGGTTCAGCCACTAAATATCTCATAAAATCAAGCCAGTGACAGCCTTCCCCTATTATACGTCCCCCACCAACAGCCCTGTCCTGCACCCAAACGTCTGCCGGGATATGTCCGGCGTTTATTAGCCAGCTCATACACATTGGAGCGCTGCGCGTCGCAACCAGTGCGTATATCTTTTGCGCATGCGGCGAGAACCGTCGGTTGAAACCGACCAGCAGTTGTCTACCATCAGCCTTTTCGTAAGCCTCTTTTACACAAGCCAGTTCCTCTCGATTCAAACATAAAGGCTTTTCGACATGTACATTTTTGCCGGCTTCGAGGGCTTCTATTACCATAGGAGCATGCAAATCATGGCGCGTTGTGATAAATACAATGTTTATTTCAGGGTCAATTAGTATTTCCTTGTAATCGTTCGTGGCATTTTCAAAACCAAATTTACGCGCTGTGTGCGCTCCTGAAACACCATTGATATCAGCAACCATCTTAAGACGAATACCAAGAGGTTTTACAGCCGGCAGTAACGTCAGCTTTGCGAAATTCCCGGCTCCTATCAGGCCGGCCACAACCTGCGGAAAAACAGGTGACTTGACATATTCGGTGGGGGTTTCGATTGTCCCAGCGGCTTTAGCTGCACCATAAGGATATGTCAATATAAGGGCCATCTTCGATGGCTCGTCCATCAGAAGCTTGTAAGCCTCAGGAGCTTCAGACAACGGAATACGCTCACTTATCAAATCGTCGACAAACAGTGTCCCAGCAGACATACTGCTCAGAATTGCTTCGAAATTCCTTTGCTCCGTCCAGCGTACAAAACCATATGGATAGTCATGCCCCTTGTCTTCATATTCGGTATCATATCGGCCCGGCCCGTACGAACACGAAACCTGGAAAGTCAACTCTTTCTCGTAAAAATCAGCACGGTCAATATGCAAATTCACAACACCAACCAGAACTATTCGGCCTCGCTTTCGGCACATCTGTGCCGACTGATGAATTATTGTGTCCCGCTCTGCTGAGGCGGTAATCAACACCGCATCGACACCTTTGTTGTCCGAATAGGCCATCGCTGCACCAACGGGGTCTGAACCGCCGGAAATATCTATGACTTCAGCACCAAACTTGCGAGCCATCTCCAGCCTGTCCGCGCTTAAATCAATCCCTATTACTCTACAACCACACGCTTTCAGCAATTGCACAGACATCAGTCCTATCAACCCCAAGCCAAAGATAGCGATAGTTTCGCCGAATGTCGGCTCAATTAAACGTATGCCTTGTATACCTATCGACGCCAAGACTGCAAATGCCGCTTGCTCATCGGTAACGTTGTCGGGTACCTTAGCACAAAGGTTCTTGGGGACAGAGACTATCTCTGCATGTGGTCCGTTGCTTACGACCCTGTCGCCGACCTTGAACTCTCCGACCCCTTTACCAACTTCGATAACTGTACCGCAATTGCAGTAACCAAGTGGCAGCGGCTCATCAAGCCTGGCAAAAACGCTGTGAAGCGTCGGCAGTAAACCATCGGTTTTTATTTTATCTATAACCTGCTTTACTTTGTCCGGCTGCTGTTTAGCCTTGCCGATTAGTCCGCTCCTGGCAAACGAGACCAGCATTCGTTCAGTTCCACTCGATATGAGGCTGCACCGGGTCTGTATAAGCAAGTGCCCGGGTTTTACCATTGGCGCCGGCACCTCAGCAACCTCCAGTTGACCCGTTTTTAGATTCTGCAAAACCTGCTTCATGAAACACCTTTGCATATATTAAACTCAAAAAAACATCGTCTACCGATTACTCTATTTGACGGCGATATTATTATAAAGTTTCTTAAGACGTCTCTCCATTTGCGCCCACGTGTGATTTTTCAGATATAGTTTTCGTGCCCACACTGAAAATTCCGGCAGTTTCCTGCGATTGTCTCCCAACGATTTCACAATTTCCCGAAGCTTTTCCACATCATTATATTTACACAAAAAACCAACTTTATTTTGCTCTACCCATTTTGCAACAAGCGGTTCTGAATTCATTATTACTGGTCGGCCCACACTCATCGCGTCATAAACTTTATTCGGACTGGCATATTTATTGTTTACCGATACCGGTGCGTAAAATGACAGTATAGCATCACATTGTGCCGCTAATTCCAGCGACTGCCTGAGAGTAACAATTCCTTTGAATGTTACCTTCGGATGTTTAATAAATACCTCCCTGGCATAGTCATAGTAAGGCCATCCTGTCGAAATTATTTCCGCATCCTCAATACTTTCCACCGCTTTAATGATGTTTTCCAGCCCCCTGCCGGAACTCAACGAACCAGTAACATAAATTTTGATTTTTCCTTGAGGCATTACATCTGACAGTTCTTCTCCCGGGTCATCTGGAACATTCTCGACAACGACACACTTATCGCGGTATCTTTCTCTTACCCTCTCCAGTCTCGTTGTATCTGTTACTATCAGCCGGTCGGCAAATGCACTGACCGTCTTTGAGATTACCCATAGAACTATGCGAAGTGGCCATCTGCGGTGGCTATGTCGGTCAAGCATAGAATCATAAATATCGCAGACCAGATATTTGTAAAATATTCCACGGAATGGAAGAACCAGAAAAGTCAAATCCTCATTCACACAGCACACAGTATCGGGCCGGATTATTCTGAGTCTGCTTGCTATATGTCCCCAGAAATGAAACTGCCCAAACATATTCCATCTGCCGCATCTCGTCGACAGTTTCATTATTTCCATCGATGTATTTCCAAGGTCTATGGTCTTTTCCATATCAGGGTTTCTGTCCCAGCCAATGAAGTATACCTCATAACCCATTTTGCTCAGTGACCGACACGTTTTCCCAACCCTGACATCAGAACCGTCGTTGCCATGGATAACAGCTATACGCATACGTTGGCGTTAAGTTATTTTGACCTCAAAGTCAATATCAATGAATCGAGAATCCTCTGGGAAGCCCTGCCGTCACCATAGGGATTGGTGGACATAGACATTTTTTCATAAACCTTCGGCTGACATAACAGACGCGACGCCTCGGCCAGAATCCTTTCTCGACAAGTGCCCACCAGAATAGAATAGCCGGCCTGAACAGCTTCCGGTCGTTCCGTAACCGCTCGTGTAACCAGCACCGGTTTGTGTAAAGATGGCGCCTCCTCCTGTATGCCGCCGGAATCTGTGATTATGAAATAACTGCGGTCCATCAGATATACAAACTGCAGGTATTCGAGCGGCGGAATCAAATAAATATTTTCTTGGTTACCCAATATTTTTCTTACCGGCCTTTGCACATTTGGGTTCAGGTGAACTGAATAAACCAGCACTACATCTTTGTGTTTTTGGGCCAGTTGCTTTAAGGAGTAACACAATTCTTCGAATGGCTTGCCAAAACTTTCTCTTCGATGCCCCGTTACAAGAATCAGCCGCTTGTTTTCCAGTATTTTATCCTGGAGCATTTCAATATTTGGTTTTCGACGACGCACAATATCCCTGGCAAGATGCAGTGCATCTACTACGGTGTTACCCGTCACAAAAATGTTCCCTTCAGGAATATGCTCGGAACGCAAATTATCAGCCGCACTTTTGGTCGGAGCCCAGCACCATCGGCATATCGGGTCAACTAACCGGCGATTCATTTCTTCCGGCCATGGCGCCTTGAAATTATACGTGCGCAGGCCCGCCTCAACATGTCCGACCGGGATTTGCAGATAAAATGCCGCTACCGCCGAAAACAAACAGGTTGCCGTATCTCCATGGACAATCGCTGCGTCGGGCTTGATACGCGATAATGATTCATGAATCCCGACAATTACACGAGCAGAAACCTCAGACAAATTTTGGTTTGGTTGCATTATATCAAGGTCTATATCAGGTACGACGCCAAATACTCCCAGTACTTGGTCGAGCATATGCCGATGCTGAGCAGTTACTGCCATGGTAACTTTCAGCCGCGAGTCCCGTTTCATTGCCAGATACACCGGCGCCATTTTAATGGCCTCGGGACGCGTCCCGACAATAATAACCATATTTACAGGAGCTTTCTTCGTTGCCAATTTATTTCCCCCGATAATAATCCTTCGGATAATTCCGGACGGGCCACCGGTAAAATCATTCCAGGTCGTCCAGTTTTCTTACGCCGTTTGCGCCCCTAACAAATGCGATGAAGTGTTTGCCCCAATTCGGGCTGCGGCTGTCAAACGGGCAGGGATAAAAAGCAACTATTCTGGCTCGGTCAAACGGAGCAAACCTTTTAGGGTGTTCCGAGTACCATTTAGAATTCAGCTCCGCCCCAAACTCCCAGGAATATATCAGGTCATAGTCCCAGTTTGAATCCCAATTCTGGCCGTTGAAGTTTCGCCTCAGGCCGCTGCCCAGCGCGACCCAGGGCGTAACTTCTTCAATGCCTAATTCGTCAGCGAGCTTACATGTTCTGCGAAAGGTTTCACGCATACGTTCGATCTCAGGGAGAGTGTAAAAAATGCAGGACAGAGCCCTGAACATTTTGCAGTGAACGAAAAACGGCGTCTCGCCCCACCCGTCTTTACCCCATGCAGCTTCGACTCCCTGCGCAAACCATTCTATTCTCGCGGAGGGGAAAATCCGGACTGCGGCCTGCTGAACTGTTTCAAACGCGTCACAAATGGCTGAATTCCACTTTTCATCCGTCTTGCTTCTGACAAATCTTTCACTGTCAAAAAGAATGGCTGTAACCCGAACGTCACTGGAATATTTCGCGTTTGCTTTGCCGACCCAGCTTTTTATCAGCATCAGACGAGTAACCAAAAAGTTCAATTCTTCCTGGAAACTTGCGCCCCGGTCCGCCGGCCCGAGATTTTTTTCAAATTTGTAATGAAAAGGGCTTAGATTTATTGCTATCGACGCAGGTATTTCAGGATTTGTTCTGTCGACTCTCGCACAGACATAAACCGCATTAACAATCTGTTCCTCGCTTACATACGCCCCGGTTATGCCGATTGAATGGGTGATTCTCGCAAGCTCATAAAGCAGCTTGCTGTTGGGATCGTTAATTAAAGTTCCAAGTCCCCAGGAATAATGCACCTTAGGTAATGGCTTTAGCTGTCTTAACTTTAAAACAATATCTATGTCACTCAGGGGCGATGCAGCACGAGAGGCAGAATATAGGGTCACAAAACCGAGAATCAGCAATATCAAAAAGAAGTGCTTTTTCAGAAAGCGATAATTCATAATACCTTTGAAAACCAACAATTTATGATGAAATTTTCTACAAGGACCGCGGCCGCAGTGACCGTGGCAACATTCTCCTGCAAATCCCTCGCAACACATAAAAACCATCGCCCTGTTTGGTGTACCAGTACGCGCGGCAAAGATGCATAGTGACCTTTACAAGAATTTCAGGATATCCGCTGCATACGGAACGCAGATATCTGTCTCGAGCAGTATTGTGCTCCATACGCTGCCGCTCCGAAGGTGTGCTGGATTTTGAGCTGGTATGCCAACGAAATTTAGCTAAGTATTTTCTTATGTGCTTGGCATTTATATGAGCACCAATACGGCAAAAAAACTCATAATCCATCGAATACTGCAACCCGTCATCAATATAACCATACTTTTCAAAAAGTGCCCGTTTCCAAAAGGTTGCGCACTGCGACAGCGTAGAGCCTATAACAACGAAGGCTGTAAAGCTAAAGTGAGTGTGTCTTTCGTAGCGCAGGATATTGCCGTTTTCATCTACAGCCAACTTGTCTCCGAAAACGAAGTCGACATCAGGATTATCCACAAACGTCTTTGCCACCGTTTCAAGAGCTCCAGGCAGATACATATCATCGCTATTCAGCCACGCTACAATATCACCAGTTGCTCTTTTAAAACCCTTATTCAAGGCATCCGACTGGCCCTTGTCCTTTTCACTAACCCAGTACGCCAGTCTATCAGCGTATTTTTTGATAATATCTACCGAACCATCCGTACTGCCTCCATCAATTACGATATACTCCAAATTGGGGTAATTTTGCTCCAATACAGAACGGATAGTTTGTTCCAAAAACGCCCCTTGGTTATATGATGGTGTTACAACGCTTATCTTAGGCCACTCCTTCATAAATCTGTCTCTTTCCTTGTGTCATCCAAAGAATTCGCCGGCTAACATCTCTTCCGAACCACCCCTTAAAAAGCCACTTTCATCATATTCCTGCCAGCCGTAGAGCTCGATTTCTCGATTTTCAGCATATACGCCTTCCTGCAAGGCAATCGCTGCGTAAGTTGGAAGTATTCCAGTTGTGGCAAGCAGTCCGCCTCCAAGGAAACTCGCAAAAATGTATGCCGATAATAGCGCAGCCGACAAATTTGCCATATCTTTAAGTTCCTCAGTATAACAGTGCCGCTGTAAATACAAACCTCGCAAAGGAAGACGTACGAAAACAAAGAGCATCATTACGGCAAAGGGAATGCCATGCTCAACAGCAAACGCAGCATAGCTGTTATGATACTGAATGCCGGCCTCGGTTATTCCCTTAACAAGCGAAGTCCCCGTTCCCCAGCCAACCAACGGTTTGATCTTAATTTCCTGCCACGCCAACAAGAACAATTCAAGTCGTCGAGAAGGTTTTTTTTGAAAAATCTTAGCTTTAACAGCCTCAAAGCCGGGAAAAGCTGTGACTACTCTTAGGCCAACGGGAATCAAAATGAGCCCCGCGACTAAGTATATAACGAGATTTCGCTTCAACTTACGAACCAACACAACCAATACGCCCAACACAGCCCCCCCTAAAGCTGCTCGTCCTGCTGAAAGGACCAACACAATAGAAGCAAGTGCAGCAAAAATCATAAAAAATATAAATCGAAAACTCCAAAACTTTTGTCTCATACCAAACCAGACCAAAATGATCACACCAGCCATACCAATTGCCATGATACCAACCACATTTTCGAAAACGCCCTCCAATCTGCCTCGAGTCATCCGGAAGAAAGGAATTTGCATGCAGGCCATAACAATTGAGAACAGCATAAGAGTTTTGATGAAAGCTGCTCGCCCACGAGCATCGGCAAGAATCCTTTGGCCACCCAGTATAAGTCCGACATAAAAAAAAGTCCATAAAATGCTCTGGCCAAAAGCATCTATAGGAAAGGGGGCCCTTGCTGAATTCAACAACATAACTATCGGAATCAAACCCAAGATAAGCATCGTTGACGAGAAAAACAATCTGTTTCTCCTGCCAAAAAGCGCATAAAGAGTTAAGACTATGGCAAGAATAAAGCGTCCCATCAGGGCAATACCATTGAGTGTATCCGACCTTGTGATTTGTAACGCGACAAAAATAGGTGCCAATGCTATGAGAAAACCTGCACCCCACCTCCATAGGATAAACAATATAACCATTAGCGTAAGTACGCCCAATGAGAAAACAAGCGGGAGATTAGCACCGGTTAAGCGCTCTTGGAGAATTTTCCATAATATAAGAAATCTCATGACAGATATTATCCTCTAATATTACGAATCAACCCCCAATTTGCCCCACATAGTCTCTAACGACTTATAAAGAGATACTCTCGACCGCCACACAACAACTCCCAGCAAAATTAACACTAATAATTAAGAATCAGCACAATCGGCAGGAAGCCGATACTCCCCATACGCGTAACAATAATATCTGTTAGCCATTTAAATTTCATGATAATTTTCCAACAAAAGCGGACCCATCACCTAAGCATAATCTTATCAATAATGCAGAGCCAAAAAAACAAAAATGAATAAAAAACAACAATTGTATTACTCCCTCTTAACAGCAAATAAAGTCATAGGTCCAGAAGAATCCGATATGCTTTTAAAGTATTATTTATCATTTTGCCGATAGAAAACTCATTTTGCCATCTTTGATAACCCCCCTGCCCCATTTTCTTTCTCAAAGAAGGTTCGGCAGCCAGCTCAAGCATTGCTGCAGCCAGAGATTTTTTATCGTTTAGCGGCACGACTATACCGGTAGTGCCATCCACAACAGCTTCAGTAACAGCCCCGCAATTTGTCGTTACAACTGGTAAACCTGCAGCCATAGCTTCCAGAATCGCATAAGGTAAACCTTCCGACTTTGAGGTCAAAACAAATATCTGGCTCTGAGCCAGAACATTTCCTACCCTATTGGTAAACCCTAAAAATTTCACTTTGCCGGGCATATTAACTTCAGTAAATGCCTGACATCTTTCTCTGAGGGGACCGTCTCCTGCAATAGTCAGGGAGCAGTCAGGATATTTCTCAAGAACTTTCTTGAATGCCCTAACCATCAACATCGGCTGTTTTCTGGGAATCAGTGAGCCGACCCAAATGAACGTTGGAGCTGTCCCATTGGAATCGGGTTCTGCTTTTTTGGCAACAGCAGGAACTCCAAGACAAACCATTTTTGTATTCGCTTGTTTACCCCAAAGACGTCTTGACCCGTTGAGAGATAAATTTGAAATGCTGATAAAGGCAGGGCAAGTTCTCCGAGCGCGAATCATATAGGACCATAATTTCCACCAGTTCTTCGGCCAGGTTAAACCTATTAATCTCCTCAAACTAAAAACCACGGTTCCATGCATTGTTTTAATAAATTTAACATTGTTTACCCTGCAGATATCCTGAATCCATTCCTGCCGTACCCAGGCATTTGAGTGTAAAAGGCCAACATTATATTTTTGCAGAACATTCCCAAGAAGCGTGCTGTATTCTTTGTTCCTGATTTGCTTATTTATACCAAGACACACAACCTCCGCACCGGCATTTTCAATGCTTTCTTTCCGACACAAAGGTTCGCTGTCTACTATAACCAAAGGTCTTAGCTCACGCTGAGCATAAGCAATTGTGAGGTCCTGGACATATCTCTCGGTGCCTCCCCAACCGAGGGTTGTAACTTGAAGAGCAAGAGTCCCACCAATTACATCAAGTATACTTTTATTCTCTTTCATGTGAAGCTGAAGCACCCTACTTGGGGATTTTTGGCTTCATTATAATCCCTACTTTATGTTTACTCTCATTACACCCCAACCACCCGTTGAGCAGAAGTATAAGGCTGCTATCTCTGTGCAGGCTATATTTCTTACTTAACTTAGACGAAATTTCCCTGAATGAAGCGGTCATCTTGCCGTCATTATCATCCTGCTCCCCCAATGCAAAATTAAAGGCCTGGAACTTCGACAAATATCTCGTGTTTGAGATGAGTTTGAGATACGAAGCCCTCAGCGGTTCAAAGGCGTATATTTGCGCTTCGGGCAGAATTTCGCGAATCATCTTAGAGAACTCGCCTACGCTCGCCCCAATATCAATAATTGTGTGGATATTTAGGGATTCCAGCCACTTATAATTGAAGTCAGCGGACTTGAGCCGCTTAATATCCGGCCCAAAAGCCCGGCCGATTTTTTTGCCCAAACTCATCAGTTTTGTCTTCGACATATTCATCGCTCCATTGCAAATTTTAACCGGCTTCCTTTTCTCAGTCTTTTAATCACAAACTATAATTGCATCCTTTTAACAACAACCAAGAAATCAAGCTCGTACTAATCTGATTTAAACTTCTTGCTGTTAAGCCGCGAACCGTGCTCAGCAGCCTCCTCCTCGAGTAAGTTGTCTAAGACATCAAAGAAATCTAAATTGTATTTCCACTTTAGTTTCGTCTTAGCCTTTTCATTGTTCCCATAAATATCGACTATTTCAGTTGGCCGATACAACTGTTTATCGACAATTAATGCTTTTTTAGAGATGCCAAGTCTTTCGAATACATGTTCGATAATCGACCTTAACGAGATTGATCGGCCTGAGCATATTATGTAATCATCGGGCTTGTCCAATTGAAGCATTGACCACATGGCTTTAGTATACTCCGGCCCATACCCGAAATCTCTATAGATATCTATATTTCCCACCCTTAACACTTTCTTTGTGCCATCTGCGATTGCTAAGGATTCTTTGATAACCTTTTTGACAAAAAAGTTATCTCTTCGCAAAAAAGATTCATGATTAAACAAAATCCCGCAGCAGGCAAAGAGACCAAAGGCTTCTCTGTAATTAACTGTTATCCAATGGGCGGACGCTTTCGATATTCCGTAGGGACTTACCGGATGCATAGCGGTTTTCTCTGTTATCGGCAAATGTTCAACTTTTCCAAACATCTCGCTGCTTGAAGCCTGGTAAAATTTTGTTTTATTATTCAATCTTTTTAAGCTTTCTAATAAGTTTAGTACCGATATCACATTAAATTCAATTGTTCCGAGCGGCTGAGTAAATGATATTCCCACAGAGCTCTGTGCCGCCAAATTGTAAACTTCGTCTGGATTATATTTTTGCATGACCTTGATAATATTTGTAATATCAAGCAGATTACATACCTCTATCGTAACCTTGGATTCGATTCCGAGATATGCCAATCCTTTCAAATGTGAATCCCCGGAACTCCTTACTAGGCCAATTACTTCATATCCTTTTCCGATCAACAACCCGCTGAGATATGCCCCATCCTGGGAGGTTATTCCCGTTATGATTGCTTTCTTCATAGAATATTCTCCAGCACAATTATGTATGCAGACATAGATAGCATCTGTATAAGTATTTGGGCAGCCATAGCTGATTTATTTATTTTTTGAACGAGCTGATATAACTCTTTGCATGTTCAACTGATTCTTTAAATTCTTCAGGTACTTGCTGGACTCCCTGATATCGGGGCAGCGGACTGTTTATTAACTCGATCATATCCCTGATATTGTCGCATATATGCATATTTGGAAAATAAGGGACACTTCTCGCTGCGTGTCGGGTGCAGACGATATTAATACTGGCAAGTGCCCAGTCTATAACACGGGTCAATGCCCCTGTGCCCCATTCTTGAGGTACTATTAGTGTATTAGCTTGGGCAAGTAAGTCAATGAGTGTCTCATTTGTAACTTTTCCAAGAATTTTAACGTTCTCACTGGCAAAAGACGCATATTGTTCTGTCGTACCAGCTCCTGCTACTATAACAGGCAGATCAAATGAAACATTCTTATCATGTACATAGTTCAGAAAAGAGGTCATGCCGTATTTCGTTGGTGTATTTCGCGCGGTACCAAACAATAAATTGTGGCGTACACCTGTGTTATTACGCAGTTGAGCAACTTTTTCAATAATTGTCATTTGATCTTTCGGTGGTATATACGGCAAAAAATAAGCGTTCACTCCTGCATTTCGCAAAAACCATGCTTCTTCTTGAGAAATCGTAAATACAGCGTTGCACCGGCGATACATCGAAATTTCATGTTTGAGTCGTCTTAGATGTGTACTTTGTTTCCCAAAATTGCCATGAGCTAAAGCATCTATGTTCTGTGGAAAGCCAATGACAGTGCAATCTGTACTCTTGGAAAGGGTTAAATCCGGGAAGTATCGAAAATATTCTATTGCTGCCAAATATGGCTTACCAACTCTCGCGATTTGCTTCTTGGCAGACATTCTGCCGGCCATATATGCTATCGCCCAACCTATGCCTGCTCTTAAACCGTATGTTCGCGAAAAATTCAATGACCACTTGATTAGAGTCGGGATTAGATTCACTGAAATAGCAAACTGCAATTTTCTTCTGCCGCCTGATGGACAAATAGGCTGCACTTCTGCCAATTCCGAAAGAATTTCCAGCAGTTGGGTTGACCGATTTTTTCCGCCATGGGATCCAGTCAGTGACACCGCATAAAAGAGAATGTATTTCATTTTTTGATCTATGTGAGGCACAAGAAAATCTTTTCAGATAAGTTTAAATTTTCACAAAAGGCATATGTTTAATTATTTCAAATTGTCCTTCCCACGCCAATCTGGAAATTTTTTCCTGATAGAAATTTTCCTGAAATTCTAACCCTTTAATATTTTTGCAAAACATATTATCAAAATGATCCGGCTTAATAAAAAAAGCGTTTACACCATTCCTTTCTACTGTAACGAATTGATAACCATGCTGCAGAAAGAATGTTTTCCAGCCAGCTATAGATACACCATAATACAATTGGCTTTTGTGAGCCTTGCGACAATTGAAATTTTTACGGTAAGCTATAGTTAGAGATTGGACTGGCCCAAATGCAGAGTTATATTCCACTACCCATATTTTGGGCCGGAAACCTGCGTTTATTATGGATTGTGCAATATAATAATCATTACCATCAATATCCAAAGAAAAGAGATCGGGATCTTTACATAAAGCGAACTTAATAAGTTCCTCAATATTGTTCTTGTCGATGAAGAGATGAAGGCATTCCACGTATAAATTCAAACTCGGCATCAACTGATTACACCGTTGGACTGACTTTGGATTTCCGTCAATCATCAATCCTCTGAACTTTTTTGCAATGGCAAGCCAAGCAGAGTTGTTCTCAATTCCATCAGCAGCCCCTATTTCTATAAAATAGCGATTGGGATCTCTAATGTTAGTTGTCAAATAATCGATAATACCGTCCTCACCATTTTGACTGAAACCTGAAAATTCCCACGATGTTGGATTAGTGGGATCAATTCTTCTTTTTGGTGACACAGCAGCTGCCCTACCTAAAGCCATATTGACACGTTGCATAGCTTTGAGATAAAGCGCATAGTGATATAGTCTACTGAGCATTTGCTATTCTCCATCAATTTAAACTGACATTTCCCATATTAAGCGCGTGGCATCGCCGTCTTTTTCGATTTTGGCATAATCTGAATTAACGCAATCCATATCAAGCTTCCCTTTATCAATAACACAAAACTTGTTTCTGTTATACTCCTTTATCGATATCTGCTATTGCTCGTTTTGCCTTCATAAATATGAGAATTGATGAAACAAAAGCTGATAACAGGATTGCTATTGCCACAGAGGGTACTGAAAGAGAGCCTGTCAAAAAAACGAACCCTAAGACAATTCCCACGTGCAAACTACATTGCACTATCACAACAAAGATAAACTGACTTACGCGACCTAACCCCATGATTATATAATATGGCGTAGAGCCTAATAGCCCAAAGAAAGAGCTTATGAACATTATTCTAAACACCACAGGAAGCATATCTAAATAATTATCACCAAACCACACTTTTAATATTGGAGTAGCTGCTGCCAATATAATGCCAAATATCGGCCCTCCAAGAAAGATAACGAGCTTCATACTTTTCCGGTTGAGTTTTGAAATTCGCTCCCTGGCAATGTTATTTGCAGCAGCACTTATCCTGCTGATCTCTGGAATGAGGGCACGAAAACCGGTCTCTATCAGACCACGCATCATAATGCCGCTTTTAAAAGCTATCTCGTAAACAGGTATCGAAGACACACCAGCCCAACGTGATAACATCAGTTTATTAAAGGGATCAAGAAACATCAGCATTAAAGAGCTGCCAAAGACTCCTCCTCCGAATTGAAAAAGTCTTACCAGACGCTTGCTGTCCCAGTTTCTGATTCGCAAAAGACGTATATGGGCTATCCTTCTTATGCAAAACATACTGCCGATATGCAGTATAACATATGATATAACATTTCCAATTAATAGACTTTTGATCCCCATTCCGGTCATAACAAGTCCAATTGCTGTAGCTGTTGCAGTAAGCCGGCCGACTACCTGAAGATAATTGGCCTGATCCATTCGCCCCAAACCCATTAGTATGGCATTTAAGGTCTGAACCCAAAAGACGTATATTACCAGCAGGCCTATGTATGGGATAAGCTCAGATACGATTAATTCATTTTCAGCTTCAAGCTTGAATGCTGAAATAATCGGCAGCTTAAAACGCAATATTACCAACAAAACAATCGTTCCACTGACACCCAGAACCATCAGTGCCATCGAAACATAGCTTTGGATACCCTTGATGTCGTCTCGACCGTATTCCTCAGCAACAAGTTTGGTTACCGCAGCTGATATTCTGAGGTTGCCCATTTGTGCAAAACCTAAAACTGTTGCCAACACAAGCCACACGCCGTACTTTTCATAGCCCAGATACTGCAAATATATCGGATAGGCAACAGCCAGAATAACGAAATTAATTAAAGCTCCGGCGACACCAGAACTCATATTCCGCCGAAGTTGTGAACCAAACACTTGTCGGAAAATCTTTGATATTAAAAACCGAATCTGCGGCATAAAATCTTTCTAAATTATGATGCTATTAACAGTTTCAATCAGTCTGTCTGTAAGCATGCAATAATCTTTGCGATTCGTTCGGCGGCTTTGCCGTCCCAGAATCTCGGTACTCTGCCGCCCTTTTGCCCATTCTGCCTTATCCGGCGGTAGCACTTGACAATACCTTCACAGCTAATTTCATCGACCAAGCGGTTTGTTCCTTCGGTGATTGTGACCGGTCGCTCGGTATTCTTCCTCAATGTCATACAGGGCACACCAAGTATCGTTGTCTCCTCCTGTATGCCGCCGGAATCGGTCATTACAAACGCAGCGTTACTCATCAAACACAAAAAATCCAGATAGCCCACCGGCTCAAGCAAAATAAAGTTACGCATCACTTCAATTCGCCTCTCAAGCTCGCTGCCCTTGATGTTACTTCGGGCGCGGGGATGCATCGGAAAAACCAGCTTTAAATCCTTCTGGATTTCTTCAAACGCGGTAATAATCTCAGCGAACTTATCGAGGTCGTCGACATTGCTCGGCCTGTGAAGTGTAATTGCCGCGTAACCTTTTTCCTTAAGCCCAAGCCTGCTGAGTATATCAGATTTTTTTGCTCTTTCACGATTTGCCATCAGGGTGTCAATCATAACGTTACCAACAAAGTGCACCTTGTCCGAATCGATTCCTTCCCTGGCAAGGTTATCCAGACCCGATTGCTCCGTTACGAAAAGCAGGTCGCTTATTCGGTCGGTAAGTATGCGGTTAATTTCCTCCGGCATAGTCCAGTCGAAACTGCGTAGCCCAGCCTCGACATGTATTAACTTCACTCCTAATTTTACCGCTACTAAGCCGCACGCAATGGTGCTATTGACGTCGCCCACAACAAGAACATAATTCGGCTTAAAATCCAGAACGACCGGCTCAAAACGTTTCATAATTTCGGCCGTCTGAATGGCATGGCTGGCTGAGCCCACCTCCAGATTTATATCCGGCCTTGGAATCCCGAGGTCGTCGAAAAACAACCTGCTCATATTCTCATCGTAATGCTGGCCTGTATGCACCAGCAGTATTTCAAAATTGCCTGCCGTCTCAAACGCCCGCATAACCGGCGCAATCTTCATAAAATTGGGTCTGGCACCGCATATACAGATAATTTTTATCATTGTTTTCAAGTCCCAAGCGAAAAAATAAATAACAGGCTATCTCAGAAATTTCAGGATAGTCTCAGCAACATAATCCTTCATTTCATCGGTGAGTTCCGGATATACGGGGATAGCCATAACCTCATTTGCTGCTTTTTCCGCCTGTGGAAGGTCACCCCGCTTATATCCCAAATATGCAAAACACTCCTGCAAATGCATAGGCAAAGGGTAATATATCTCACAACCGATATTGTTTTTCTTTAAGTGTGCGACAACCTCATCACGTTTAGGCACCCGAATCACATACTGGTTATAAATGCTCACACAATCCGGATTCACGTAAGGGGTCGTAACGGGCGTTGCTGCAAACTTTCTGTTGTAATAGTCCGCGTTGCGTCTCCGGGTCTGAGACCATCTGTCCAAATGCGGCAGCTTAACTAAAAGTGCCACTGCCTGAATCGGGTCGAGACGGAAATTGCCTCCGACATACTTATAATAATATTTCGGATTCTGGCCGTGATTGCGCATCATAACCAGACGCTTATAAAGCCGTTCGTCATTCGTAACCACCATGCCGCCGTCACCAATGCCGCCGAGGTTCTTACTCGGGAAGAAACTAAAGCAGCCGACAGCACCGATACTGCCGGCCTTTTTGCCTTTATAAGTGCTCGTAATCGACTGGGCTGCGTCCTCAATAACCACAAGGTTACGCTTATTCGCGATTTCCATAATCGGGTCCATATCAGCCATCTGACCAAACAAATGGACCGGCATAATCGCCCTGGTCTTATTGGTTACCGCTGTCTCTATCTGCGCCGGGTCGATATTGCAAGTTTGCGGGTCAATATCAACGAATACCGGCTTTGCACCCATACGGGCAATACAGCCTACTGTGGAAAAAAATGTAAAAGGCGTGGTAATAACTTCATCACCGCTGCCAATCTCCAGACTCATCAGGCTATTCAAAATGGCATCGGTGCCGCTGGATACACCCACGGCGAATTTACAGTCACTTATGGCCGCTATTTTCTCTTCCAGCTCATCGATTTTCGGGCCGCCTATGCATCTCTGAGTTTCAAGGACCTCCGAAACCGCAGCTAAAATTTCACCCTTAATTACTGCATACTGTGCTTTCAAATCCAACAGAGGTACCTGCACCTTAACACTCCTTTCATTTATTTTCCATTGTTACCTGCTCTGCCAACAACTCGCCATAACACCCCTGCCTGAACAAAATCATAGTTCTCAAGAAGAAAAGGCAAACAATAACCCTTCACAGGCGACATTACATAAAGTGCCGAATCAGCCATTAAACCAGCAACCGTATTCTCATTCAAAACCGGAGCACCTTCACTGCTGTCACTGCCCGATACAATTTTAACGTCACGCCGCTTTTGCTCAACCTGTTGGGCATACAAAAGGACATAAACCACAGTGCTGTCAGCGTATATAACGGCATTATTTTCAACCAACGCCAACGCCTCATCGGCAAATCTGTCTGCCCCCTTGTAGTCGGTCTTCCATGGACAAAGAAAATACCTGTACCCATTACGATATGGTATTTCCCTTCTTGTGCCGATACTAAGTCCAACCTTCTCTGCGATAATCGGCGCCGCTGCATAAACCGGTACAGGCAAAAATGCAAAAATCAAAACCAGACAAACAAAAACCCTGCTGCTCATTCGCTTATTAACAACATACGTTCCTAAACCAACAAGAACCGAAACCATACAGTAAAACGGCATAAAAAATGTGTACCTATCAGGCACGATGTATCGAAATGCAAATAGAAAGAAGAGAACTAACAACACCAAAAATACATTTGAAAACGCTTTTGGAGAGCAATATTTATATAACCCGAAGAACCCCACAAATAAAAGCAGCAGATTAGGTGTCGGAAAATTCAATAATAAAAACAAAATATTTTCTTTTACAATCTTCAGCGACAAAGAAGTATTAAGAACCGCCCTCTGCCAACCGCTGCCGAACGCTGCCGACAAAACCGTGCCTGTAAAGTTACCGCTTTGGATTATGTTTTTAATTATCAAATACTCATAGGGCGCTGCTCCGATTATCCATAACAAAACAACAATTGCCAAGTGCCTAAAGCCGATACGCTTTTTCACTAACAGCATAACAAAAAACACTCCGTAACACAAAAGCGGTATCGAAGCAAACATATGGTCGGCAATCGCCAGACCATTCAAAAGTCCAAGCCAATACAGATAGCCAACCTTGCTGCTTTGCATATACCGCAAAAGCATTATCAGCTCACCCGTTAGTAATGCCGTGTACAGGGTATAAGTTTCAGCAATACTTGAGTAAAACCAGAATGTGTGTGAAAGAGCAAATGTAATTGCAGCGATTGCCGCCGGCAAACTTCTGCCGACCCACAGCCGCAAAAGTAAAAACACATTCGCAACCGTCACCGCCCCAAATACCGCCGATATAAGATTGACCCTGTAAGCCAGCTCCCCGAGGGGTATATATTTCACGGCAATACCTATCATAATATACAGCGGATGCGCAAGCGCAAGGCCTCGCTCGCCTTGAATATCATTGTGCCAGATTCGATAAACAAATTGTCCACTATCCTGCCATAATATAGCCGGCGCACAGGTAACAACATAGAGCATCCCTGCCCCCGCCAGAACAATCAGGTACATCGGCAACACGCTCTCACGCACCACAGTTTTGTTCTGTTCAGGTATTTTCTTCATTTAAGACCAATAAAAAAATAGGCAGTAAAACTTGACTGGGTAACGGCTTTACCTATAATGAATACTTACTGTAATAATCTTATATGGAGGTCACTGTGGCACAGGCACAAGCCGACAACCATAATGTCTCGACCGAGCAGACATCAAAACAGGCACAGCCTACAACAGCCAAAAAGCAATCTCGCGCTCTATGGATAGTCATTCTGGCCTTCATTATATTCGTGGTAATTGTCTTTTTGACCGAACACAGGGAGCCAATCGCCTGGATTGAAGATTACAACACCGGCATCGAGTTGGCAAAACAGCAAAACAAACCCGCTTTACTTTGCTTTTCCAAACAGTTTACACACTTTAGTTCAGACATGTGGCAAAAAGTCTACAATAACCCCTCCGTCAAAGAATATGTTGAGGCCAATTTTGTTCCTATTCTGATTGATGTTGATAAACAGCCCGAGATCGCCCGCCGCTACAAGGTTACCTATTACCCTACTCATTATGTTGAAAACCCCAGCACCAATCAAATAGATGGGCCTTTTGTTGGTGCGTTCCGCTTATTCGAGTTCATCAAACAACCCCGAAAATACGTCCCGAAAAGCACTGTCCTCCGATAAAATGCAATCCGTCCCGCTTTTTCCCAAACGCTCAATCAGCTCTAAGTCCTCTTGATACCAAACCCTTATGTGCGGTTTTCCATATACCACTTGATTGTTGCCTTCAGTCCCTCATCAAAAGGCATCTTGGCATCAAAACCAAAGTACTTTTTGGCCTTTGAAACGTCCAGACATCGCCTCGGTTGGCCATCGGGCTTGGAGCTGTCCCAACGAATCTCACCCTTAAAGCCCGTTATCTTCGCGATCTTTTCCACCAATTCCTTTATTGCTATTTCGAATCCAGCCCCAATATTAACCGGTTCAGCTCCGTTGTAACGCTCGGTCGCTAACAGTATCCCCTCGGCGGCATCGGCGACATAAATAAACTCACGCGAAGGCGCTCCTGTCCCCCAGCAGTCAATATAGTCGGCGCCCGATTCGACTGCATCGACACATTTCTTTATCAGCGCCGGTATCACGTGACTGCTTTTAGGGTCAAAGTTATCACCCGGGCCGTAAAGATTCACCGGCAATAAAAATATCGAATTAAAACCGTATTCGGCCCGGTAAGATTGCGATTGCACCAATAACATCTTTTTGGCCAATCCGTAAGGCGCGTTCGTCTCCTCCGGATACCCGTTCCAGAGGTCCTCTTCCCTAAACGGCACCGGCGTAAACTTTGGATATGCACAAACTGTGCCGATTGCCACAAATTTCTCGATGCTGCGCAATCTGCCCTGCTCCATCAATTGAACGCCCATCATTAAATTCTTGTAAAAAAATTCGCCCGGATGTTCGCGATTCGCCCCGATGCCGCCGACAACCGCTGCAAGGTGAATAACAATATCCGGCCTCATATCACCATACATCCGAACAACGTCGGCTATATTGACCAGGTCATAGTCCTCGATTTTCGGCACCAAAATATTCTTACAGCCGCGCTTCTGTAGTCCTTCAACAATGTAGCCGCCGAGAAACCCCGCCCCGCCTGTAACAACAACTCGCCTGTCCCCAAAAAAACCGCTCATCTTAATCACCTGCCATGGTCGTTCAGAATCTTCTCACTTTCTGCGAGCTTCATATCCGCGTCGGTCATCAATTTCGCAAGCCCCTTAAATGTCACCTTCGGCTGCCAACCGAGCACTTTTTTCGCTTTGCTCGGGTCGCCCTGCAGGTAATCGACTTCACTCGGCCGAAAATATCGCGGGTCTACCTCGACATACTTGTGCCAATCAAGCTCAAGATATCCAAACACCTCGTCGAGAAATTCGCGGACCGAATGGCTTTCACCGGTCGCAATAACATAATCATCACTTTTTTTCTGCTGCAGCATCAGCCACATTGTTTCGACATAATCACCTGCAAATCCCCAGTCACGCTTTGCATCCAAATTACCCAAATACAACTTATCCTGTAAGCCAAGTTTGATTCGCGTGGCCGCCCGTGTGATTTTCCTGGTCACAAATGTCTCGCCGCGTCTCGGCGATTCGTGATTAAACAAAATTCCATTACACGCAAACAGACCGTAAGCCTCTCGATAGTTCACCGTTTGCCAGAAGCTGTAAACCTTTGCACAGCCGTATGGACTTCGAGGATAAAACGGCGTCTTTTCCGTCTGCGGTGTCTCAACGGCCTTGCCGTACATCTCACTGCTCGAGGCCTGATAGAACCTTATCGGCTTCTTGCTCGAACGAATCGCCTCAAGAAGCCGGAGCGTACCAAGGGCATCGGTATTAACTGTATAGATGGGCATATCAAAACTTACCCGAACGTGACTTTGGGCGCCAAGATTGTAGACCTCATCCGGCTGAACATCGCTTATAATCGACGAAAGATTGCCACCGTCGGTCAAATCACCGTAAATCAATCTTAGCCGCGGCCTCTCGTGAGGGTCTTTATACAAATGGTCAATCCTGCCGGTATGAAAGGACGAGCTTCGTCGAATAATACCCCAGACCGCGTAGCCTTTTTGCAGAAGCAGCTCCACAAGATAGGAACCATCCTGCCCTGTAATACCGGTAATCAATGCCTTTTTCATAATATCTCCCACATTTCTTTGTGTCATTCCTGCACAACTTGTCCTGCTTGCCCTGCGACTTGTCCGGCGTAGCCCAAGCGAAGTCGGAAGCCCTGTTATTTCGGGCGAAGCGGGGAGCCAAGCCTGCACTGAGCATAGCCGAAGTGTCGAAGGAGCACGAATCTAAAATATTCAGTCCTTAATTTCACTGGGGGTTAATCTCTTCGTCGGAGCCAACATTATACACCTTTCCGGCCGCTTCTTTGCAGATTTTATCTCCTCCAGCGTGAGGCCAAAGTCATAGCCCTTTTCTTTAAGAGGAAAATCAGGTTGGCGAAACCGTCACGCCACATGCGAAGCTTGCTGTCTC
>CAYLXD010000003.1:2071-36432 GCA_964387515.1 uncultured Pirellulales bacterium | reverse complement strand
GGGGTTAAATTTTGAGCGAACCTCGCGTATGCAACCCCGGCCAGAGACCGGGGCTAAATATAACGACAAACCTAAACCGTAGAATCGGGGCGACAGGACTCGAACCTGCGACCTCTTGCACCCCATGCAAGCGCGCTAGCCAAGCTGCGCCACGCCCCGCGAAAACAGTGATATTTTAGCAAAAAACCGCTTACAGCACAAATTTTTTCAAAAAATAAAATTTTTTAGGCTTAGCCCTTGACAAAGTTAGGAGAGACTAACTATATTAGGGTTACCTTACTAATCAAGGAAAAAAGCCTATGTCGGCGGCAAAAAACAACAGTTTGAGCGCTTCTCTCGAAGATTATCTCGAGGCAATCCTCAATTTGGCCGGCGAGTCCAACATCGCCCGCAGCAGGGATATAGCAGCTATGCTGGGCGTATCCAGGGCCTCTGTTACCGCTGCCCTTACTAATCTTTCCAAAGGTGGCTTGGTTATTCATGAACGTTATAGTTATGTGGAACTTACACCAGAAGGCAAAAGGTTGGCTCAAAGCATTCAAAGCCGACATGATACGTTATTTAGGTTTTTAACCGAGATTTTAGGCATCAATCCCAAAATAGCTACAGAAGATGCTTGTAAAATAGAGCATTCTATAAGCCCTCAGACTTTAAAAAAAATCACAAAGTTCATAAAGTTTGTGGAAACCTGCCCTGGTCAAGATAGACCTGATTGGCTAAAAAGTTTCGACTATTATTTTAAGACCGGAAGACGCCCTACATGTAAAATAAAGAAGTTAAAGCAAAAACTTAGGGTTTAATAAAAAATTTTTAAGTCAAAAGTTAGGGATATTTAACATAGTTAGATAAACTAAACAAAAGAGGAAAAGTTTATGGATGATTTCAAGACTTTGCCGGAGTTGAAGCTGGGAGAATCGGGAGTAATTATCGATATACAAGGTGGAGCCGGCTTAGTCAGACACTTAGAAAGCCTGGGGGTAAGGGTAGGAAAAAGGGTTACCAAAATAAGCGCTCAATTTTGGCGCGGCCCACAGGTTATAAAAATTGATAATATACAGATTGCCCTTGGCTTTGGAATGTCAAAGAGAATTTTAGTAGAGGTGAAAAAATGAGAAAAGTATTATTAATGGGCAATCCCAATGTGGGAAAATCGGCCATTTTTTCTCGGCTTACTGGAGCAAAAGTCATCATCTCTAATTATCCTGGAACGACTATAGAGTTTACCCAAGGATATTTAAGATTAGGTGAGGAAAAAATACAGGTTTTAGATGTTCCGGGAACTTATACTTTAGAGCCGCTCACCAAAGCCGAAGAAATAGCCTGCTTAATGCTAAAGAAGGGAGATTTAGTTATCAATATTGTAGACGCAACTAATTTAGAGAGGAATCTTTATTTAACCTTACAGTTATTGGAAAAAAATATTCCGGTTATTGTTGCCTTGAATATGTGGGATGATACAAAACATAAGGGAATTGAAATTGATGTAGAAAAATTAGAAGAGATACTGGCTGTGCCGGTTGTTCCTACCTGTGGCCTGACCGGCGAAGGGGTTCGGCATTTAGTTGAACGATTTAATGAAGCCAAGACGTCAAGTCTCAAATTAGCTTCTGATAAAGAACGCTGGGCGGAGATTGGCAAAATTGTCAGTGAGGTGCAAAAGTTACATCACCGGCACCATACTTTCTTAGAAACATTAGAGGATTTAAGTATAAAGCCTCTTTCAGGAATACCCGTTGCTTTGGGAGTAATTTATGTTTCTTTTAAAATCATCCGTTTTATTGGCGAAGGGTTAATTGGAAATGTATTTGAACCATTTTTTGAAAGCCTTTGGCTCCCACTTATGACAAGGTTAAGCCAATTTCTCGGCCAAAGTGGCTTCTTGCATAATATTCTTATCGGACACCTAATAGAAGGAGAGATTGACTTTGGGATGTCTTTTGGCCTTCTAACTACCGGTCTTTTCGTTCCTTTTGCCATGGTCTTACCCTATATCTTCAGTTTCTATCTAATCTTGGGACTGTTGGAGGACTGGGGTTACCTTCCCCGCTTAGCGGTCTTGGTTGACAATATTATGCACCGGCTGGGACTACATGGCTATGCTATTGTCCCAATGATTTTAGGTCTGGGTTGCAATGTTCCCGGTGGTTTAGCTACAAGACTATTGGAAGGAAGAAGGGAAAAATTTATTGCTGCTACTTTAATGGCAATTGCCGTTCCCTGTATGGCTCAGATTGCTATGATTGTGGGATTGGTTGGTGAAAGGGGCGGCCAGTATGTAGCAGTTGTGTTTTTGACCTTAATTTTGCTTTGGCTTATCTTGGGAAGGATTCTGCACCGCATCTTAAGAGGTGAAAGTCCAGAATTAATCTTAGAGATACCTCCTTACAGAAAACCTCAAATTTTAGCAGTGATTAAAAAACTCTGGATGAGGACCAGGGCGTTTTTGCTTTCTGCGATTCCTTATGTGTTATTAGGAATCCTGGTAGTAAATATCCTTTATACTCTAAAAGTAATTGAACTTCTGGCCAAGCTCTTTGCTCCTGTATTAAGTAGCTTATGGGGACTGCCTTCGGAAGTAGTTTCTGCCCTCTTGGTAGGTTTTTTAAGAAAAGATGTGGCTGTGGGAATGCTTGGGCCGCTTAACCTCACTACCAAACAATTGGTCATTGGCTCAACCATCTTGGCAATCTATTTCCCCTGTGTAGCTACTTTTGTTGTGCTGATTAGAGAGTTGGGCATCAAGGATACATTAAAATCAACTATTATAATGATGGCAGTAGCCTTGCTTGTGGGAAGTTTATTGAATTTGATATTGCCGAATATCTAATACATTTATAGATATGAAACAACTACAAAAAATGGAAGTGCGAAAAAACGTTAACTCTAACATTGTAGAGGAAATAATCAAATCTATCCATCAGATAAAATATGGGGAGGTGGTGATAACGATACATAATTCAAAAGTTGTTCAAGTAGAAAAACGAGAGAAGAAAAGATTCCAGGATTAAAGTAAGTCACTGCACAAGCAGAGCTATACAAGAAATATATTTAGATTGCTGACTGGACGACCAGAGGTATCCAAAAAGAAGGGAGGAAAAGATGAGGTCTGGTGTCCAGTTTTTTATTTTAATGGTGTTGCTGAACTTGGCGGGGGTTTGTATGGGTGAAAATGAAAAAGGCACGAGCAATAGTTTTTGTCGTGATTTCTGGGAGCGAGAAACCCTGACGAATGGTTTTTGGAGGCTGGATGATAGACTTACCGATAGTGGTATAGAGATTGGTCTCGGTGTTACCAATATATATCAGGCCAATGTCAGAGGCGGGCTAAGCACACATAACCGCAAAGGCAGACACACCGGCAGCTACGATTTGGAGCTTTCGGCAGACCTTCAAAAACTGCTTGGCTTCGGGACAGGCAACCTTTTCCTCCATCTTGAAGGCGGCTGGCCAAACGAAGAAGGTATCGACAGCCTTTCAGTAGGAAATGCCTTCGGCGTGAATGCCGATGCAATTAGAAACGATGCCATAATCGTCAAACAACTCTATTATGAAGGGCCGGTATTCAATGATAATCTTACTTTGATGATTGGTAAGATAGACTTCACCGGTGTATTTGATTGCAGTGCGTACGCTGATTGCGAATGCACTCAATTCCTAAATGCCGCCTTCGTTGACAATCCGACGATTCCATTTCCACAATACAGTCTCGGCGCAGTGCTCACCTGGAACCTGACCGATTCGTGGTATCTTACCGGCGGCATTGCAGACGCCCAGGCTGACCGTAGAGAAACCGGTTTTAGGACTACCTTCTGTGACGAAGATTACTTTTTCTATGCCCTTGAAACCGGCATAACAGGGCAGCTTAATTCAGCTAATGGGCCGATGCCTGGCACATATCGGATAGGCATGTGGAATGACCCGCAGCCGAAAGCAAATTCGGATGCTACCAAAAACTATCGGGATGACGTTGGTTTTTATCTTAGCTGTGACCAGTTGTTAGTAAAGGAAAATTCCGACCCACAGGATAGCCAGGGGCTTGGCGCGTTCTTCAGGTACGGCTATGCTGACAGCAAAAGAAACGATATCACTAATTTCTGGAGCTTTGGCTTTCAATATCAGGGTCTGTGCGAAGGCCGTGATGAAGATGTGCTCGGTGTAGGCTTTGCTCAGGGCTTTTTTTCTGACTCCGCCAGCTCAACCTATACGGAAGATTACGAGAGCGTACTGGAAGTCTATTACAACGTTCAGGTTACGCCCTGGTTCAACCTAAGTCCGATTTTCCAGTATGTGGCCAATCCGGGTGGGACAGGTTCAGCCAGCGATGCGGTTGTCCTGGGCGTGCGCATCCAAATGAGTTTTTAGTGAATAGGACTGCCTCGCCGGCAGACAGGAGTGAGCCTTTGCTTAGTTTTCTTTTGCAATATTGACCTCTTGGGGGTAAACTGAGTCAAAATTTATCAGAGGTTGTTTGGTACTTGGAGAGGTGGCCGAGTGGCTGAAGGCAACGGTTTGCTAAACCGTCGTATGGGTAATAACCCGTACCGCGGGTTCGAATCCCGCCCTCTCCGCTGGCGAGATGAGAACACGCGCGGTGCGAAGCACCGCCACGCGGGTTTGACACGCCGCAGGCGGGCCGCGAAGCGAATCCCGCCCTCTCCGTTCTTCGCTACGCTACGAACAGCAAGCCGTCTTTTCGCTGCGCTACGAACAGCGCGGCCGTTTTTTTCTAATCAGCCGATATTAAAATTTCTTCCGGTCGCACGGCATATCCGGTCCAGAGAATCGGATTTGAAGTTCAGCCCGGGATACTGTTTCGCCCTGCATTTATCGATGAGGACCTTAACTTTCTTTACCTCACTTGAGAGCAATTCATAGTCCTGTTCATCGACGATTTTCTTAAATGTTTCTTTAGCAATCATACTGAAAGAACCGCCCAGGACCAGAACACCCGCAGAGATATAATCCGGGATGTTTTCCAATGTAGTGCCGCCGGTCGGGATAATACTGATGAGTTTATGAATCGCCGGGTCAATCGCCTTGATGTAAGCCGGTCCGCCAAGCTGTTTTGCCGGGAAGAGCTTACACATATTTGCACCTTTCGAATACTGCTCTACAATTTCGGTGACGGTGCCGCAGCCCGGAATCATCGCGACCCTGCCTGCATACTTGTTATAAGCTTCATCACTGAAGTTAACTGCGGAGACAAGATAGTCCGCCCCGGCCCGTGCAGCTTCCTCCAGCGTCGGCAGGGGGTCATCGCTATATTGTTGGTTATAGATATTCAATATCGCAGCAGAATCGATTAAGCTTGCGGCACCGACGCAAAACTGTGGAAACTCTTTTTTAAGGCGGATGATTTTCTCCAGCGGATTCCGAATCCTGCAGGTGACCTCCATATTATAGATGTCCGCTTTCATCAGTGCCTGTGCCGTCTTTACAACATTGAGCTTATCCTGGTTGAACACAAGAATAAAGCCGTCACGAAGAAGTCTTTCTATTGTGCTCGTGATATCCACATTCTCTCCTGGTTTATATAAGACACTAAATTTTTTCTCTACAAGAGAAATTATCCGGCCGGCCAGCCTCCGTCAATGGCAGCCGTGCAGCTGTTCACCGCCTTTGCGTTACTGGATATCCTCAACAATTAAACGGTCCATATCGTCAAAATCCTGGTTTTCGCCGCCCATACCCCAGCAGAAGGTATAGGCTGAGGTTCCCACGCCGGCGTGAATCGACCAGCTGGGTGAGATAATCGCCTGTCCCTCGGCAACAACAATATGGCGGGTTTCGCTGGGTTTGCCCATAAAATGGAACACGCGGGCCTTTTCAGGCATATTAAAATACATATAAACCTCCGTCCGGCGCTGGTGGGTATGAGCCGGCATGGTATTCCAGACGCAGCCGGCCTCGAGAACAGTAAATCCCATCACCAACTGACAGCTTTTGACGCCTTCGGAATGAACACATTTATAAATCGTTCGCTTGTTGGATTCTTCCATTGAGCCCAGATGCACTTGACGGGCTTGTTTGAGCTGAATATGCGACGTAGGATATTCTTTGTGAGCCGGATAGCTGAGCAGATAAAACTGAGCAGGGTTAGCTGAATCATCACTTGCAAATAGAATTTCTTTCGAACCACGACCAATGTAGAGACAATCCAAATCAGCCATTTTATATTTTTGACCATCCACAGTGATTGTCCCGGGCCGGCCGATGTTCAGAACTCCGATTTCACGACGCTGGCAAAAATAGTCTGCTCGTAGCTCATCCGCTGATACTAATTCCAATCTCTGGTTGACGGGAACCACAGAACCTACAATTGCACGATCCACCTCAGAATATACCATCTCAATCGAATCAGGCTTAAACAAAGACTCAATCAGAAAATTTTCACGCACTTGCTGTGTGGTCATTCTGCAAAAATGAACCGGGTCGGGTAAATATCTGACTTCCATTACGCTTCTCTCCAAACAAATGGTGATTAGTCCTGGATTTGTATCCGAATCGGATTATCAATGCGCTTCTTGAAATTTATCAAATATTGCTGCCATTTTTCAAACGTTCCGAACTCTTTGTTTTCACCCCAGCAGGAACCGGAATAATAAACCGTGGGTGTCTGGCAGGAATGGCCGACGGCCAATAACAAATGACCGTCCGTTTCCGCCACTTTCGTTTTTACATCCGCGCCAAACACAACTCCACAACCAATCATTCCATAGTTTCCATCGGCCGGGAGCCAATAAGCAATTGTATTATTTGTCGCATCTGCAAATTTCCGGTCGCTGCTCTGGCGAAGAACAATCCCGGCAGCAACGGTCAGGTGCTCTGAGTCCGGGCAGTTATAGAGACATTCAATCCGGTTTAAGTTGCTACCCAGGTCGATAGAGATTCGCTTGGTTTCACTGACGGTCTTTTCTCCGACCTGCCACGGTTTGTAAGTTAATTCAAAAATGGAACGGATTGGTCCGTTTGCAATTACTTTCCACCGGCTGAAATTACGAGGCAGTACAATCCTGCCATCCACCAATGGGGCCATTCCGCCACAGCCAAGCGTGTTGCCAACCTTATAGAAATCTCCGCCTTGCCCGTGGTTTTTATGATAATCCTCTTCCTTGTAGAACTTGTCAACGACCGGCGTTGACACGCATTTTACCCAGGCATCAATCCCGCAGGTAATGGTCTCGTATTCAAGGGCCGGTCCATACATTCGAAAAGCCACTTTGTCATTTTCCCATGCAAAGTCATCCTTGCGCTGCGGAACAAACCGACAGTAAGTCGTAATCTCAGAAACGGGTTTGTCCAGCCCCTCCGGTTTTTTCATAATCCGGAAATACTTCTTTTCGTTTGGTGCCAGATTTGTCTGAAACAGCAGCTCCGTTTTGTTGCCGTCTTCGACAATTTGCGTGACCAAAAAACGGTTTGTCTTAAGCTCATAAACAGCCACATTATCTTTTGTCAGGTTGGGCTCTGTCTTTTCTATTTCATTCCAGTTCAAACTAACCGTCTCATTATCACGAAATACCTCAATGGGATTGGTTACAACGATTTTCTTGGCTGACATTCCTTTACCGGCTGTAATCTCATAAGCCTCACCCCCGGCCGGCAGCAATGACCTGCCTCCAAACAAAACTGAAACACTTAAAACAAAAGCTATGGTCTGCCTTGTCATAATTTGCTCCCTATTCAACATATCGCATTCAAACCTTATGTCCAAACGTCCCTGAAAGTCTCTCAGAAGAGATTTTGATTGAAATGAGCAGGATTTGTTCCATATATGAAACCTTAGATTCGAATATGGAATTTATTTTAATGCAGTTTTGCTCCTTTGCAATAAAATAAACTCTTGTGTGAAAAACCGGTCAATACACAGGTTTGAACGCCGGTGCCGTTTCCGGTGTCTGGTGCCCGGCATCGTACCGGAATCCCACCTCTGCGTTGCGATATCCAGAAGCCCTAAGGAAATTCGCCCTGCAAATTAAGGTTCTAATCCCACCCTTTCCCTTGTTTTTAAATAAGAACGGGGGCATCTGAGCAGAGAACAAGGTTGACATCTCCTGAAGAAACTGGTATAATTACAATCGCTATAATCCACCGCCTATTAGGTTGATTATCTATATATCTTTTAGGAGGTTGGATGAGATTATCCCACCTTCTAAACCTACGTTGTTTCTGCTATGTCGTGGAGGATGATAAACCCGGCCGAAGCAGACGGTCAAAAGTTCCGGAGGTTATAAAGATGCTATCTTCACAAAAGAAACACACACCACCGGTTTGTCCGACCTCGCTCCGCCGTAGCGCTACGCAAAGGCGAGAAACAGGTAAACCCACTGAGCAAAAAGGTAAGTTCCGTTGGCTGAGGTGGTTATTTCCGATTACAGGACTATTAGCTCTAATCTGGTTTTTGGTACGGGTGATACCGAAGCCTTCCCGGGCTACGTACCCCTGCCAGCGAGTGGCGTTTCCGCTGGCATCGGGCTTTGTTGTCTGGCTGCTTGGAATAATCGGCTCAACCATCGCCTACAGAAAGGCAAAACGGGCGTTTGCGCAGGCGCATTATGTTATCGCGGCAATCGCTATGGCTTTCAGCGCCGGTTTTATCTGGATGGCTTTGAGCAGCACAAATCAGAGTCCGGTTTATGCTCACGAACCAATCGTCGCCAACAGCCCGCTCGGCGAAGGTAGAGGCGTTTATCCAGGCCGCGTTGCCTGGATGCACGACCCACTTGCAACTGACTGGGATGGCAGCTACCCACCGTATTGGTACAACAGCATCGACCAGGAGGTTATCAACGAAATGCTCTCAGATGCACTTCGGGCTTTGACCGGAAGAGACAACGATGTGGACGCGTGGGACGCGATATTCAAGCAGTTCAACTACCAAATGGGCAGAGGTTACGTCGGCTACACATCAGGCGAAAAAATCGCAATAAAAACCAATTGGGTCCTGATGATTAATCAAGACGGCGGGACGAAGCCCAGCGGTAATCGGGACCGGATAGATAACGCACCCCAGCTTGCTATAGCGCTTTTGAGACAGCTAATCGATAACGCAGGCGTCAGTCCCGGTGATATAAGCATTGGTGACCCTCAAAACAATTTGGCCGACTATTGGTACAATATGGTCTCCGCCGAATGTCCCGGCGTGGTCTATTTAGTAAAGAACGGTTCGACTCTTCCCCACGGGACTCCCGTTTCTCCTGATACAAGTGCGCCATTCTACTGGAGTGACCCCATTACCTCCCGCGTGGTAGGTAAAACTCAGGACTATATCCCAACGCACTTTTCACAGGCGGATTATTTTATAAACTTCCCAATCCTTAAAAGCCACAACAGCGCCGGAGTGACCCTGTCCGACAAAAATAATTATGGTTCCTTGATGAGAGCGCCAAATGCCAGCGGCTATTATAATATGCATTGGACGAGACCGCACTGTGCGGATACCCCGGTTTTGCCAGATGTTCCGGGAATAGGACATTACAGGGCTGTTGTTGACCTGATGGGACATCCGAAACTCGGCGGCAAAACAATACTGGTCTTAATCGACGGCCTCTACGGCGGTCAAAGCTGGGACTCCCAGCCGATTCGTTACCTGATGCCGCCGTTTAACCACGATTGGCCGTCCAGTATATTCCTCTCACAGGACCAGGTCGCGGCCGACTCTGTTGCCTATGATTTCTTGCACACTGAACTCGATGGAAGCCATACACCAACCTATGACCCAAATCCAGAGTATGATTACCCGCAGTATTCTGGGACGGATGACTATCTGCACGAGGCAGCATTGATTCCTGACCCTTGTTCAGGGACAAATTATAACCCCAACCATGACGGAGGACTGACAGAAAGCCTTGGCGTTCACGAGCACTGGAACAACGCGACCGACAAACAATACAGCCGAAACCTTGACCCAATCAACGGGACAGGCATCGAGCTGGTAACTGAACCAACTATTGTTGGAGATTTCTATAGAGATGGCGTTGTGGACTTTAAAGACTTTGCCATTTTTGCTGCCGCCTGGGGTAGTGAGCCAGACGACGACAACTGGAAGGCCGCCTGCGATATCTCGGAAACCATTGATGGCGTAATCGATGAACTCGACCTGAAGGTCTTCTGCGAAAACTGGCTGTAAGCTGGAATGCTGCTTCCACACAAAAAAACAAAATATTCGTTTGCGCGTGCAAGCTGCGCCGCCGCAATAATCTTTATCGCCTTCAGCACCGGCTTTATCTGTATGGCTTCCGAACCAGGCTGGCCTGACCTCAACGGCGACTGGTGGGTCGACTTTAAAGACTTCGCTATACTCGCAAATGCCTGGCGCAGCACAACCGGCGGCCCCAACTGGGACCCCAATTGCGATATCTCGGCACCGAGTGACGGCGTAATCGACGAAAAAGACCTGGCTGTCCTGTGCGAAAACTGGCTCGTCACGCTTACTTCCGAACTGGTCGTGCCGGGTGCAACCCCGCAGGAGGTTTATTCTGCAACAGGCATCAACTTCGAGGGGCCAACCTGGGAACCGAACAGTGATAAACTTTTCTTTACCCGCAGAACCGGAACGTATCAGATTTTAAGGCTCGATTCACCCGGCAACGTAACAGTCTGGCTAAGCCCATCGCCGAAGACAAATGGAACAATCTTATCGCTGGATGGCCGGCTGCTGGCCTGCGACGAAGACCCGAAGCAGATATCAAGCCGCCGTATCGACCCCAACGGGCCGGGCGATACTCAAATACTGGCTGACTCATCGGACGGCTTTACAAAACCGCCAAACGACCTCTGCCAGTTAGCCAACGGAAATATCTACTTTACCACTCCCATCTGGGATGGAAGCCCGCCTTTGTCACAGGGCGTGTGGCTGCTCGAACCCAATGGCGTGGTAACACGGGTGAACAACTCTCTGTATCAGCCAAACGGTATCATCACCTCGCTCGATGAAACCAAGCTCTACGTTTCAGCAGGCAGCACCATTCCAAGCTATCAGAAATGGTGGGTTTTCGATATTAATCCCGACGGGACTCTCAGCACCAGCTCCGTATTTTTCAACCCGACCAGCGCACCGGACCGAACCAATGTTCCCGATGGTATAACCATTGATGAGCGGGGCAACCTGTACTTCACAGGCCTCGGCGGCGTATGGATTGTTTCACCGGCAGGCGTACAACTGGACTTTATCTCGCTGCCTAACGCACCATTTAATATAGCATTCGGCGGGACGAACGGCAAAACACTGTATATGACCTGCAAAAACAAAGTTTACAGTCTGGCTATGTGCGTCCGAGGTGGTGAGCAGAGCCGCTGGTAATCAACCACAACACATAAAACTCATTTGAAACACATCGGCTGGCGACAAAATCGCCTCCCGCTCCGGCTCGGGCCTTCGCCGAGACGAGAGCCGTTTCTTTTATGCAGACGGATTCATCGCTCGGCCGATAAACAAAATGCTGCCGGTTTTGTTATCGCGAATCAAAAACAAAAACGGATGGTCCGCCCGAAAAACCGGTAACTGACCCGGCATAGCTGATGTTATCATTACCACCGCGGTCGCCGCTGCCGCCTCCGTACCTTCCTCATTAACATCGACATAAGCCTTATGAATAACAGCCGAGATAAAAAGGTCTCTTTTGCCATTCATCCCGGAAAAGTCCGCCTTCCTGGAGAACGCATCCGTCATTCCCATCGACCGCAGCACATCCGCTAAGCCGAACTGGCTCGTCATCCTGAACTTCGGGACAGAAACGATAACCTTGCGTTTGCCAAGCTCGCCCAGCCAACCCGAAAACTTCTCCAGCACCAGTGTCTCCTCAAGGCTGCTCAACCCGTCAATTCTTCGGGGAAGCAAAATAATCATCGACAGCTCATCATTTACATAAGGTAGTTCCAACCCCTGCAAATCTTCGGTTTCCATATAGTTGAATTCCGCCGTCTGGTTCATCATAGGGACATTGACTTTTTCTCCGCTTATCAGAGTAAACGGCGACTCCTTTGTTTTATCTTTTTCGAATTGCCTTGCCCAGTTGCCCTTAAAGTAAATGGCGTTAGTCAGAACCAGCCGGGTCATTGAATTGAGCATTCCCTTTTGGATGAGGTCTTTGATCTTGTCTTTCGTTTGTTTTTCCACCCACGAGTTGATGGTTTGGCGGGCAGTTTCACAGGCGTTGACAAAGTCAACCTCGTTGAGTTCGCCGCCGTAGCTATTTTTAATCAGTTCGAGAAACTCCGCAAGAAATCCATAACCCTGCTGGCCCCACAAAGCATTGGCAACACTAAGCTCGTAACCACCTTTGGCACCTCTGACATTCAAATCTTCGACAATAGTCCCGAACTCGCGGTGGAATCCCTGTTCGCACCACGCTTGCTTTGCCTCACCTGCTTTTTTGTTTGGGTCTTGGCCCACTACAGGCGGGCCAATCGGCTTTGTTATGGGAAAGTGCAGGGCTTTAGCCATCTGTGATTCTGTCTCGCCTCGCGCACCCGCATAAGCCATTGCCAGTGCTGTCGAAATACTATACGGCGAGAAAAATAGATTTCCCTCCTGGGCCCGCAGTTTTGCGTACAGCTCCAAAGCGAATTCATTATTACCTTCGACAACAGCCTGTTGTCCAGCTGCGGCACGCTCCGCCGTGACGAGTGCCATCTCCCGGTCCTGAGCCGTTTTTCCCACTGCCCAGCCCACCTGCGGCAGGCCGACAATTCCGCCCAAAATCCCCAGGATAAGAACACACTTAATTGCTTTCATACCACTACCCTCACTTAATTCATTATTTCTCGATATAACTTTATGCCTGCCACGTCAATTATAGCCGATTGGTCAGTTCTCCGCTGCCAAAATGCCGTACCGACATACAGATGTCAGACAAAAAAAACGCTGAGCAGTCTACCACATCCCCAAATCAAATAAGTGCAGAAAGTGAAAAACAATGTCTCACTCAGTATCGTAAGCCCTCTAAATAAAAGGACTTACTATGCCTCCCTGTGGGAATTTGTAAAAATTCCGCATAATTCCCCAAAAAAATTGAATTTTCGTCTTGACTTCCGACTATAATAGTATACAGTATACTGTAAACCTTTAAAAAAATCTCAAATAGCTTTGAAAGCAAGGTGAACCTTGAATCTGCAAAACTGGCAAACTCAGCTTCGCAAGGGGCTGCTGGATGTTGTCATACTTAATCTTCTGCAACACGGCCGATGTCACGGCTACGAGATGGTCCAGACACTTAAGCAGATTGACGGCCTCAAAATTCGTGAGGGTAATATTTATCCCATTCTCGCCCGCCTGCAAACAGACGGCCTCGTAACAAGTTACTCCGAACCCTCTCCGGACGGCCCGCCGAGAAAATACTTTAAACTTACCGAGCTCGGCCAAAAAACCCTCGCCGATATGAACGCCCATTGGAACCACATTATCCAAAGCATGCAAAGTCTCAAGAAAGGAAAACGCGTATGACCTCGCAAGGCAAAACATGGCATAGGCTCAAAACTGAATATCTCCGCCGGGTGGAAAAGGCTTTGTCATCGGTCAAACATCCACGCAGCAGGGATGTTCTTGATGATGTAAGTTCGCACTTGGATAGGCGTTTCGCCGAGCTCGAACCAGCCCAGCAGACACGCGAAAACCTCCAAGCCATTATCGCTGACATGGGCCCGGCATCTGACTACGCCGAACTTCTCGACCCCGATTCCACCACACCAACACAAAAACTTCAGCGAAGGTTTCCTTTGTGGCTCGGCCTTGCTGCTATCGTTATCGCTGCTGCAATCTTATTATCAAGAGCGATACCTTCAAAGGTTAAACAGCACAAGCATCTGACTATTAGTAAGGCTTACTGGTTCCATTCAGATGAGAGACCTCGTTCGATCCCGGCTGAAGCTGTGCCGAAGGATGATGATGGTCATATGCTCTTTCACGTCGACGAGTGGTACGAAGAGATGGGTACTGCAAAGCAATATAGACCATTTCTCAATCAAGCTGACGAGCGTTTTGTGCTGAAAGCCGATGGCCATCCAGATGTGCATGTGAATGCAGAACGTGGATGTTGGAGTAAAGAGTTTTACATAAGAATCCCTCGAAAAGAGTATGTGAAGATGGAGGCAGGCGTTATGTATACGATTCACCCTGTGAACTCAAACCCGAAATATCGGTGGAAAGTCAGGCCCGGAGTAATAATCTGCAAACCAAACCAGTAGTGGGTGCCTGAATAGATGCAGCTTGAAGCTCAACAATTGTGTGCATTTGTTATCCCTGGCAAAGGAGGTGGAAAGAATTAAAAAAAGAGTCTTTCTTAATCTTATTATTCTGCCGGTCTTATGTGCCACAATAACCTTAGGTCAGCAGGTGGACACAGATGGCGATGGTCTTTCCGATTTTCAAGAAATCCACAAATACCGCACCAACCCAACTAAAGCAGATACCGACGATGACGGCATTCCCGACGGTGATTGGAACGAACGACGAGAATATACCTATTCGGTTCGTTCAATTTTACGATTTATGCACCCTTTCGATGAAGATGCGTTAAACGATAACTTTCAAGACGCGATGGTCTTGGCGCAAGAAGATTATTACGTCGAGATGGAAGTTATTCACTACCCCTTTGGAACAGCCGAGGATTCAATATCCGCCAACCCTAATTGGCAACAGGATTACGCCGATATGACCGAATACTTGGCACCAGGCATAACCACCAACTGGGATGACCAGATGAGGCAAGATCTGCTGGCCGAGCTCCAGGGCGATGGGATTGTAGTTGATAACCTCACGGATAAGCAAGTTGTAGAACAGGTTTCGTCCTGGGTGGTTAGTAAATATACGCCTCTCGATGTGTTTACTACTTATTACATTTATTATCCAAACGGCCAGCCGGAAATCTATCCCGGCCTGGAAGATGCTTACGAGGAAGAGTTTTACTCGCACGGATACGAAATTGACTGGCCGATTGAAGAGCATTTCGAGCATGAACTGCTGGGCAAAGGAATGTATTACAACAAAACTCGTGGTACGTGTACGTCAACTGCGATTGCTTTGACCACAGTTCTTCGGGCAATTGGCATACCGACTCGAATGATTATTGTAATTCCCATAGTAGATGCTTCCAATCCGAGTCAATCTCAGCTCGTGGAGCAAGGAATTAGCAATAATCAGGTTCGTCAGGTGGTGCTGGACTGGCTCAGCGGAGCGGGCACAGGGTTCACCGCACATACATTTAATGAAGTTTATGTAGGAAACGAGTGGCACCGTTTGAACTACAGCAAATTGGGCCAACCTATTCTGGATGAGCACTGCTTTGGGCTGCATACGCATCTATATACGTTTAATGACCTGAGTGAGGCCAATTTAGCACCGACTTGGGGCTGGCGGTATGGAAAAGGCATAAGAAATGATGTTTTTCAGTATAGTAATCCCTACACTACGATAAGCTTGTCGGACCTTTTGGGCGGAAACGCAATAAAACCAGCGGCAACACTTTATGTAGATGACGATTCACCGGGTGATCCGGCCCCCGGCAATCCGGCAATCAGCGATCCCTGTGAGGATGGTTCGCTGCTTCATCCCTGCGACTGCGTCCAGGAAGCTATAAATGCCGCCAAAGACGGTAATACAATAATAGTCCACCAAGGCACTTACACTGGTTTCGGCAATCGCGATATTGACTTCAAAGGCTTGGCAATCACTGTCCGCAGCACAGACCCAAATAATCCTGAGGTGGTCGCAGCCACTATTATCGACTGTCAGGGTAGCGAATTCGAGCCTCACCGTGGTTTCTATTTCCGCAACAGCGAGGACTCAGATTCCATTTTAGATGGTCTGACTGTTATTAATGGTTATACCTCTGGCAACTGGCCTGATGAATGTGGTGGCGGCATCTTCTGCTATAAGGCTGCTCCCACCATAAAGAACTGTGTCATAACCGGCAACAAATCGTCCAAGAGAGGTGGCGGTCTTTGGGCGTACCAAAGCAACCCAACTGTAGTGAATTGCACGTTTCACAACAACAACTCTGGAGTTTGGGGTGGCGCCTCATATGCTTGGGGCGGCGCCGTATACAGCCAGAGCAGCAGCATATCGTTTGTTCAGTGCACATTCAGCAAGAATCTTGCTACTACATATGGTGGCGGAATATCAGCCTATGACAGTGAGGCAACCTTTACAAACTGCACTTTCCACTGTAACCAGGCGTCTCTTGGAGGTGCTATGCGAATTTACAATTGTACATCCACGTTGAAAAACTGTATTTTATGGAATGACATTCCAAATGAACTCTATATCGGCGGCACATCGCCAACTATCACTTTCTGCAACATTCAGGGTGGTTGGGCTGGCACCGGCAACATTAACGCTGACCCACGTTTTGCAGACCCGGACAATGGTGATTACCATCTCAAGTCCCAAGCAGGCCACTGGAAGTTTTCGCTCTATATCAGGCTGGACCCCACTAATGATGGCTTTATTAACCTGCCTGATTTTGCCGCATTTGCGGGTTCTTGGAAAAAACAAGGCTCCTCTATACCCGCAGACCTCGACGATAACGGCATCGCTGATTTGACAGACCTTAAGCTTCTTTTGGATAATTACCTGGCCAGTTATCTACCTGGAGACTGGGTACTTGATGATGTTAACAGTCCTTGCATTGATGCAGGTAATCCTAATTCTGATTGGACAGCTGAATTATGGCCACATGGCAAGCGGATAAATATGGGCGCTTACGGCGGCACCCCTCAAGCGAGTATGTCTTTGTCGAGTATGGGTAATATCGCTGATTTGAATAATACTGATTTAGTAGATTATGCTGATTTAATGGCGTTTGCGAACAAATGGCTTTGCAGAAAGATACTATTACCTGAAGACCTTAATAGAGATGGAATTGTCAATTTCATCGATTTTACAATTTTGGCCAACAATTGGCTTTGGGAGCAAGCGTCATACCCGCTCGGACAAACCGTAGCTGCAACCAATTAACAGAGCAGGGGGCAATCCCAAAATAATCCAGGACGGGAAAAGACTGCCTCAAAAATGCTTCTCCAGACAGAAAAAAACACCACATAAAGTTGCCCTATCTTCAGGCGTATCGTATAATACCATAGAGTTTGGTTTCGAGAAAGCCTTCTGAAACTTCTGAAAGTAAAAAGGGTCGGTTATGAAGCTTGAAGAGGAACAAAGCCTGCGGCAGCGGTTCAAATGGCACATCATAATCATCTGCGCCATACTGGCAGCGGTGGTGCTTGCCATCTTCACCGACGTCTTCCGCGAGCCACGGGTCGTCAATAGACCTGATATCTGGAAGCTCGTCATTGGCATTATGGTCTTGATTACGCTCGTGGCGATGCTTGCGGCAGTATTCGGAGTACTCAATGTCGTCAGGAAAAATGACAAAAAGCTGGAAAAAATCGCCGAAGACATTGAAAAAAGTCGCGAAGTTCTTTTACAAATCAATCAAAGTACACGCCTCAGCGAAACTGCCAAGGTCATTGCCTCCCGCGATGCCGACCACCAGTCTCTGCGGGAGGCGGTTTTCGATAGGCTGCAGCAGAAGGATTTTACCGGCGCTGGCGAAATAATTGACGAAATTGCTCATTCCACAGGATACCAGGAACTGGCAAAGCAGCTCCGGGTCGAGGCCGATAAATACCGCGATGCAACCGATACCGAAAGAGTAAATCAGGTCATAGCAAATATCGAAAAGCTCTTCGAAAGCTTCCAGTGGGCAAATGCAAGTGCTCAGATTGAAAAGTTAATCGCAGTTTTCCCGGAGTCTGAAAAAGCAAAAGCGATGCGACAAAAACTGCTCGATAAAAAGGAAGAGCGAAAAAAGGTCCTCCTCAATGCCTGGGACGACGCCGTCAAACGCCAGGCCACCGACCGAAGTCTTGACATTCTGAAAGAGCTTGATATGTACCTGACACCGAACGAGGGACTGGCACTGCAGGAAGCAGCAAGGGATGTCTTCAGAAACAAGCTGCACAATCTCGGCGTACAATTCTCCTTAGCCGTCTCCGGCAAACAGTGGAACAAGGCCCTGAAGACCGGCGAGCAGATTATGCACGACTTTCCAAACAGCAGAATATCTGAGGAAATTCGCGAAAAGTGGGACATCCTGAAGCAAAAAGTCCAGCAGCAGGGCACTTAAAAGTCTTTATACTCGCTCGCCTTTCAGGCAACGACTTTCATCTTATTGAAAATCGAATAAAGACTGAGTCTTGAGCATCGTTACCTGCTCGGGATAAGCTGCAAACGCATGAATGTGGAGCTCATCTTGCTTTGCTTCAAAGTCAACATAGCAGAAGGGCTCCAGACCACCCGCTTCCAGCTCAGGAAATTTGACGAACAGACCGCGATTCTGCGCAAATCGCTCAAGGTCACGGTGGCTCTGACGATACAAATTGGGGCTCATTTTCTCAACTTGGAAATCGGTCATGTAGCTCAGCCCTCGGCTCAAAGTGCATTTATGTGAACGGGGACCGCGGAATTGAAAACGCTCAATCAGACCTTGCTGCGGCAGCGGCTGCCCAGGTGTGCTTATCACCTCACTTAGGCATACGTCTGCCGCAAACACACTCACAACATGAGTGCATCCCGTAATCCAGACGAGTGCCTCGTACTTGTCCGTTTTCAGCTGACGTTCAGCATAGATTTGAAACAGCTCCGGATGCAGAGGCCTTTGAAACAGACTGAACGTCAATCCGTCAATAGCTACGTTGATTTGTGGCAGTTCCATCAGCTAACAATCCTTAAACCAGATACACCACCAACATCTTTAAGCGTTATTATACCAAAATACGCCAGCACTTTCAAGGGCGATATTAGTATTGATAAGGCCAGTTGCTCAAGTTATAGGACGATTATCTTGCAACTTCCGTAGACCAAAAGACTAACATCTGCGATATTTTTCAGAAAAATTTACAGATGAGCGGCTCACTGCCTGCTAAAATTTCTACTGCTGGAAGAAGGTCGCGTTGATAGCCGTGGCGATGATATCGTAGAAGGCATGAGTACCGGCTGTAATCCCAAAACCGCGAATGGCAAAAAGGGCCGCAAAGTAAACACCCGCGACCGTCCTGAAGCTAAACTCCAGCCAGTTAAGTGGTACGCTTATGTGATGATGTGCGCTGAACAATCCCGCCGATAGAAGAACGGAAATTATAATCGAACTCTTGCGCTTAAACCCCAGAGTATTCTGAAATAAAATCATCAATACGCTTATCAATATCAGCCGAAATACAAGTTCTTCATAAATCCCTGCTCCTATACCGGTAACAATATCAGCCAGCAGAGATTTCCTTTTGAGTACGCTGCCGCTGGCCGTCGCATCCCCCTCCAAACCATAATTCGCAGCCGAACGACAGTACACCATCGCTTTACCATATAGCACACTTTGGGCAGCGGATTCCACCCTCTCATCCGCGCTTAACATATAACGAGATTGTACCGTGCCGTTTACAAACTCGTCGACGTCCGCTCGCCGTTGAGCGGAGCTGTTCAAAAGCAAACTCAGTACAATCAACGGCACGGCAAGCAGAACACACTCGACAGACATAGGCCAGATATCGCCAAAGGCCAAACGCCAGCTCTTCCGGGACGTCAATTGCTGCGATATCAAAATAACCACAGCCGCAAAAGCCGGCGCAGCCCACGCAAATTTGCTGC
This sequence comes from uncultured Pirellulales bacterium, assembly GCA_964387515.1. Taxonomy (GTDB): domain Bacteria; phylum Planctomycetota; class Phycisphaerae; order Sedimentisphaerales; family Anaerobacaceae; genus CAVXEF01. The sequence continues at coordinate 16,793 of CAYLXD010000003.1, read as the reverse complement.
CGAACCCAAGATATGCCAGCAGATTTTGCAGCCATATGAACGCCACAACCCGAACCTGCGATTGGTTCAGCACGTCCGTATTGATAAGTATTGTTCCCAATTCGTAGAAAACAATAAAGGGCAGCAGAAACACAACCGCGTAAATCGGCCGCGATGTCCGTTCCAGATAGGAATCCCGTGCAAAGTTAAATAGTTGACTCGTGTCGTACTTATTTTTATTATCCATTTCTCTGGCCGGTACTTTCAACTTTTGAAACTTTCGAGAGAGTTTACTTTATATAAGCTGAATTTACAATAGTCAAAACGAACCGTTTTGCACAAGCAGAAGCCGCTAATATGATAAGCGAACAGTTAACCGAGATTTATCAGTTGCTTCTTGACCGCTTCGGCCCTCAGCACTGGTGGCCCGGCGAAACACAATTCGAGATAATCACAGGAGCAATACTGACCCAGAACACCGCTTGGCTCAATGTTGAAAAAGCTATAGACAATCTAAAAGCTGCTAACCTCCTGACTCCGGAGAAACTCCACAATATTCAAACCCCGGAGCTGGCCGAATTCATAAAACCTGCTGGCTACTTCAATATAAAAGCCAAACGCCTCAAAAACTTCCTGAGTTGGCTGTTCGAAAATTACAACGGCCAGTTGACGAACCTGCAGTGCATCGATACCAGCCGGTTAAGGGCCGAATTATTAGCTATAAAGGGCATCGGCCCGGAAACCGCCGATTCTATTTTGCTTTATGCCTTCGACAGAGAAATCTTTGTCGTCGATGCCTACACCGCCCGTGTCGCCATTCGCCATGGACTATTAGAGCCCCGAGCTGATTACGAGCAGCTCCAAGAGTTGTTTCAATCCAATCTGCCCGCCGATACCAGGCTTTTCAATGAATTCCACGCCTTGCTCGTAAAGGTTGGCAAAGAATTTTGCAGGCCTAAGTCTAAATGCCGCAACTGCCCCCTCGAGAAACTCCCTCACAGCCTCGAACTCGAGTATTTTTGAGCCCGTCCGCCATCCCCAGAACACATACCCGGATAGCAAATCGGCATTAAATGCCCAAACCTTTTTTAAATTTTCATCTTTAATCAGCCGATACCATCCTTTAGAGAGTATGAGGGGCTAAATTATGAGCACTGATATCAACAAATCTTTCTGGGCCCGGCAGACAGCGCAACTGCCGGCCCTGGCTTCAAACCATTTTTCATACACCGACTTTACTATAGTAATTCTCCGAAACCTCGTTGAAAGTCTCGACCTTGAGCGAGCCACATATCTAACCTGTGTCCCGGAAGAAGAGCCGGGCGTTTACGAAGTTAGCGGAGAGTCATTCCCTGAAGACCGCTGGTTCGTACCACGAAAATCATCCGATTTAAAGCTCCTCTCCCATAACATCGTTATGAAAAACACCAGCGAACGTTACATGGACAACACCCTTGCCGTCGATGACAAAAACCTTTTTGTCAGGGTCTTCCAGATATCGCTTACTAAGTACGGCACGCAGCACATACTCGTCCTCACCTCTCTCGTGGACAGTTCGCAGCCCGCTCCGCTCTCAGACGGTGACAAACAGGCTGCTTTCGAATATCTCAACCTTTTCACATACATCGCGACGAGTATGTATCTGGACAAAGCCGAGGTAATCGAGTTTATGCGCCGCCAAAGCACCGTAAAGGCGGAATAACCAGCCGTTGATAGATTATTACTTAGCTGCCCGAAAAAAAACGCATTCCACAGACACAGGAAGAGGTTTTTCGTTATCGCTGTTCAAAAAGAAGGTAACCGCGCAGCAGTTTTCACCCTCTTTCAGGTTTAAGTTGAAAGTGCCGTAAGAAAATGGGTTTCCCAATCTATATTATAATAGTTCCACTCGGGTAGCGTCAAGGAAATTGCCTTCCACCGACACCTTGGACACTTTCAGCAAAAAATCTTGTGTAAAACATTTATCAGCGTTCGACCTTCGAAATAACTACCTGGCAAACGCAGATACACCATCTTCGGGCCAGCCATTCTGACTTCACCGCTTACTTTTGCAAACAAAGATTCAGCCTGTCTGCCGACCTCTTTCGCAAATGAAAACACTAAGTTCTGGCCTGAGGCGACGATACTTTTTATATCCAATTTACTTGCCTCGATTCTCAGTTCAGCCAATGCCAGCAGCAGTTCGACCTCGTCCGGCACCGGCCCATAAACGTCGGTTAATTCACTTCCAATTTGTTTTAGGTCATCCCTGTTTTTTGCCACGGCGATTTTACGGTAGACCTCCATCCTGTTTCTGTCGACGGGGATGTAATTTTTCGGTATATATGCAGCAAAACCCAAATCAATAACAGCACTCGGTATCGGCTCGACCGGCTCTCGCTTCAATTTTTTAACAGCATCGGCCAGTAGCTCACAATACATCTGATAACCAACCATCTGAATATGCCCGGACTGCTCTGCTCCCAATATATTGCCTGCCCCGCGAATCTCCAAATCTCTCAGCGCAATCCTGAATCCCGCCCCAAGATGTGCGTATTCCTCAATCGCTTTCAATCGCCGTGCTGCGATAGGTGTTATTGAGCGTTTCTGCGGCAGCAGCATATACGCGTATGCTCGATGTTTATATCTGCCGACCCGCCCGCGCAATTGATGCAGCTCAGCCAGCCCGAATCTGTCCGCATCGTTTATAAAAATTGTATTTGCGTTGGGAATGTCCAGTCCCGATTCGATAATCGTCGTGCACACGAGCACGTCCGTCTCGCCAACTACAAAATCTATCATTGCCCTTTCAAGTTCGCTCTTGGCCATTTGGCCGTGCGCAATGGCAATCTTTGCGTCACTAACTAATTTTTGAATCTCCCACGCCTTTTTCTCAATTGTCCTGACCCTGTTGTGTACGAAGAACACCTGTCCCTGACGATTCAGCTCGCGGATAATCGCTTTCCTTATAAGCTCACCGTTATAAGCTGTAACGCCTGTAACTATGCTTCGCCTGTCTAATGGCGGCGTGCCTAACGAGCTTATATCGCGAAGCCCAAGCAGTGACATATGCAGCGTTCGTGGAATCGGCGTCGCCGTCATCGTAAGAACATCAACGTTTACCCGAAGCCTTTTTAGCTTCTCTTTGTGTTCGACCCCGAACCGCTGCTCCTCGTCAATTATCAAAAGCCCCAAATCCTTGAATCCCACATCTTTGCTTAAAAGCCGATGTGTCCCTATCAGTATATCGACCTTGCCTGCCTTTGTCCGGTCAATGATGTCCATTGCCTGGCCGGTGGTTCTGAACCTGTTCAAAACCTCGATACAAATCGGAAAATCTGCAAACCGCTCGGTAAAAGTCCTGCCGTGCTGCACACTCAATACTGTGGTCGGCACTAAGATAGCGACCTGCTTTCCGTTCTCAACCGCCTTAAACGCTGCTCGCATCGCAAGCTCGGTCTTGCCGTAACCGACGTCGCCGCACAGCAGCCTGTCCATTGCGACAGCCTCAGCCATATCCGCTTTGATTTGTTCTGCCGCCGTACTCTGGTCGGGCGTCTCCTGGTATGCAAATGACTCTTCGAATTCCATCTGCCAGGCCGAATCCGCCCCGAACGCAACCCCGCCCAACATTCGCCGCTTGGCCTGTACCTCAAGCAGCTCACCGGCAAGGTCCCGAACTGATTTAGCAACCTTTTCTTTCTGTTTTTGCCATCTCTTCGAGCCGATTTTACTTAACTTCGGCCGTTTCGGACTTGTACCGATGAACTTTTGCACCAGCGCAATATTCCGCACCGAAACCTGAATCTTCACACCGTCGGCATATCCAATTGTAAGGTACTCGCCTGAGCCGCCGTCCTCTGCGATTGTTTTTATACCTAAAAATTTACCAATGCCGTAAGACAGATGCACAACATAATCACCGACCTGCAAATCCGAAAGTGTATCTACCGGCGCACCGGCTCGCACCGGCCGCTGCCTTCGCCGAAGCGCAAATTGGCCGAACAACTCATGATGACTTATCACAATCATCTTCAGCGAATTGACAACAAAACCCTGGTTGATAAAACCCGATAGCAGCTTGAAATTCGCCGGAATTTTCCCCGCTATCTCAGTGATAATCTCACCGACCCGCTGAATCTCCGCCGAGGCTTCGCAGTAGAGCAAAACCTTTTTACCCTCCTTAGCCTCCTGAACCAACTGCTCCAGGGCTTCTTTATGTCCCGCCCACAGCGATGTTGCCTTATGCTGAAACCGCTGCACGCTCTTGACATCCACCTTAAGAAATTCACTCCCCCCGTTCTTGCTTTCGCAAGAAAGCACGGGGGCCGTGGCAAACCTGCATATATGCAGTTGTGCAAAATTATCCATCGCCGCGTAAATATTCGCCCAGCTATATAGCCTGCTGGGGTTTTCAACCCTGTCTAAATACACATTTGCAACCTCTTCGATGTCGCCCGGCTCTTCGAGGATGATTACGGTATCTCTCGGCAGAATATTTACGAAAAGTTCTCTCTCTTCCAGCCTTGTCCCGCAAACCGCCGAAACTACACTGACACTCTCGATTTGCCGGGTCGAACGCTGCGTATCCAGATTCACCTGCCGAATACTCTCTATCGTATCGCCGAAGAATTCTATTCGAATCGCCGCCGCCACTTGATTAGCCCCCAGGCTTGCCTGGGGGTTTTCCTCTTGTGGTGAGCCTGTCGAATCCACTGTAACTAATGGCGCATAGATATCGATTATTCCTCCCCGATGTGCAAACTGTCCCGGCAAATCAACACTATCGACACGCTCAAAACCGTTCTCTACCAGCCACCCAACAGCTTCTTTTGGCGAAAGATTTTTCCCAACCTCCAGCGCAAGACTGCTCGCCTCCAATGCCTGCGGCTTTGGTATCGGCTGACATATCGCCTGCACAGCCGCCGGAATAATGACCGGTTTTTCTGTTCCTGAATTACGGGAAACGAGAGACGAGAGACGAGAGACGATTCGGAGTCTTTCCGCCCTCGTCTCATCGGTGGCATCTGCCAAATCCTCCTCACCTTCCCACGCAGCAAAGGTTTCTATGTCTTCGGCCCCGCTCGTCGGGGCGGAGTGCCCCGCCGTAGCCCGGAAGGTATGTAAATCATCAGCCGCTTTGTCGGCATCGTCGATATGTGGACGAATGTACAGAATCGGCCGACCGAGCTCTTTCGATATGTAAGATGCCAATAACGGCGCAAACGACCCCCATGTCCCCTCGACTTTGACCGCCCCCTCATTGCCTTTCGCGTCCTTTAGCCGGGAGATTATCTCACAAACTGTCCTGTCCCGCCCAAGCTCCATAAAATCGATGCTATTGTATTGATAACGCTAAAAGACCGGCCACATTATTTGGAGCTTGCTATAGATTTTTTAGCCGCCTCGACCGTCTTATCGACAGTAATGCCGAACTTCTCATAGCAAATCTTCTGCGGTGCCGATGCGCCGAACGAACTCATACCAATAAAAATACCGTTATCACCCAGCCACTTGTTCCAGCCCAATTCGACGCCGGCTTCAACGCCGACTCTCGCCTTGACACTCGGCGGAAGGACCAAATCCTTGTACTGTTGACTTTGCTTTTCAAACAGCTCCCAGCATGGCATACTTACCACGTTCACCTTGATATTTTCTTTAGCCAGACCTTCAGCCGCACGCAAAGCAATAGAAATTTCTGAACCGCTTGCCAAAAGCAGCACATCGGGCCTGTCCGTGCTGGATAAAACATAAGCACCTTTACTAAGACCCGCTGCAGAAGCGTACTTACTTTGGTCGATAACCGGCAACCCCTGTCGAGTAAGAAGCAGGGCCACCGGCCCATCTCGATACTCCAGAGTGAACTTCCACGCCTGCGCTGTCTCATTGGCGTCGGCAGGACGGAACACAAGCAAGTTCGGTATCGCCCGAAGCGCAGCAAAATGTTCTACCGGCTGATGCGTCGGCCCATCTTCGCCGACGCCGATACTGTCGTGGGTAAATATAAATATAGTCGGATACTTTGACATAGCTGCCATACGAATCGCCGGCCGCATATAATCACTGAATACCAGAAACGTCCCGCCGTATGCCCTTGTCAGACCGCCGACGGAAATCCCATTCATTATCGCCCCCATCGCATGTTCCCTCACGCCGTACCGTACATATCTGCCACTGCGCTTATCTTTCTGAAAATCCTCTGCCCCCTCGAACCTTGTAAGATTGGAAGGCGTCAAATCCGCCGAGCCGCCCAGAATCAATGGCAGCTTCGGCATAATCGCATTAAGCACCGCCCCGGATGCCTTTCGCGTAGCAATTGGTTTATCCAGTTCAAACTTCGGCAGTAATTCATCGAGATTTACGCTCAGCTTACCCTCAGCTGCATCAGTAAATTGCCTGGCCGGCTCCGGATATTGTTGCGCGTACTTATTAAACTTTCTCTGCCAGCTCTTCTCGGCTTTTATACCGCGCTGGCGAACCTCAAGCATATGCGCCTTGACTTCTTCGGGCACATAAAAACTTTTGTCCGGGTCCCAGCCGAACTTCTCCTTAGTAAGTCGAACCTCATCCTCACCAAGAGGCGCACCGTGGGCCCCCGCGGTATCCTGTTTGTTAGGACTGCCGTAAGCTATATGCGTACGAAGCTTGATAATGGTAGGCCGATTCTTTTCGCGATTTGCCTGCTTTACAGCTTTTTCAATGGCAGCTAAATCCGTGCCGTCACCGTCCACAACGATGACGCGCCAGCCGTACGCCTTATATCGCCCGGCAATGTCCTCGGTAAAGGCCAGTTTCGTGTCGCCGTCAATACTGATGTGATTGTCGTCGTAAATCACAATCAGATTATCCAGCCCCAGATGGCCCGCTAATGAACTTGCCTCAGCTGACACACCTTCTTCGAGGTCGCCGTCGCTGGCAATGACATAAATGTTATAATCAATCGGGGCAAATTCGTCTTTGTTAAAGTAACTGGCCAGATGTTTCTGGGCTATTGCCATACCAACGGCGTTAGATATGCCTTGTCCCAGAGGACCGGTAGTAACTTCAATCCCAACTTCGAGGTGACATTCAGGATGTCCCGGCGTCTTGCTGCCCCATTGCCGGAAGTTCTTCAAATCTTCCAGACTCATATCGTATCCTGTTAGATACAGCATTGAATAAAGCAGTGTGCTGCCGTGGCCTGCCGATAGAACAAATCTGTCCCGATTAGGCCATCTGGGATTGGCCGGGTTGTGCTTCAATATCTTTGTCCAGAGTACATACGCCGCAGGCGCCATACCCATCGGCATACCGGGATGTCCCGATTTGGCCGCCTGCACAGCGTCCGCCGCCAAAAAACGAATTGTTTGAACGCAAAGTGCATCAAGTTGTGAAAGACCCGGCTTTTGTACAGATATACTCATCGCTCCTTCCTAAAATAAAGGCCGCTAATATGGAACCAACAACAAAACAAGTAATTTAACCGCAATACGTCAATACTGCAAGCTTTTTTCAATGCGACAGCTCAAACCAACCGCGCCTTTCAATTTTTACAATAGCCAACCGGCAGCTTTTGCGATAATATATTACCCAGGTTTGTCCTGAATCGGATTGTGTATTGTTGCCTGTAAATCCGTAATAATTTATGTCTTTAAGGTAATCCGATGAATCAACATCAGACAGCCGAGAAAGAAGCGGTCAGGCCCGCTTTGATTATCTCGAAACATACTGTCTCGCTGTACTCACCGTTGCTGGAACGTTTGATGGTTGGCCTGGCTGGAGAATCAATCCCTGCAGCTCTGGTCTGTCCGCCCGATTGCGACGTCGATTCAATAGCATACGGTGCGGTCGAAGTCATCAGACACCCGGCTATTAGTTTGCCGTTAATGACGCGACAAAACAGAAAAAAACTGATTCAGCACCTTGCCGCTTTTAAACCCACCGTTCTCCACTGCCTCTGCGAAAGCAAAGGCTCGCTTACCAGACAGTTGTCGAGGCAGCTTGACCTGCCGTACTTACTAACGGTCAACTCCATCCGCAAAAAATGGCAGCAACTGCCTGTCTCATCAAAATACTGCGCGAAAATCATCGCTCCCGCCGAAAGCATCGCAGTCAGCATCACCGGCGCCAACCCAGGGTTTGCAGACCGGGTTGTACAGATAAATATCGGTACTTTTGTTGAAGAAACGACCGGCTGTTTCAGCGATACTAACCGCCTGCCGGGTATGATTGCAATCGGCCACCACGGAAATGGAAGTCAGTTCGAAAATCTTCTTGGGGCGGTAAAGCACCTGGTAACTGAGGATTATCAGTTCCTGTTGTTCATAGTAGGCACCGGCCGTGTAGAAACTGCCCTTCGCAAATCAATCACCAAGCTGGGGCTTTCTCAAATTGTCATCATCATCCCGGAATTGAAGCCCTGGCGGGCCTTCCTCGCCGCCGGCGACATCTTCATACAACCTGCTCCAAGCAATGATTTCAATCTCCCATTGCTCGAAGCAATGAGTCTCGGCACTGCTGTCGCCGCCTGCAGGGGCGGCGTCGACGATTTGATTATCCAGGGCCAAACCGCCGCCGTTTTCGACCCGAATGATAAGCTTAGTATAAAGAAAACCCTGCAGGAATTATTCGACAGACGCGAATTTGCCCGCAAGTTAGCGGCCGGTGCACAGCAATACTTGAGAGAAAATCATACAGTAAGTCAAATGATTTCTTCTACCCTGCAGGCCTATCAAGATGCACAGAACTGGCTCAAACACCGAGGCCATTCTTAGGATTTTTAAGAATGTCCCGATTGTCATTCTTCGCCACCAGAATCTATAACTGAAATTATTCAGAATCATGAAAATTAGTACTTTGGGGGGTGAATTTTGGGGCGCATCTGGGTCTTCGGATTAACAAAGGTCGGGGGCTGGGGCTATAACGATTGGGCAAGATGGGTAAGATAAAAATAACCGTATAGAAATTTTTCTTCATAATATATCCCTTCCAGTCAATGGTGGCTGTAAACGTTTCAGTTTAGGAAATGCTATTAATCCAGATATAGTTAATCGTGCTTATTTTGAGAGATGACCAAAGTGACCAGGTTCGCAGATTCTATGTTAATCCAAAGGACAAGATCGGTTCCGATTTCACTTGTTTCGTGGCCGACACATAGATTACTGCCTTCTGATAATTGTTCGCCGTTAATGTATACTTCCGCCGAGCACTGCCCCCAGTCTTTGATTACAAAAACAGGGTTTATCAATGGAGATGATATTCGTGCATTTATCCTTAGAGAAAGTTCTTTCGAAACATTTTCCCCACTTTGCTTACGAATGATATAAGCTTTCTGCTTTCTATCATAACCGAGAGAACTATATCCTTGCCCCTTTATTAACAATTCAGGTGCACGAAGCCAAGAATGAGCGATAGGAAGCACTTTACTAACCTTTTCTCGCGCTCTATCAGCATTCGTCATACCCAGCAGATAAACACGGGTCAAGGTATTTCTTGTCCGTTCATGAAACTTCCAATCTATAATATGTGTCAGAGCTACAGTATAAAAACGTCCCCATTCTGAACTCCTGGGCCAGCCAACAAAGACCCGCTTCTTAATGTATTCGTGGTCTTCTGCGGGGCCGTAATACGGAGCAATCGTCACATCAGTATCCTGAACAATAGTGAAAGGCTTGTACCGTGATTTTAAGTTCACAATCTGGATGTTTGCTCCCTCAAATAACTCTCCCTTAGGCGGATAAGGCTTATAAGAAATTGTTTTCCATCTACCATCCATACTAATAAGCGTAAGTGCCTTAGTATCAATATCGGCTGTTGGTGGACGACCACCTGCTTTGAAAATAGTTTCCTGGCACTCAAAAGGGTGACCTTCTCGTCCCCAAAATGCCGAAGCACGTGGTGCCAAACCTGTGTATATTTTTATTACCCTTGTGCAAACTCCATCCGGATAAATGTAGAACCATTCATCAGCCCAGTCGCCTTCACCATAAGGTGAACCGCTGGGAATATCGGTATGAGCAATCTTGTAATTCTTGTCACACAAAGCCCCTCGTGTCCTAACGATTATCCGGGCATCCGATTGTCTTTCAATCCACATTCGGGCAAATCGGCACTCTTTGTCCTGGCAAATCTCGGTACATCCCACACAATTCTTTTCATCAAAGGTTTCCGAGAATCCCTGTGCACACATTACTTTTTCTTCTGTCAGATACCCCGCTGTTGAGGGCAGGCTAAAAACCATTTTGAAAGGTTTGTTGGGGAAGCTTACTGTTACCACTCGGCCTCTTGACCTTTCAGGTTGAGTAAGCCCTTGGGCAGTGAAAGCTTTGGCGAAAAGGTTGGTCTTGTCAAGTGAATGATCGAAATCGACCTTTTGTTGTTTTTGAGAGGTGATGTCGCCTTGGGGGTTTTTCTCTTCCTTATTGACTTCACTAATCCTAATGTTGTGATATTCTACGGTAGGAACCCCGCTTTGTAATCCTATACTATTCCCATCATATGCTAATATCAAGGGGATAGTATCACCGCCATGGTTTACAAGTTTTCTCAAACAATAATCGCAATTTTGCCAACAGTCATTGTAATTCTCACTATAAACGCGTATTGAACATAAAATCAGGATTGTAAACCAAGCAAAAAAACTCCACAAGTTTTTCATACCTCTCTCTACTTCTTTTCAAATTGACTTACAGCGAATAAATCCATTTCAAGTGTAATATTACTTTTTATCTAAAATTTCCCACTTATACCTGCTCAACTATCGTAACTCGTCGGGATTGATTATTTGCGTTGAGAATCCTCTTGGCGCACCGAGATACATCGGGACAAAGAATGACAATCGGGGATCCATTCATTTTGTCAGCTGTTCTTAGTTTAGTAGACCGTACTCCTTTAACGTCTGCCTCAGCATAGTCTTTTTGTCTTCGTCCATAGGTGTCATAGGTAGTCGCAATTCTTCCGAAGCCATATTCAGCATCGCCATTGCCGCCTTGATGGGTATCGGGTTGGTTGCCAGACCCAGTAGATTCTTGCACAGCGTAAAGAGCTTATTGTGCCACTGACGGGCCGAGGCGAAATCGCCTTCGAGAATCAAATCGGTCATCGCTTTTACGTCAGCGGGAACGATATTTGCCACTACGCTGATTACTCCTTTGCCGCCAACCGAAGCGATAGGCAGCGTAAGCGAATCGTCGCCTGAAAGAATAGTTAAGTCGCAGCGAAGCACGATTTCACTGACCATATCGAGTTTGCCGCTGGCTTCTTTGATTGCGACGACATTTTCAATTTCAGCTAACCGAGCGACAGTCTCCGCCGTTAGGCCGGTCCCGCCGCATCGACCGGGTATGTTGTACAATACTATCGGCAAATCAACCTCTTCTGCTATTACCTTGAAATGCTGATAAAAGCCTTCCTGCATCGGTTTGTTGTAGTACGGGCAGACCTGCAGGGTGGCATCGGCCCCGACCTTTTTTGAAAATGCCGTCAGTTCAATTGCCTCTGCGGTCGAGTTTGAGCCTGCCCCCGCAATCACCGGAACTCTACCGCCGACTGTTTTGACGACCCTTTCGATGACCTGTTTGTGCTCTTCGTGGCTCAAAGTCGGACACTCGCCGGTCGTACCGACGGGCACTACTGCATCTATCCCGTTTTCAAGCTGGAAATCAATCAGCTCATCGAGCGTCTTAAAATCAATTTCGCCGTCCTGAAAAGGCGTAACTAACGCCACCATCGCACCTGTAAACATTTCATTCTCCTATATAAATTTTTTTGCCACCAAGGCAACAAAGACACTAAAAAGTGTAAAGTGCCTAAAGCGCAGTAAGCTCAAGATTCTTATAACTTTAGCTCACTTTAGTTCACTTTAGCTCACTTTTATTTTCTTTGTGCCTTTGTGACCGAAATTGGTTTTGAGATAAAACTTGCAAGTATTCTTTTACCGTCTTATAAAGCCCCATCTCAAGTGCCTCAGCAATGAGTGCATGGCCGATAGAAACCTCAAGTATCCCACGAACGTTACTACAAAACTTCCCAAGATTTTTCAAGTTCAAATCGTGCCCGGCATTAATTCCGAGACCGATATCCTGAGCAGCCTTCGCTGCCTCTGCATATTCTCTTAATCTGGCTTTGACGTCTTCATTTGTCCTGAAGGCCGTCGCATAAGGCTCGGTATAAAGTTCAACCCTATCGGCTCCAACCTCTTTAGCCTCTTGAATCTCCATCACATCCGGGTCCATAAACATACTTACGCGAATATTTGAATCTTTCAATCGTTTTATTACCGGTATCAAACGCTCTCTGTTAGCCTTTATATCCCAGCCGTGGTCCGAGGTGCTGGCGTCTGGTGCATCCGGCACTAATGTCGCCTGGCTTGGCCTGACCTCGCAGACAATTTCCATATACCTGCCGGTAAACGGATTGCCTTCGATATTGAACTCCACCGTGAGCATCTCAGCTAACTCATACACATCTGAGTATTTTATATGTCTCTCATCCGGCCGCGGATGAACCGTTACGCCGTTGGCGCCGGCTTTGATTACGGTCTTCGCCGCCTCTATAACGCTCGGTATCCCGATATTGCGCTGGTTACGCAGCAAGGCAACTTTATTCAGATTAACGCTGAGTCTGGCCACCGTACAGTATCCTTAATCCCATTCTGACCTCTGACTTCTGTCTTCTGACCTCTTTAGAAAATTATACCCCTGCCGCAGCTTACATCAATCAATTTTATCCGCCTACGGCGGAATCTCTTGCCAAATCTGCTTTTTCCGGTTATAAACCAGATGTGGAATTGAAGGAAACGGTGGAGAATACAAAGAACAGCAGTTAAAAATGATTGGTATTTATGTAACCATTTAACCATTTAACCAGTTACCAGTTACCAGTTACCAGTTACCAGTTACCAGTTACCAGTTACCAGTTACCAGTTACTATGAAGCTGAATTGGGCCAACAGAATTACAATTATTCGGATACTACTGATAGTTCCGTTTGTAGCCTGTATGTTAAAGATAAACGACGCCGCGCTCACTTCCGCAATGCGGGACTTAATGCGCTATATCGCCATCCTGATTTTTGCAACTATGGCCCTCAGTGACGCCCTTGATGGCTACTGGGCCCGCAGAAAAAAACAAACGACAACGCTCGGCTCCTTTCTTGACCCGACCGCTGACAAGCTGCTTATGACCTGTGCCTGTCTGCTCTTGGCCTCTCAGCGGGCCCACGTCGGCAACTTTTTACTGCCACCGACAGTTGTGGTTCTAATAATCGGCAAAGACCTCTTTCTGTTAATCGGTTTTGTTATTATCTATTTCATTACTTCACAGGTGTACATAGCGACCCTCTTGATTGGCAAAATCGCCACAACTTTGCAGCTGATTATGGTAGCGGCGATTCTCCTGGCGCCGGAGATCTCCGGCATAATACCAGGCTGGATTTGGTTTCTGCGGGTCCTCTGGTGGTCGGCGGCGGGAACCGCTGTCTTGGCAACGCTCATTTACATTCGCAGCGGAAGTCGATATATTGAACAGTACGAGCTGGGCATCGGACAGCAAAAATAACGGCTTACTTCTTGGGCCCGGATTCTATGTTGCATATTCTATATCACTTATTTAGATAAAAATGTCGGCAAAGTTCAGTGAAATCTCGCAAGTCTTGGAAGACCTGCGGCAGGGCAGGCTAATAGTGCTCGTGGACGATGAAGACCGCGAGAACGAGGGCGACCTTGTTTGCGCCGCCGAGAAGGTCACCCCCGATATAATCAACTTTATGGCCACTTTTGGTCGAGGCCTTATTTGTCTGCCTCTGGCGGGACAGAGATGTGACACGCTCGGCCTCTACCCCCAAACCACCGAAAATACAGCGAGATTTGGCACCGCATTTACTGTCAGTATTGACGCCGCCGAAGGAATAACAACCGGTATAAGTGCCGCCGACAGGGCGAGGACAATCCAGACCGTCATAGCAGACGACGCCAAACCTGCCGACCTTGTTAGGCCGGGACACATATTTCCACTTCGCGCACGCCAGGGTGGCGTTCTTGTTCGAGCGGGTCAGACCGAAGGCGCCGTCGATTTGGTACGACTGGCAGGCTTGAAGCACGCAGCGGTCATCTGTGAAATTATGAACGAAGATGGCTCGATGGCACGCGTCCCGCAGTTATTGAAATTCTGTGAAAAGCACAACCTGAAAATCACTTCAGTCGCCAGGCTCATAGAATACCGCTTGCAGCGCGAAAGCCAAATCAAGCGCGTCGAGTGCGTCACTTTACCCACCGACTACGGCCAGTTTAAGCTGGTTGGCTACGAAAGTATTACCAGCTCCGAACCACATCTGGCATTGTGCAAGGGCGGTGTCGGTGAGCTTGACGAGCACGGCACACCCATCGAACACAACGAGCCGGTTCTGGTAAGAGTACATTCGGAATGTATGACTGGCGATTTATTCCATTCGCAGCGCTGTGAATGCGGCTATCAGTTGATAACGGCGATGAAGATGATTGAACAGGCCGGCAAAGGTGCCTTGGTTTATCTACGCCAGGAAGGACGAGGCATCGGACTGACGAACAAACTACGCGCCTACAAGCTTCAGGAGCAAGGCCTGGACACTGTTGACGCCAATCTGAAACTCGGCTTTAGGCCAGACAGACGTGACTATGGTATCGGTGCCCAAATCCTGCGCGACCTCGGCCTGAAAAAAATTCGCATCCTTACAAACAATCCCAAGAAAATCAGTCGCCTTGAGGTCTACGGCATAAAAATTGTCGAGCAGATACCGCTAAGGGCTCAGCC
>CAYLXD010000003.1:0-1971 GCA_964387515.1 uncultured Pirellulales bacterium | reverse complement strand
CGCATTATAGCTTTTGAAGTTACCCGCCGATGCCAACTTGATTGCCCCCACTGTCGTGCAGATGCAGGTCCAGCCGAAAACCAAATGGAGCTGACAGCCACGCAGTGCAAAAAAATACTCAAAGCCGTCGCAAAATTCACAACTTTATCCGCCGTGGCGGACTCGTCCAAACAAAAACGCCCGCCTCTGATAATCCTCACGGGCGGTGAACCAATGCAGCGAAGTGACATCTACAAACTTATCCAATACGGCCGAAAGCTAAATCTGAAAATGGCAATGGCTACCTGTGGATATGCTATCGATGATAAATCCATCGACAAACTGAAAAAAGCAGGCATCTCAATCCTGTCTTTTTCCATCGATGGTGCCGGTGCCCAGTCCCACGACGCGTTCAGGCAAAGTCCCGGAGCCTTTGAAGCGGTTATAAACGCCGCCAAAACTGCTCACAAGGCACGCGTCCCATTCCAGATTAACACCACAATTACAAAACGAAACGTTGACGAACTTCTCGCCATAGCTGAATTAGCCGAAAAACTTGGAGCCAGGTGTTTTAATATATTCATACTTGTCCCGACTGGCAGGGCAATACAAATCGCCGATGAAATTCTCGACCCCGTAGAGTATGAAACACTCCTGCACGAGCTGCTCAGGTTCAAACTCGAATCGAAAATTAAAGTCCGCCTTACCTGTGCGCCCCAGTTCGCCAGAATCTGCAGACAGCAAAAGCTGGAAAAAATAACAGGCCCTGTCAACGGCTGCATAGGCGGCAGAGACTTTGGCTTTATAAGCTGCCGCGGCGACATCCAGGCCTGCGGCTTTCTTAACATATCCGCCGGAAACCTAATCGAGAACGGTTACAATTTCGAAAAAATCTGGACCGAATCCGAACTTCTAAAAGAGCTGCGAGACCCCTCAAAATACAAAGGAAGCTGTGCAATCTGTGAATATTCCGCCGTTTGCGGCGGTTGCAGAGCACGCGCTTATGCAACCAGCGGAGACTATCTCGCCGCAGACCCTATCTGCAATTATCAGGCCGGAGGTTCGAAATGACTCTGCGCCTGACAAAACTGCAGAAGCAGTTGTCCAGTGTCCTCCAGGACGGCCTGCCGATTTGCCAAAGACCATTTGACGATATAGCAAAATTTTTGGGTACTACGGAGCAAACGGTTCTCCAGCAAACCACTAAGCTAAAAGCAGAGGGCCTTATCCGCAGGCTCGCTGCGCTCATAAATTATCGTGTTCTTGGCTTCTCGAGCACCCTCGTAGCTGCACATATCCCCGACGAAAACCTCGCGGAGGTTACCGCTGCGGTCAATTCTCTCGAAAACGTCTCTCATAATTATCTCCGCACGCATCACTACAACTTATGGTTCACCCTCCAGGCCGGCTCTCTCGAAGAAGCTAACATCGCGCTGGCCAATCTCTCAGCTCGTTTCGGCCTTGATTTTCACAGCCTCCCTGTCGAGCGTATATTCAAGCTGGATGTCCGTTTTGACCCTGACAATCAGGATGAATTACTCGGCAGCGCCTCCCAGTTGCCCACACCCCCACGACTGCTTGCGCAGTCAAGCGTGGGGGTTCATCTAAACGACAGTGAAAAACTTCTCCTCACAAACTTGCAAAGCGATTTGCAGGTCGTCGCAAGGCCCTTCGATTTTTTGTGCAGCGAAGAACTGGCCATCGAAGATACCCTGCGGATCCTCAAGCAACTAATTGATAAAGGCGTCATCCGCCGCGTAGCAGCCGTTGTTGACCATCATAAGCTTGGGTTTATCGCCAACGTACTATTTGTCGCGAAAGTTAGTCCTGACGGAATAACCGAAGCCGGCAATGCATTAGCCCGTTTTGGTATCGTCAGCCACTGCTATCAGCGACGCACCTTTGAAAATTGGCCTTACAATCTCTTTGCAATGATGCACAGCCGAAGTATGGGCGAGATTCAGCACGTAATTGATAAATTCACCCAGTCCC
>CAYLXD010000002.1:32258-40046 GCA_964387515.1 uncultured Pirellulales bacterium | reverse complement strand
ATAAAGCAAATTACGTAAGGCGCTTGACAAAAAACACGCTTTCAGAGATGACATTGCGTCGCCGTTCCGGCCCCTAAGGGACAGGCGACGGCTAAACAAAGGAATATCGAATATTGAACAAGGAATAATGAATTAAGAAATAGATTCCTGCTCCTTCGACGAAGCTCAGTGCAGGCAAGCTCCCTACGGGTTGACGACACTCTAAGCTGGTTTCTGGGTCCCGGATAACGACCTTCCGGGATCTTCGCTGCGCTACGAGGGGCTAAATATAACGACAAAATTATTTATTGTTTTTTGTTGGGATGGTGGTGGGGTCCCGGCCTTTTTCGATGGCGGATATTTTGTTTACCCTTCTTTGATGCCTTCCGCCGCCGAATTCAGTTTCAAGCCAGACCTCGACTATCTTTCGCAAGAGGACCTCTCCAATCTGGTCTCCGGAGAGACAAAGAACATTGGCGTCGTTATGGTCGCGTGAGATTCTCGCTGTCAATTCATCGTGACAGAGGGCAGCTCTAATTCCATCTATTTTGTTTGCTGCGATGCTCATACCGATTCCCGTTGCACAGACTAAAATAGCCCTGTCGGCCCTTTTGTCAGCGACGGCCTTTGCGGCGGCGTAGGCCTGGTCGGGATAGTCGACCGGATGGCTGTTAGTGGTGCCGACGTCGACACACTCATGACCGAGCTGGGTGATTGTGGCCTTTATCAACTGCTTGGCTTCAAAGCCACGATGGTCACTTCCGACTACTATTTTCATAGTTCGACAGGCTCACTAAAATAATACAAGCTCATTTATTTTCTTTTTTACAGCCTTTTCTATCAGCCCGGCACAATCGTCATAAACCTTTTGTGGCTGACCTATGGGGTCTGCAATATCACTCTCGGCCAGCAACATACATTTTTCGGCGGCGTGCCGGTCAAGAGCGATAACCGTGTCGCGGTGCATCTGCTCCATTGCAAATATAAGGTCGCATTGCTCGACAAGCTGCCGGGTCAGTGCCTTACTTCTATGGACGCTAATATCTATTCCCCTGGCGGCGCAGCTTTTTACGGCTTCGGCGCTTGCCGGTGCCCCAGTCAAGCCGAGTGTTCCAGCAGAAAATACTTTATAACCTATTTCGCCCAGATGGTCAACAGCACAATTTAGTTTTTCTGCAAGGAGTTTGCTGAAGATTCCCTTAGCCATAGGGCTTCGGCAGGTGTTGCCGGTACAAACAAACAGGAATTTTACCTGCGCCATTTTTTCGAGGTCTTTTTTTGAATAGGCGCCCGGCCTTAAGATTTGCAGGCCATATTTATCTATTTTCACGACGGTGCTGCTTTTTTTGTATTTTGATGGTCCGGCATCAAGGACTAACTCTATTTTGCCGGAAAATTGGGCAAGCACGCCCTGGGCGTCAACGGCTGGCTCAGAGTTTGCCCTGTTTGCACTTGGCGCAACTACAGGATTTTTGCAAGTTTGCAACAGCATCGCAGCCACTGTATGGTCGGGACAGCGAATTCCTATCGAATTGTTTCTGTAGAGGCCTTCGAATACCTCCACTTCGAGGCGGGTCCGCTGTTTGTCAATATCTTCTGCGTTCAGTTCGAAAACAATCGTCAGTGGTCCCGGCCAGGCGCTATCGATGAGCTTTCGTTCCCTAAGGCCCACAGATGGGACATAGTTTTGCAGGTCGCTTTTTTGAGCAATATGGAGTGTATAGTTCTTTGCGGGGTCCCTGCCTTTGAGCCTGTCCAATTTCGTCAGCGTGGCTCGTTCGACCTTAGCTGCGATTCCGTAAACAGTTTCAGTGGGAAACGCCACGAGCTGGCCAGCGTCGACCAATCGGGCGGCGGCGGTGATTTTTGCCGAGTCCACATTCGCGGCATTGAGTTTCACAACTTTTGTCTCCATCGTTTGTACAAAATACACTAAGCAACTGACTATGGCAAGTTACTTAGAAACTCTTAGTTATATCGCCTTAGGGTTTTTAGATTTCCACGGTACCGGAGCCTGCTGAAAAAAATGAAAGAGATTGACGACCGATAAAACCAGCGAAACGACAGCGACAAACAGAGAAACGAAAATTTTTTTGAGAATATTGTTATTTTATCTAAACACCCTAATCTATCTAAATTAACATAGCCGATACAAGGTTGATGGAACAATTGTTCAAGTCAGGGGATTAAACTATGGAGACCATAGTCGACCAGCGAAGAGAGGCAAGGACCGAACTCTCATGGCCTGTGAGTATCTGGCTGCCGGAGGCAAGCCGATTCTTTAACGGCCGCAGCGCAAATGTGAGTAAAGCCGGGGCTTTTGTGAGTGTTCCCATACCGGCGCCGTTTCGGACAGGACACATCGTGGAGATTAATTTTCCTCGGACAGAGGATTTGGCACAAGAGAAAGGCGGCTTCGCCCGGATAAAAAGCGGTAAGGTGGTTCGAGTTGAGCGCCAGAATATGCTCAAAGACGGCAATATAGGGGTCGCAATAGCCTTCGTATAGCCAAAAAACCGGCGCTTTGCGGAGATAGGCGCCGGCTGCTGCAGTTACTGTTTCATAGCACGCCGTTTAAGCGGAAAGATCGACAATCCTTTTGGGCTGTCGGTCTTTTATTTTGGCAGGAACTGAGGGAAACGGCCTGTCGCAGTTTGTCATAGTTAAGAATTTCCTTTCCTGATGCGGTTGTAAATGGGGTTTTCTGCGGGTAGAATCGACCCGTCTCGGTGGCAGGCAGGTGTGTTCGGGAAGAGGTGAAACTTTCGCCGGGCTGATGCTGTGAGAGTATATGATAACCGCTGAGCAAATCATTGAACTATTTAAGATGAAACCGCTGCCGAAAGAAGGGGGGTATTACGTCGAAACATACCGGTCGTCAGAAGAAATCGCAAAGGCTGGGCTGCCGGCAAGATATAGCGGGGAGAGAAGCTTAGGCACGGCGATTCTTTATTTAGTTACGCCGGATGCATTTTCGAGACTGCACCGGGTTGCAAGCGACGAGGTGTTCCATTTTTACTTAGGTGATTGCGTTACAATGCTTGAGCTTCACGGCGATGGCTCGAGCGAGGTTATAACTTTGGGGCAGGATATAACCAAAGGTCAGCAGGTACAGACGGTGGTGCCTCGCGGCAGCTGGCAGGGGTGCCTGCTGAATAAAGGCGGCAGGTTCGCTTTGATGGGGACAACCGTTGCGCCGGGCTTTGAATCTGCAGACTTCGAGGCGGCGCAGCGGGAAGAACTTTTGCAACAATATCCCGAGCGACGTGAGTTGATTCTAAAGCTCACGCAGTAAGTCGATTTTCTTCTATACCACTTCGAGCCGGCGGAGGATGGCCTTTGCCCAGCGGATGCTGCGGAGCTGGGCGGCTATGAGCACCAATAGAGCAACAAGCCCATAGCTTGTGAAGCGCAGGTAATACAAACTGTAGCCGGTGATTCCTTTTGTCCCAACGGCGTCATAGGCATCTAACAGCTCTGTAGGGGTGTATATTGCTCCGGCGATGATGCCGCCAAAGAACTTCTGCCAGGGTAAAATCAGAACGACAAAGATAAGCGAGAGGAAAAATGCCCGAGCGATATGGTTTATTCCGCCGAGCCTGCCGAGCATTGAGATTTTCAGGGCGAACAGCAGTGTCAGGCAGTAGAGGACAGCGGTCAGAATGAGTGCCCAGTCCACGATTCTGATAAGCAGGGTTAAGTGCTGGATTTTTATGCCGGGGAGTGGGCGTATTTTTTTCGTTTTTGTCTCGGCCATTACCGGCTGACTCGGCTCGGCTGTGGCCTGCTTAGCGGCCTGCTGGATTTTTTCCGTCTGGGCGGCGGGTTTATTTGCAGCTTCTTTAGTTTGCTGCGGCTCTTCGAGAGCGGCAGCCGGCTCGGCCTTTGGCTCTTCGGCTTTGACGTAGCCTGTGTCTACAAGCCAAAATGACGCCTGCAGCAGGATAAGAAAACAAACAGTGATTACAAATAAGAAGTTTTTCCATCCCCTAAAGACTCCGACAGCTTCGAGACAATCAGTAGTGTCGATTAGATTTTTCTGCTGGTTTTGGTCCGAGTTCATTTTTGTATCTCCTAAATTTAGGGTTTAGGATTATAGGGTTTATTTTTTCCTTTCTGCCTCGCCGACAAGCGGGCAGCGGTTTATTATGTGTTGCAGGGTGGGCAAGTGCAAGGAATTTATTTTATTTTATTTGCGGTCAAAGACGGGAACAACGGCAGTAGCTATCAGGGTATTATTTCCGCCTTTTGAGCCTTCGGAAGCTATTTTTTGCGGCCTGAACGGTCTTTTCTATATCGGCCTTTGTGTGGGCAAGGGAGATGAACATTGCCTCATAGGCACTGGGGGGGAGGTAAAAGCCGAGGCTTAGCATTTCTGCGAAGAATCGCTTAAATTGCTTTATGTTTGTTGACCGGACATCGGCAAAGTTTCTTACGGGTCTATTGGTAAAAAAGCAGCTCATAATCGAGCCGACGCGGTTTATTGTCAGGGGGACAGAAGCATCTTTTGCGGCATCGGCCAGGCCTGCCTCCAGTAGTGCGGAAGCGGCTTCGAGCTGCTCGTAACGATTTTGCTTTTCGAGTATGTCCAGAGTTGCATTGGCGGCTGCGGTTGCGAGTGGGTTGCCGCTTAGTGTACCGGCCTGATAAACGGGGCCGGTCGGTGCGAGCAGAGCCATAATATCAGCTCGGCTGCCGAGAGCGGCAGCGGGCAATCCGCCACCAATGATTTTGCCCAGACAAGTGATGTCGGCCTTTACGCCGAAGAGCTGCTGTGCTCCACCAAGCGCCAGACGAAATCCTGTTATTACTTCATCGAATATCAGCACTGCCTTTTCTGCGTCGCATAAATTGCGCAGGGCCTGGAGGTATCCGGGTGCCGGTGGTACGACGCCCATATTTGCTGCGACGGGTTCGACAAGGACAGCAGCGATTTTGTTTTTGTGGGTTTTGAAGGCGGCCTTTGCGGTGTCGATGTCGTTGTATGGGATTACGATGGTAAGTTTTGCGAAAGAATCCGGTACGCCAGCCCCCGCCGTTTTGCTTCGCAAAAGCGAAGCAGCGGGGGAGGGTCTGCCGGATTCGGCGAGGGCGGAGCCTGTCGCCGACGCTCCATAGTCATCCTCCGTAGCGCTGCGGAGAACGGAGCTATGGCGACGGGGCGCGGCGACGAGCAGTGAATCGCTGTGGCCGTGATAGCAGCCGGCCATTTTGATTATTAAATCTCTTTTCGTGTGCGCGCGGGCAAGGCGGACGGCGGTCATAACCGCTTCCGTGCCGCTGTTTACGAGGCGGACCATTTCGATAGAATCGAAGGCAGCGACTATTCTTCGAGCGAGCTGCGTCTCAGCCAAGGTCGGCGCTCCGAAGGATGTTCCTTTTTTTGCTGCGGCACTAATAGCTTTTAGTATCTTTGGATGTGCGTGTCCGAGTATCATAGGGCCCCAGGAGCCGACGTAGTCGATGTATTCATTGCCGTCGATATCGTAGATTTTTGAGCCTTTCGCGGCGGCGATGAAGAGGGGATTCAGGTCAACGCCGCCGAAGGCCCTTACCGGTGAATTGACTCCGCCGGTCAGAAACCTGCGGGCTTCAGCAAAGGCCTCGACTGATTTTGTGTGATTTTTTTGCTCGTTTGTCATCTGATTTTCCAAGTTACGGCCTCGTCTTTTACCCCGTTAGAAATAATTTTTCTAACGGGGTTTACTTTTTCCTTACAGCGAGGCGGGAAATTGGTCTATTTTCCTTGAGGTATTTTCTTTCGAAGTTTGTTCCGACCCATTCGCTGCCGCGATTGTCTACACAAGCAGAGACGGCGGCGCCGGCGGCAGGGAGGAAATCAACCTGCTCAAGTCTGTCAGCATTGTCGGCTATCACATTTTGTATCTGCTCAAAATACCCGGCGTGGTCGGTGGCGATTCTTAGATGTCCGCCGGGCTTTAGACATCTGAGGAGCTGGTCGGTGTTGGCTGTGTTAAAGAAACGTCTCTTGTGATGTCGTTTTTTCGGCCAGGGGTCGGGGAAGTACATGTGGAAACAATCGACAGAAGCGTCCGGCAGAAAATCGGCTAAAAAATGAGCGGCGTCGGTGCGAATTATTCGCACGTTGGTCAGGTTCCATCGTCCGATTCGGTCAACAGAGTATCGGTAGTATTTGTTGGCCCATTCGATTCCGAGGAAATTGAGCTGCGGGTGGGCCTTTGCCTGGTTTAGAAGGAACGTTGCCCGGCCGATTCCAATTTCGATGTGGACGGGGGCTGAACGTCCGAAAAGGCGGATGAAGTCGATTTGGCCGTCCAAATCCTCGGTCTTCAGCGAAACGTGCGGATAGTCTTTTAGGGTTCTGCGCATCAGCTAAATCATATCCGGCTACGGCTTGGCCGACGCCAAGACGAGTCAATAACAGATATTTATAAGAAAATAGCGGTTCAAGGTCGGTGATTATACCACGGCAAGGCCGTATGGCCAAGAAACAAGTATTTTTCGGCTTTATTGGGGCTAAAGTCGCCGCCGAGGGGGTTCGATAATAAGCCTGAAGGCTGTGTTAAGTGCGTATTTTACAGGTTTATGGGTATCAGGTATTTTTACCCCTTAAATCAGGGATATACCGGTTAAATATCCGATATAATCGGCGTATATTACTATTGTTACGCGGCCGAGGACACCAAGTACTGGTTTAAGCGGCACAAAAGGAAGGTGTGGAGATGATTCGGCAGTTAATCAGGGCCCGTAGAAAGCAGATTCTGATAGATGTAAGCACGCAGAAAGATTTTTTCCTCGCCGAGGGCAGCGCATGTGTAAGGAACCACAGGCGTGTATTGACCAACATCCGGCGGGTGATGGCGTGGGCAAGAGCCAGAAATATCCGGATAATCTCGACCTGTGAGGTTTACTCAAATAACAACAACGGCGGCAGCGCTATCGACTATTGTATTGACGGCACAGAGGGGCAAAAAAAGATACGGTATACACTCCTGAGCAATCGCACGAGCTTTGCAGCCGACGGCAATACTGATTTGCCGATAGATGTGCTGCGCCGGTACCGGCAGATTATTCTCCATAAGCGGTGCGTGGACCCGTTTGATGAGCCGCGTATAGAAAGGCTGCTGAGTGAGGTTCGGGCCAATGAATTTGTTTTGATAGGCGCCAGCGCTGAGGGTGCCATTGAGGCGATGGCACTTGGTCTGCTGCAGCGAGGCAAAAAAGTAACGGTTGTAGTT
The DNA here is from genome assembly GCA_964387515.1 of uncultured Pirellulales bacterium. Classification (GTDB taxonomy): domain Bacteria; phylum Planctomycetota; class Phycisphaerae; order Sedimentisphaerales; family Anaerobacaceae; genus CAVXEF01. The sequence continues at coordinate 32,847 of CAYLXD010000002.1, read as the reverse complement.
GATGCGGTAGGCACGCATAATAGGAGAAAGGCAGCACTTGCGTTTCGCAAAATAGAAGCCAAAGGTGCCAAGCTGGTCGAGACGAAGAGCTTTGCCGGTAAGTCGCATCTAAGACGCATTGGGATATGCGGCTGCAAGGCATGTCAGGGAGGTGGATTCGACACTTCGACGGTTCGGCACAGCTCACCGGAGGCTGCGCTCACCACAAGAGGGGAGAAGCCGACACTCAGGTTCGAAGGCGAGAACTAATACCGCACCTATTTAATTTCTGACCTACTCCACCATAGCGGCTAAGGCTGCAAAGGCCGGGCGTCGTCGGTATTATTTAAGTCCCTACAATCAAACACTTATTTTTTACTGTGAGCGTATTTTTTAAAGGGTAATATTTTCCTGTGCGTGATGGGGGGTAGTTGCGGCTATCATATTATCAGCATTGCATCGCCATAAGAGTAAAAGCGGTATCGCTTTTCGATGGCGTGGCGATAGGCAGTAAGGATGTTGTCCAGGCCGGCAAAGGCGGCTACAAGAACAAGCAGAGTTGATTTTGGCAGGTGAAAATTCGTTACCATCGCGTCAACTATCTTAAACT
>CAYLXD010000002.1:22446-32158 GCA_964387515.1 uncultured Pirellulales bacterium | reverse complement strand
GCGACAGCAAGACGCGGGGGCTGCAGCGGTTTCGAGAGCTCGCACGGTTGTTGTACCGACCGCGACTATCCGCCGACCTTTTTCTCTTGCTGCGTTGATTATTCCGGCATTCTCAGCGTCGATGCTGAATTGTTCCCGATGGATATGGTGCTGCTCGATATTTTCCGCGGCTATCGGCTTAAATGTACCTGTGCCTGCGTGGAGCGTTAGATACGCGAAGAGCACATTTGCTGCGCGGAGCTGTTCTATCAGCTCTGTGGTAAAATGCAGTCCTGCTGTTGGCGCCGCGACGGCACCGGGCTCTTTTGCGAAAACGGTTTGATATCGCCGCCTGTCCACGGCCGCCTGGTTGGGGTCGTCAGAGCGTTTGATATACGGGGGGAGGGGGGGAAAGCCGATTCTGTCGAGAATTTCTTCCGTGTTCTGCTTTGTTTGCAGCTTCAGTCGGCAGGTGCCGCCGGCGGTTTTGCCGGAGAAAACCGCCTGGCAGAAATCTTGTCCGGCTTTGTTTTTGAGGTAAATGGCCTCGCCGTGTTTTATTTTGCCGCCGCCTTTTAGTAAGACCAGCCATTGTCCAGGTGCGGTCTCGGCGAGGAACAGGCCTTCAAGTTTTCCTCCGGTACTTCGCCTGGCAAAAAAGCGGGCCTGCAGGACCTTTGTATCGTTAAGGACAAGACAATCGCCCGGTGCGAAAAACTCTGCGATTCGACTGAATCGGCTGTCCGTGAGTTCGGCGCTGGAGCGATTAAGAACCAGCAGTCTTGAGTCGCTTCGAATATCGGCTGGCTGCTGAGCAATTAGCTCGTACGGAAGGTCGAATTGAAGCCTTTCTGTCTTCATAAACAAAGGTTATCAGACCAGAGGGAAAATGACAAAAAATTTTTGACGTTGTAGTAAACGGATTTGGGTGTTTGCCGAGCGAAGTTGGTCCTGCTGCAAAAGGGGGCTGCAGTCGGAGCCGATACTGATAGTGCATGAGCAGAACGAAATAATAACCATTCAAAAGGTACTGCGATGACCTCGAGAGAGAGTTTCGAACAGACCGCTACTTCAATTGCCGTCCTGGGCAGGGACGAGCTAAAAAGGCGAATCAGAAACTTCAGAGGGCGATTCAGACTGGATTTTACCGAAGACTATCTCAACAATCTGAGTGTTGACAGGTTGAGACATATCCTTTTGGCCGCCCTGATAAATGCAAGGCCGCAGCCCTTAAAAACCAGCCCTTAAAAGCCACGGGAAAAGTCTGTGAGGATTTTTGCCAACGTATGTCTTTACCAGCAAAAGACTTACTGTAATTGCCGGGTTTTTTTAAGAATCCTCCAGATTTTTTTAGATTATTGTTGACTTTAGTTGGAGTATACCGTATAATAAATGCGTGTGATGGACCCTACCAGAAGAGGGGGGTAGAGAGAGCAATCGGTTTGTAGTTTTTTACGTTTCGGATTTGTGCCTTTGTCTTTATAGTTTGCGTATAGATTCATCTCAGAAGAGGGGGGTAGAGAGAGCCACTGATTTAGAGTTTTGTACGTTTCGAAGTCGATGTGAAACTTATTTTGTACAAGCGATAGTTTTAGCAGCAGTAGAACCGCCGAAAATTCGGGCGGAGGAAAACTCACGAGCCGAAAGACCCGGAACGTAAGTGCAAAAAGTGTTTGGGTGCATAGCAAATGCAGGGATTCGTATAAGCAAAGAGGCACCTGGAATAAAGACTTGTGAGGCAGGCGTGCGTAATTACGGTGACGGTCGTCCGGTGTGCAGCCGGTCGAGTCCACACCCGGCGCTGAATTATGGATGCGTGCCGAGCAATGACGATGAGATAGGTTTTTAGCTTGTAGCCAAAAATAAAAGCATCTTTTTGGTGCGATAAATAGCGTTTTTAGCGGAGGAGGTAGAATAGTGATGAAGAGTTTGAGAGTTATTTTGAGCTGTTTAACCAGCACTTTACTCACCGTTGCTGCGTCGGCCCAATGGGTGCCACTCTCAGGCAGCAACCCGGTCCTGCTGAATTCCCTGGAGGGTGGGTCCCCAACTTCGCAAAGGAAGAGGAGGAGTAGAGGGATGATGGTGAAAAGATGGATAAGCGGTATTTGGGGCATAGGTCTTACCCTTTTAATCGCTTTCTTATTTTTTCCCGTTGTGGCGTCAGGCCAATCTAATGTAGTGGTAAACATGCAGGTTTCGGGAAGTAGTACCGTTACAGAAACTTTTGATACAGGCATCAACTGGGACGACGTTTATACTAATCCTGGGAGCAGATACACCTGGAATTTATCGGATTATTACCCGGGCCCGGACTATTATGAGGTTGATTTGGGAACTCACACCGTGACAATTGAAAATATATCAGTCGCTGTAAGAGCAGACCCAACGATGGAATTAGGGTTTTCTGCAGTATCTAAGGACGGTCCTGCAGATTTTCTGTTCACTTCAGATGTCCTTGTTTTTGACACACTTATCGATGCAGAAGCTTGCGCTGAAGCATATGTATTTGGTCTATCTGGCACGAGCGTCGATGCCCTCGATTTCCCAGACAAGCTTTTCCGCACTCTATACAACGGTACGGAGATATTCGCAGATATGGTGGACCCTTATACTTACCCTGAAATGTCTCATGAACGCATTGATTCTACAGCAATTTCTGGTGAAATAGAGAGTATGCAGGTCATGTGGAGTATGACTGTAAACTCTGGTGGTCATGCAAGCGGTGTTGGTGAGTTTCAAGTGATACCTGGACCTGCGTCAATACTATTGCTCAGCCTGGGCGGGTTGGCTTTGCTTAGAAAACGCAGGGGGTAGGTGTAAAGGTGTTATAATTTAGTATTGATTACCTCCGTACCAATTTACGGCAGGAGTCCAATCGGCTCCGGGCAGACAGGTTGCACCGGTGCGGCGGGGATTTAAGCCTGTGGGGTGTGAGTAATCTGTTTTGTTAGCTCACTCAAGAGGGCCTGCATTTGCAGGTCCTTTTTTTTGACTGTTTCTATTTTGCTGCAGCCGTGTATAACAGTTGTGTGGTCGCGTCCGCCAAGGTGTCCTCCAATTTCCTCGAGGCTGTGCCTGGTCAGATTTCTGGCCAAATACATACAAATCTGACGTGGTGTAATAATGCTTTGGTTACGTTTTTTGCTCTGCAAATCAGCAAGTCGGACGTCGAAATGCCTGGTTACGACATCGATAATATCAGTGATGCTTATATTTTTGATTGAGGGTTTTATCTGTTCTTCGAGGACCATCTGTGCCAGCTCAAGCGTTATTGGTTCTGCGGTGGTGGTTGCCAAGGCGTAAATTCCGGTCAGCGCGCCTTCAAGCTCACGGATATTTGCATGGACTTTTCGTGCGATGTACTCAGCAATTTCATCGGAGATGCTCAGGCCTCGCAGGTGGGCCTTTTTCTGGACGATTGCAACTCTCGTGTCGTAGCTTGGCGGGTCGATTCTTGTGACCAGTCCCCAGTTAAATCTGCTGATAAGCCGCTGCTCAAGAGAAGGTATCTCGGCCGGCGGGCTGTCTGCGCTGAGGATGATTTGCTTTCCGTTATTGTAGAGTGCGTTAAAGGTGTGGAAGAATTCCTCCTGGCTTTGCTCGCGTTCTCGCAAGAACTGGATGTCGTCAATTACGAGGGCATCGACGGTTCGGAACTGGCTTTGAAAGCCGGCCAAATTTCCCTCTTCAATTGCACTGATAAAGCGGTTGACGAAGTTCTCGCAGCTTAAAAATTGAATCACAGCTTTGGCAGATTTTATTCTGGCTTCACAGCAGACGGCGTGCAGGAGATGAGTTTTGCCGAGGCCTGAGTTGCCGTAGACGAAGAGTGGATTGTAAGTATAGCCGAGGGATTGACTTACGGCGACACAGCTTGCATGTGCGAGGCGGTTGCTTGGCCCGACGACGAAATTTTCGAAGGTGTAATCAGGATGAAGGCTCAAGCCGGGCCGGTGGTCCGCAGCGGGGGGTGCGGGTTTTGTTCCGTCATGGACACAAAAATCCACAGTGACAAGATGCCCTGTTATCTGCTGTGCGGCTGTCATAAAAGTATTTTTGCAGTTTCCGCGCATGAACTGCACAGTCGCATCATCCGGACAGCCGATATGAAGTGTTCCACCCCTGAAGTACACCACAGTTAGCTCGTCGAACCACTTGCGGGTGTTGACCGGATCGAGGACTTTTGCGCGATCCAGGATGTCATCAAAAATACTTTCAGCTTCCCGAGCCGCCAATTCACACTCCTTTATAATCCGCCTTCGGTAAATCTCCGGCGGACAGGCCGGCGGACAAGGCTGCTGCCTGTCGCCAAAAAGTTTCTAGTCTGTCAAGACTGTGTTTGCAATAAATTGCAAGGAAGCTGCGCAACCGGATACACGGCGTGCTGCAGCAACTTCCCTCCTCCAGGCCTGCCTGTTAAAAAAATTGCGAGAAAGCAACCAACACGAGTAATCAAAAAAACTTCCGTAGTGAGGGGCAGCAGTAAAGAACCTAATTGCCGAAGTTGGATTTGTCAAAGAAAATATCTACATTCGGTGAAAAAACAAAAAAATTCAAAATGTTTTGACGGTGGTAGAGTATTGCAGTTTACCTATATTGACAAAACAATCCGCCTTCGCCAAGGCTTCGGCGGACGAGTCAGCACTTGAAATTTTTTCCGATTTCTGCGAAACTTGTATCGAAACGATTTTCAGTTTGTGAGGATATGCTTATGGGGATATTTACAAAGACAGCGGGGTACTTCAAAAACCGGCTTGGTAAAACACGCGACAAAATCAGCAGCTCTCTTTTGTCGGTACTGAGCTTAGGCAGAAATATCGATGATGCCCTGCTGGATAAGCTCGAAGAGACGCTAATCAGTGACGATATCGGCGTAGAGACGACGGACAAACTCATAACAGAGCTTCGCAGTGCCTATCGCAACAGGCAGGTAGCAACGACCGATGAGATTGTTCCGTTCCTCAAAGAGCACATAAAAAGTTACTGGCCGCATCACGACAGGCAATTACACCTTTGCGAAAGTGGCCCGACTGTTATCTTGATAGCCGGTGTCAACGGCACGGGCAAGACTACAAGCATCGCCAAATTGGCTTACATATTGAGCCGAGACGACAAGAAGGTTATCGTAGCCGCCTGCGACACATTCCGGGCGGCGGCGGTGGAACAGCTAAGTATCTGGGCCGAGCGTATCGGTGTGCAAATCGTGAAGCACAAGATGGGCTCCGATGCCGCTGCGGTGGCGTTCGATGCGTGCGAGGCGGCTGTTGCAAGGGGGGCGGATTTTCTGATTTTAGACACGGCGGGGCGGCTGCATACCCAAAAAGACCTTATGAGGCAGCTAACAAAGATTCGTGACGTTGTGGCCCGCAAGATTGCTGGTGCGCCAAACGAGGTATTACTTGTTCTCGACGCGACAACAGGCCAAAATGCAATCGCACAGGCAAAAATGTTCACCGAGGCCATCGACGTTACAGGGATATTCCTGGCGAAACTCGACGGCACCGCACGGGGCGGAATCGTTATCGCCATCAAGGACCAGCTCGATATACCGGTGAAGTTCGTCGGACTGGGCGAAAAGCCAGAGGATATTGCCGAATTCGACCCGGATATTTTTGTGGAAGCGCTTTTCGATTAGGGTGTTTTACCGCGGAGGCAGCAGATAACGCTGGAAGAAAAATGCTCCCGAGTCCCTTTTCTTTTTTCCCTGCGGGGCTTTTGTGCTTTTTATGTGGCCGCAAAAAATATCCAAAAAAAGACGGTACGGTAGCAAAACGGTAACAATCATCCTGTAAATTACCCGTGTCGAAGAAGAGGTTTTTTGATAACTTATTGTTGAAAGGGGTTATTATGAAGACATTAAAAAATATCACAATAGGCCTACCCATTTTGGGGGGCCTGCTTCTGGTGGTGGTTGCGCTGACCTGTAGCACCGCTGAAGCTGCCTCGACAAGCGAACTGCTGCAGCAGGGGCTGTATGCCGAAGAGGTTGAAGGCAACATCGATGCAGCGATAAAGAGCTACGGTCAGGTAATCCGGCAAGTTGGCGCTCCGCGGAACCACATATCTCAGGCACTTTATCGTCAGGGTATGTGCTATCTGAAAACCAGTGATGAGCAAGCAGCAAAGGCGGTTCTGGAAAAGCTTGTGACCGAATATGCCGACCAGACTGAGCTTGTCCAGAAAGCGCAGCCGGTTCTGGATGATTTAATGGATTTCGACCCGGCTGCTTTGATGCCGCCCGAGACACTTGTTTATGTGGAGTTTGGCAGTCCCGGCAGACAGGTTGAGACGATGCTCAATATGCTCAAAGGCACGCCCTTCGAGAATCCACTGGCCGCAATAGGCGGCGGTAATGCGGCAGGAGCACCTGCGAAAGGTGGTCAGAAGTCGCCTGCAGATGTAATAGCGGCGCTTTTAAATCCGAGTATGATGGCTGAATTCAAAAAGATTCGCGGCTCGGCAATTGGGGTTACCGGCATCGCTCAAGATAATCCTCCTATGATTGTCGTATTGTATCCCGGCAGAAGCGACGCCCTGCGAGGAATGGTCTTAGCAGCGTTAGGCATGGCGGGCCAGCCAGGCGAACCTATCGAAGATATGAACACCATCGTAATCCCCGGAGGCGTCAGAGTAGCATACGACGACAAAGTAATTTTAATAGCGCAACCAGCCGAGCAGCTTCAGTGGTGTGTCAGGCAATACAAGGGATTGATTTCCGAGCCAACACTTGCTTCCAGTAACAAGTCGTTTTTGAAACTCAGCAAAAAGCAAAGGCAAAATAACGTTATAACTATCTGGGTGGACGTCGACGAGGTCTATACTCGGGTGATGCAGATGCTCCCTGCCGGCCAAATCCCTGAAGGGGTTCTCTGGGCCAACGCACTTGTTGACTTCAGTCACATTGACTATATAACCGCCACCGATTCGATTGAGCAGGATGGTTTTTGCGATACGACCGAAATCGTATTCAAAGAGGGTCACAACTGCCTTGCGTATGATATGATTCGGACTCCGAATATAAGCAAAACGGTTTTGCAGGCGGTTCCCTCCGATGCAGTCGCCCTTGTAAGCTTTGCCCTGTCCGGACAGAACGAGATGCAGGCTGATACCATACGCACACAGATTAAAAATGTGACCGGCCTCGACATCGGCCGGGAAATCTTTGCCAACATTGAGCAGGTTACAGTCTTCGCCATGTCCCCTAAACAAGGGAGTGCTTTCTTCCCCGGGTGTATAGGGCTGGTGGTAACAAGTCACAATCCTCAGCAGACGCGTCAGATTCTTGCAAGGATTCTTGGAACCTCCGATGCAGTGCTCAGCGGCCGGTCCACGGCCGAGCTTGATTTGTCGGCCGGACGATACCGGATTGGGATGGTCAAGGATAAGCCGATGTATTGCTATGTCGAACAGGTGGACAAAGCCACCATACTTTCAATTAATCCCGAGGTTACGCGAGCCGCTGTTGCTGCGATTAAAGACGGCAATAGCGTCTGCAAAGCGGGTTCTTTGGCCGGCGCTGTAGGCAAATTGCCACCAACTGCAAGCAAGCTTATTCTGGTTAATGTCGGTGGAGCTATTCGCCTTGCCGCCCCGGTGATAATCGAGTCTTTTGAAGAAGGTCAACGTAGCGCGCTTGCGAATAGTTTCGACCAGCTGGCGCTGGCTGCCGACAAAATGACCATCGAGCTTCGCACGGACGAGCAGCTTAACAGATTCGCCGTTAATTCAAGACTGACGGGTCTGCCTCCGCTGAATCAACTCTTCGGCCCTGTTACTCAAATTGCAGAGATAATCCAGAAGGCTGAAGCCGAGGCCAGAGTCGGACGATTGCGAGAGGCGACGCCCGCCACCATTATCTCGACGGCCAAGCCGCCGGTAATCGACGGCGAAGAGGATGACATTTGGGCCGACGCGATGCCGTACAAAGTTGCCAACGTAATGTATCCACCGCCACCGTCGCCGAATGACCTGGAGGCTGAGTACAGAGCGATGTGGGATGAAAATAACCTTTATATGCTTATTGATGTAACTGATGACAGCCTTAAGAATGACTCAAGCCCGGACGAGTGGTGGTATGATGACTCCGCCGAGGTTTATATCGACGCCGACAACAGCAAATCAGTTCAATACGATGATGACGATGCCCAATATCACTTCGACTGGGACAAAACCAATCCCACAATGGACACACATCAGCAGCACGGCAGGAAGGAAAATATTGAATTTGCAATGGTGACAACTGAGAAGGGATATCGCACCGAGATAAAGTTTCCGTGGTCGACATTGGGAAGAAAACCATTCACAGGGGCGACAATAGGTCTGGACGTCCACGTTAATGACGATGATGATGGCGGAGAACGCGACAGCAAGATCGGCTGGAACGATAAACGGGACAATGCGTGGAGTAATCCACAGGCCTTTGGGAACGCCGAGCTGGCCGGCCTTGTCGGCTGGTGGAAATTCGATGAAACCGAAGGCAGGACCGCCAAAGATAGTAGTACCGGCAGCCATAATGGAACTCTTGTCGGCGACGCGAAATGGACACAGGGTAAAATCGGCGGCGCAATCGAGCTGGACGGCGACGGCGATTTTGTGCGGATTGCCGATAAGACGGCTTTCGATATTGCCGGGCAGATTACCATTTCCTGCTGGGTGAATATTCGGTCGGTGCCGTACGATTATATGGCAATCGTCACAAAAGGCGACAATTCGTGGAGGTTATCTACATTAGAGAATCAGAGAAGGTTCCACGCATCGGTCAATGACTGGCAGCAGTTTATGTTGGATGGCTCGACTGAGGTCGCAGCAAACCAGTGGCATCACGTAGCGGCTGTGTATGACGGTCATCAGATGTGCATTTACGTCGATGGCAAGGTCGATGCCTCCAAGAGCTGGACGGGCGGAATCGGCAAAAACGACTTCGACGTCCTCATCGGCGAGAATGCCGAGATGAAGGACAGGTTCTTCGATGGTCTTATTGACGATGTCCGTATATATAATTATGCACTTTCAGAGAAAGAGGTAGCGGCTCTTGCAGCCGGCCAATAGAGGGACAGGAATTGAAGATTAGCGGCGGTTTTATCGCCGGACGTAACCAGTTACAGTGGGTGGTGCTGCTGCTGGCGGCGGCGGTGGTGCTGCCCACTGTAAGTCTGCTTTGGTTTATGAGCAGGGTGGTAGCCAACGAACGGCTGGCCACAAGGGAGAAACTCGCCGCACTCTATCAGGACAAACTCGTCGATGCCTCCGCCAGGACCGAAGCCATCTGCGCCGCCAAAATCGGTGGCCTCGACAGGTTGAAGCCATCTGCGAATCCTTATTCGCTTTTCACTCAGCTTGTTATTGAAAACGATTTCCTGGGCGTGGTTGTGCTGGATGCAAATGGGACTTTGGTCTATCCGGTATCGGCTGATGTTTCCGGCGGCGAGGCGGTACCGGATAGCCCGCTGGCCGGTGCCTGGCAGCTCGAATTTACCGGCCGGCAATACTCCCAGGCAGCTCAGTTCTACGACAGATTTTCAACAGACAGTGACCCAAATGTGGCAATCGCGGCGATTATGGGCAAAAGCCGGTGCCTTTCCCGGCTTGGCCAGCTCGATGAAGCAATAGAAGAATGTCAAAAGGCCGCCTTTTACGGGACAGCGAAAGACGCTGACCCGGTTTTACGCTTTGCCGTCGAGAACGCCAGGTTGTTGCTTTTGTCTCTGCTCAGACAATCCGCCGAACAATC
>CAYLXD010000002.1:0-22346 GCA_964387515.1 uncultured Pirellulales bacterium | reverse complement strand
AATCGGGCCGGACGCAGAGCCTGTCCGAACTTTTCCGCCGAACCGCCAACGAGCTGATTGCAGACCTCTACAATCCTGCCAGCGACGGGGTCGCGCTGCCAGCCAATCAAAACCTTTTCATCGCAAAAAGACTCCTCCAGACTATCCAAAGCTCGTCCCTCCTCGCGGATTCAGCCGCGATTGGAATCGAAAAGGACAGGCTCGAAAAGCTCATCGCTGCCGAGGAATTTTCTATTTCCGTCGCCGAGAATCTGCGTCCGCTATCCGGACGATTTGACGGCTTTTTTAGAATTGACCTTGGTGGGGGGCCGGTATATTGCCTTCGCCACAGAACCCAGTCGGCGACGCTGCTGGTGCTGCTGTCCGACGGCGGTATCGCATCGGTCCTTGCCGGCTACCATGACGCATTTGCCGGCTCCGAGTCCGCTTATCGTATAGTCGATGCCTCCGGTGCTTTTGTTGCGGGCACGCCACAGCCGGATGGTGAGCCTTTTACCACTGCGGCCTTACCCGCCTACCTGCCGGGCTGGAAGGTGGAACTCTGTTTTAAGGGGGGCGAGGTTTTTGAGAGGGCCGCCAGGAGGCAAATCGCCATCTATATCTGGACCGGCGTCCTTGTGATAGTGCTTATTCTCGTCGCCGGCGGTTTTGCCGTTAAGGTAGTAAGCAGACAAATACGGCTCAACAAGATGAAAAACGACTTCATCGCGACCGTCTCCCACGAGCTAAAGACCCCCCTTGCCTCGATACGCGTCCTCGTTGATACCCTTCTTGAAGGCAACGTCAAAGACGAGGCCCAGGCCGAGGAATACCTGCGTCTGACCTCGAAGGAAAATGAGCGACTTAGCCGAATGATTGATAACTTCCTGACCTTCTCGCGGATGGAGCGAAACAAACAAGCCTTCACAATTGTTGAGACAAAACCTGCGGCGATAGCCGACGATGCGGTGGAGGCGGTCAAGACGAAGTTTGCCGCACAAAACTGCCAGCCTGCCGTTGATGTCGCGGATAATCTACCTGAGATTCAGGCCGACCACGATGCGATGGTTACCGTTCTTGTCAACCTTTTAGACAACGCCTACAAATACACCGGCGACCAAAAGCAAATAGCGCTTAAGGTTTTTGCCGAGGGAGGCTGCGTCTGCTTTGCGGTTTCGGATAACGGTATCGGCCTGTCTCGCAGGCATATTCGCAGGATATTCGACAGCTTCTATCAGGTCGACACGAGTCTGGCCCGAAGTGCCGAGGGTTGCGGCCTGGGACTAAGCATCGTCAAATTCATTGTCGATGCTCATAAAGGAAAAGTGACTATCGAAAGCAAACAGGGCAAAGGCAGCACATTCACGGTCAGAATTGCCGTTTCGCCAAAACAGGATGATTTCCGTCTTCGCTAAAGCTTCCGACTTCGCTCTCGCTACGTCGGGCAAGACGGCGGACAAGAAGGAACAGAGATATGAGAAACGTTCTGATAATCGAAGACAATCCAACAATGCTCCGAGCGCTGGAGGATAATTTTACTGCAAAGGGTTTTAATGTCAGCGTAGCACGTGACGGCCAAACAGGCCTAAACGCTGCGCTGGGGGGCAATGCCGACCTGATTATTCTTGATGTTATGCTGCCTAAAATCAACGGCTTCGAGATTTGCAGTCAGGTGCGCGGCAAAAAGCTCGATACGCCGATAATTATGCTCACCGCCAAAGACCAGGAGCAGGACATTGTGACGGGCCTGAACCTTGGCGCCGACGACTACGTTACCAAGCCCTTTAGCATAAAGCAGCTTCTCGCGCGGGTTGAGGCGTTGTTGCGCAGGACCGCCCAGCCTGAACCGGACACATATCAGTTCGGCAGCTTCAAACTCGATGTCGCAAAGCAGACGCTTACCCGCGACGGCAGCGAGGTGACACTAAGCCCGAAGGAATTCAAGGTGCTACATCTGCTTGTCAAAAACCAAGGCTCGGTTATGACTTGCGATGAGATTCTCAGAACCGCCTTCGGCTTTGCGCATTTCATCGGCGCAAAGAACATAGACGCTTTCGTGAAGGCCATCCGTGAGAAGATTGAGCCGGACTTGCACAAACCGACTTTTATCCATACCATAGGAGATATTGGTTACAAGTTTGAGCCGGTGTAGAAGATGGAGACCATCCTTATAGTCGAAGACGACGCGACGATGCTTCGGGGATTGAAAGACAACTTCGAGTTCAAGGGTTACAAAGTCATAACCGCCTCGGACGGGGAGAAGGGTCTTGAAGCTGCGCTGAACGCAAAGCCGGATTTGATAATCCTCGACATTATGCTGCCCAAAATCAACGGCTACGAGATATGCCGGCTGATTCGCGAAGAAAAACTCGAAATGCCTATTATTATGCTCACCGCGAAAGGCGAAGAGCCGGATATTGTGCTGGGCCTGAACCTCGGCGCCGATGATTATGTCACCAAGCCCTTCAGCATAAAAGAGCTCCTCGCGCGTGCCGCCGCCTTTTTGCGACGCGCCAGAACTCAACAGCAGGACGTTTACGAATTCGTGGACTATCGCCTCGATATACCGGCGAGGAAGCTTACCCGCAAGGGTAAAGAGATCCAGCTTTCACCCAAGGAGTTCAATCTGCTGGAATTTTTCGCCAAGAAGGTCGGCCGGGCCCTCACACGCGATGAGATACTGAACGCTGTATGGGGTTACGATTGCATCGTTACCACTCGCAGCATAGACCGTTTTGTCACCACGCTGCGTGATAAGATTGAGCCGAACCCGAGCAGACCGGTATTCATTCATACCATACGCGGCATCGGCTACAAATTCGAACCGCCCGAGGTTCATCGCTGACGGCCCCGCGCGGGGCGGAATGGATTCGACACTTCGGCTTCGAAAAGTTTGTAGAAACATTATTTGATTGACGTTGTAAGGAAAGTATCCATCTGACTCTTAAGGTGAATTACTTTCGTGGGTGTCTTTTTATAAAGAAAATGTTGATAAGACTTGTACCTTTTAAAGACTTCATCGTTCTTCAGCTATGCAAGCGTTTACACTCGAATGCAATAATCCTGTTTAATCGATAATATAGCCGTATTCTTCCACTGCCTGTTTTTTGATGTGATACATGATTTCGGCAAAATGCTTATCCGGTTCAACCTTTCCATCAATTCCATCCGGATAAATAGTTCTCAAAATCTTGTATCTTTCCAATTCGTATGGGTATATTTCATACTTCATCGAAAATCCATACTTTGCGAATATATCTATAACAGGAGCAGCGAGCGGTTCAGGCTCGGCGCCGTAACAAATACCAGGAACAACAACCGGTGTCACATAACCATCATCCAAACCGATATCCATATTTTTTCTTATTGTGTCGACAAGCAGGTAACCTGTAAACCACTTTCCTCTCATCTTTTCAGCTGCATATATCGCGGTACTTTTTGGCTGGACATCCAGCTCTTCGAGTTTGTGGTTAATAGCCAGTGTCATTGCTTTGTTATACGTATGCCCGGTGTCTTTCAGGGCCTCAACGGCAAGTTTTGTACCCAGAAGATTTGAATAGATATCCTCCCATGAAAACGACGAGTTAAACTCGGGCTCGACTCCGATAAAATGGACACCAAACCATGTAAGGATTTCATGCCATAATGTTGCGTTAAATGCCAGGTATGGACCAACTTCAAATGCAATTTTTTCTGCAATTTCTTCTTTCCCTCTGTGGGACAAGCTATCCCAGTATTCAGGATAACTAAACTTGACCTTATGCTGTGAAAGCTCTAAAGACAGTCTGAATGTAAATCCCTCGTCTTTTTTCATCAATGTTTTGCGCGTTTTCTCCATAAGATATCTTGTCTGGTCGGCACTCAACCTTAAATGAGTTATGTCTATATGCCCGGCTTTGCAGGTATATATAATGCCGTTTTTTTCAAAGGGGCTAAAGCGATAAGAATGTTCACCAAGCTCATACGGTCCATAAAATCTCGGCCCCGGCGGCGGAGTGGGTAAAGTGCCCACACGAATTCTTGGGGCGTGGAGGTCACATCCATTTGCAAGAATTACTAAACCTAATACAGGCAAACAATATAGTGTTTTTGCTAACATAACTCCTACATCTCTTTATCGGCAAATTTCCCTTATTAGAAAGCCTACAATTCGGGAAGTTATATTCTGGGATGGTTTATAGAATGCCCTGTTTTTGGCGGGGTACCTGTTAGAGGCATTTGCGTATTCGACGAAAGTGTTGATTATTCCTTAGCCTCCTTTTTGTAGAGAAAGAGCCGATAGGACCTGTATTTTTTGAAGTCTTTGCCGGTTCTGCCTCCCTCGAAGTATTTTTTATGAAGCTTATTTATTTTTTTTCTGTATTTCCACCTTAGAAGTTTAAGAGCAATTCGGTGCCTGCTTTCGAGAAGGTGGATACAGTCGTTCAAAACAGGCCGCACCACGTTTTCTAATGCATCGTTCAATAAGTCTAAATTTGGAGCGGTCTGCTCAGTAATATCCAGGTTCTCAATCAGTCTGAAAGGAGATTTTTCAATGAGGTCATAAAACTCTGTTAACTTATGACCGCCGCCCATAACATCTTTGCCCTTGATATCTTTTCTGAAAAGGTCACATATCAACAAATAACCAGCCCTGCTTAAGAACTTGTCGGTGTTTGACAGTGCCTGTTGCATGTCAATGTATTGGAGACTTTCACAGAACAAAACCAGGTCATACCGGTTAGCCGTCTGCAGATTTTCATAAAGACATTCAAAGATATGGCTGCTGTTTCCCAACAATTCAGCGGCCCGGGCTTTCAGAAAAGGAGAGGGGGAAACACAATCTACCTCGTATCCCATATCCAGCAGTTTTCTGGCTATTTGACCTGTTCCACAACCCACATCTAAAATAGTTCTGACCCCGTCAGGGATATGTGAGATGACGAATTTGGCGTACTGGTCCTGAGCCTGGTGCAAATTTGCGATGTCTACTTCGATGTCGCCGGTCCAATAGCCGTAATGAAGATGGTTCAGTTTAAGAAAGTATTTGCCGCAGATGGAGCCTATCCCTAAACCCAATTCGCGAGATATGTCTTTTTTTGTCTTCTTAATTGTTCAGTCACTTTCTAATCTTAAAGATTGCTATATGTGCTGCTTTCCTCAGGAGTACACACCCAAAGACCTCCGGTTCTTAAACTCAACCGGGAAATTATATTTTCGGATACGTCCCAAGATACACTATCCTGGGCGAAAAGCCAGAAGATATTGCGGAATTCGCCCCGGATATTTTCACCGAAGCTCTACTTAACTAATCAGGCGAATCGATGCCATACTTAGTCTCTGGTTTCACTGAGGGTAGTCTTGTCTCCGCCGGACTTTTCTCCCAGATTTACAAGTTTTTTGTTGGTTCCTATCTTGACTCTTGACAGTAAGTAGAACTCTGCTATGGTATCGTGAAAGAGTGGAATGCAATATGTCTGAGGGCATAGGAAGGAGTTATAAATGAAGAGATCAAATGCAAATAAACTGCGGGATTTTGATATCACTATATTTGGTCAACCCGTCATTGACCACGTAATAACTTTACGGAATCCTTGGCGTTACGGTGAACTACTGAAGATATGTGAGATCGGCCCCAATGGGGAGATTATCTTTAAACGTGACAGTTGGGTAAGAACCATTGAAAACGAAGAACCATACATCTTTGGCCCCCTTGTCTCTGAAGATAACGGAGAGTTGAAACTAATACCCACGGTTCAGGATAAGTTGGCAGTTAGGGAGATTAGGCGAGACATTATAGCAAAGCCTGCATTTTTGGCTCGTCTTGGGAGGCCTATCATAAACTTAGGCGGCGGCGGTCCCAATGTTCTTCAAATCCTCAATCAAGTCTTTGGAAAGCTTTCATTTGAGTTTATTGGAGCTTACTCTCCGATGCCAGGAGGGGGTTTTGATCCGAGCGTCCGTTACGCTTTGGAAATGATTCCTGAGTCAGTCCTAGGGACGACATCTCCATGTCCGCAGAGGCTTTTAACTCTATCAATGATTTACGACTATGTTCCAGTTAACATAGTTATAGAAGGATTGTGGGGTGACGATAGGGGTGTTTTAAAATCTCCATTTGCCGAAAGGGTCATTAGTGAACCCTTTGAGCCACAAGGTAAGGCTGTTATGGTTAATACTGTATATAGCAAAACTCTTGCAGTGAACGCATTATGTTATGCTATAGATGAAGAACGATTGGGTGTTCTAGCTCTGACCAAAGCTCTCTGTAATGATACGGATGTGCTTAGTAACCAAGAAAGGGGTTGGATCGAAAACTTTTTGAATTCGGGAAAAATTCAGGTCAACCTTAGCAACATCCGGACTCTCTACGACTTCATAGTACAAGAGATCATTCCCCGTGGTCCTGCAATCTTGATTATGAATGAAGAGGAGTTCGATCATGTTCTGAGGAAGAGGGGGGTAAAAATTTTGGAAGGAACGGAAACGCGATGGTTTGTACATCTTGACTCATTGTTAGAAGGCCTCGAAGTTATAAGGGACATGCAGAGGAACTCTCAAAGGAAAAGTAAGATTTACGTTACCTTAGGTAAACACGGTTCCCTATGTCTTGACGAAAATGACACCCTTCATTATAGCCCTGTTACCGTTGTTGAAGGTTTACCGTCCAAAGGGAAAAATGCTATAGGCGACACCTATGCTGCTACTGTTTTGGCTTTAGAATACATTAGTAGATTTTGTTGCGACGAAGACAAAAAGATTGACAGCGGGTACATCATCTCTACCGCTGCAGCTGCCGCTGACGCGCTTTACTATTCAGGGCTTGATGCTGTTACAACTGCAACAATAGATGAGTTTCTTACAAAAATGGAGAGCAACTATACAGATGAAAGAGAAAAAGGAAACTATCACAATTTGGGGAGCATAGATTCGCTTAAACAACAAATTAGAACCCTGACCTCTTTTGCCAACGCACCTCATATAAGACTCGGTGATTTGGAAAGAAAAGACTGGCTGACAGTTTTAAATCCAGAAGGTCAAAGTATAGTGGGCCATTATTCTCTAGAGTCGCTGGTTGGTATTGAGTTTTTGACGCCTCCTTATGCTAACTCTAGGTTTATACATTAGATGACCCTTGTGATTTGATGGAAGAATCATGGAACGTCGTTTGAATCGACTTGATTTGCGGTTTACTTCGTTTACCCAAATGCCCTGTGGGAACTTCACAGACAGGAAGAACGAGGCGATGTTTGAAGGCAGCAACCAAGAGATAATAGTACATCATCAATAAACCAAGGCTTTCACCCCTGTCAAACCAAAACCTTGACCTGAGCGGCATCGAACAAGTAACCAGGAGCCTCTTAAATCTTAGGATAATTGCCGAGATATTCTGTTTTGGGCAGGCCGCCGGTTAATGGCATCGCGTATTCGATGAAGGCATCTGTTATGCCATTGCCATCGGCGTTGATAAATTCATTAGGCATAGACTTGGTCTTTTCAGCGACATTTTTTAGTTTGGTACGAAACAATTCGACCTTGTAATCCTTGCCGGTTGCCAATCTTTTAATTGCGACTGAGCCGCTTGTCTCTTTCATAGCATACTGAACGGCGTGACGGCCACACCAGCGAGCTTCTCTTGCGTCGACCTCAGACTGCAAGCCTACAAAGCTTCTCTGCAGATAGCCAAATGTGTCGGCGCGGACGCGCTTGGCTTTTAGTGTAGCCTTTGCCTGAGTGGCTAAAAAGTCTGCCAAGGCACCGCTGGTAAGCTGGATGTTGCCGAACGCATCGGTCTCTCTATCCTTTGCGAGTTTTTCGGCCCAGGTTACGCCGTCAGTATCACAAATGCCCTCGCTGACTGCAACGACACATCGGTCGAGTTTTGTATAGACGCTCTCGACATCGCGGAGGAATTTGTCCATTGAAACGTTTCTTTCAGGGACGTATACAAGGTGGGGACCGTCGTCATCTCTTTGCCTGCCTAATGCAGAAGCGGCTGTCAGAAAGCCGGCGTGCCTGCCCATAATGACGTCAATCTTTACACCCGGCATCGCCCGGATATCTAGGTCATCTCCCATCAGGGCACAGGCCACGAATTTTGCCGCGGTTCCGTAGCCCGGACAATGGTCGGTAACGAGCAAATCGTTGTCGATGGTCTTGGGAATATGAAACACTCGCATTTCGTAACCGGTTTCGCAGGCCTGTTTGTTGATTATATTGGCGGTATTAGCTGAGTCGTTGCCGCCGATGTAGAAGAAGTATCTGATATTGCGCTTCTTGAAGACCTCAAAAATACGAGCGCAAGCTTCGGCGGTTGGCTTATCCCTGCTGGAACCGAGGGCTGAACATGGTGAAGCAGCTACTTGTTCCAGTGTATCGGCTGATAGCTTTTTCAAATCAATGAACTGGTCATTAGCCATTCCGACTACAGCGTGGAGCGCACCATAGAGGTTTTGGATTTCGGGATGTTTGTTGGCCTCTTCGATAACGCCGACGAGAGAGGCGTTGATTACAGCGGTTGGTCCGCCGGATTGTCCGACCACCGCGTTTGCCTTTGGTGCACCTGCCATTTTGGAAGTCTCCATTAAAAACATTGGTGTTTGTTTATGGGCAGGTTATTATACAAGCGCAGCGTCGGTAGGCAAGGACAAATAGAAAATATGTTATGTGTTTATTTCGACTGCACAGCCTGGGGTCAGGAAATAGAGCCATTTGGCGATGGATTTGTAGTTCAGGATTGCGGCGGCGGCTTCGGCGTAAAGGTTTAACTGCTGGCGGTAAAACTCGGCCCGCTGCGGCGCTTCTTCGGCAGTTACTGCGTCGGTCTTGAAGTCTATCACCAACAGGCCATCGGGGGTTTTAACGAGCATATCAATAATGCCCTGAATGATGATAAAATCGTCGGTCGTCGGTCGTCGCTCGGCCCTCGTCCATTGATTCATAAATTCTTTCCATTTTGAGGCGGGCAGGGCGAAAGTGAAAGGCCATTCCCGCCAAACGGTACTATTGGCATCGAGGACAGTTTGTCCCAGCTCACTTTCGAAAAACTTCATTACCGATTTTGTGTCGATATGCTCAGCAACCATTTTGTTTATGGCCTGTTCAGCTATAAGCTGTGCTTTGAGATGCTCGATTGCTTCGGCAGTTACGGACTTCGTCAAATCGAGTTTTGAAATTAGAAGATGTGTAGCGGTGCCGATAAGGCGGGCGTCAATAGCGCCGATTGAATCGGCCAGCGAAACAACCCTCGGTTTTTGCTCGAGGGCCCTGGAATAATCAAACTTTACGTATTCATCGGTGTGGTGAGTCAGTTGCGTTACTGAACGTTTGGCAGGCAACAGCGCGATACCACTGAACTGATACCGCCAGCTCAGAGATTTTTTTATTCGGTTAAGAAGCTCAGATTCTGTTTGTTTTGAACGGGAGCTCTTTGCGGTTGCAGCGGGGCGTTTTGATTTTCCATTTTTTAATTCGAGAATATATTCGGAAAGGTTTTTGAGCTCAGACTGGCTGTAAAGTTTAAAGCTAAATAAGTCATCGTCTGTCTCGGTTTCCAAGTTGGTTTCAAAGACCTTATGGAGGGTTTTTTGGTCGGAGAAGGCGTAGAGGAGCCATTCGGCGGCGCTGCGGCAGGAACGAAGCTGCCAATCCGGGACTGGTTCATTGGCGAAATAAAAACCGTTTCGGATGACATCGCGACAATGCCCGGCCTTTTCGTTAGCGGTCAGAATCAGACGCTCTCTGGCCCGGGTGGTCGCTACATAAAAGATACGCATCTCTTCGGCAAGTGCGCTTTTGAGTTTGTCTTCTGCGATGACCTGATGGGCAAGCGAACTGAGCCTGCTGTTCGACTTTCGGTCGATAATCTGCAGCCCCAGGGTTGCGCCGGTATCGGCAATGCAGTCCTGGCGGGCGTCCTCTTTGTTGAATTGGGTGTTTAATTCCGCCAAGAAGACGACCGGAAATTCAAGCCCCTTGCTTTTGTGCACGCTTATAATGCGGACGGCATTCTCGGCGGCAGCTTCGGGCGAGGCTTTCGCCCAGTCGGCGGCGGTTGCCTGGAGCTTTTCGATAAATTCAACGAAGCGTCTCAGCGATGCGCTGCCGCTATTGCCAGCGAAATTCTCGAACTGAATTGCTCTATCGTGCAGTTTTAAGAGATTTGCTCTTCGACTTTGGCCGTTCGGCAGAGCTGAGACGAATGGCAAAAAGGAAGTTTGGCGAAGTATTTGCCATATCAAGTCGGCCAGACTGCCCCGCCGGCCAATCGTTCGCCAGTTTTCGATTTGAGCTAAAATCCTTTTTAACTTTTCGGCCAGTTCGGCGTCCGGGCTATCAGCACAATATCGGAGTACACAATCGTAGAAACCCACAGTTTGCGGGTTACTGTGCAGCCTTATCTCGGCCAGCTCGGTGTCGGTGATGTTGAAAAACGGGCTTCGCAGTACGGCAGCCAGTTCGATATCCCGCTGAGGATTGTCGAGAATTTTCAACAAGCATAAGATGTCGGTGATTTCCGTTGTCTCGAAATAACCTGAACCGAACTCCGAGCTGACCGGCACGCCAGCCAGGCGAAGAACCTCGATATAATCATTGACCCTTTTGGCAGGCGAACGCATAAGTATGACAATGTCACGGTATTCAACGGCTCTGAGTATGCCCTGCTCTTTGTCAAAAATCTGAAATTCGCTTTTGCCGGTGCCGTCGCCGACCATTTGTTTTATTCGGCGGGCAATCATCGCCGCCTGGCGCTGGCGGGAAGTGATGATATCTGTGCTTTCATCATCAGCCGAGTCGGTTGCTTCGTTATCCTGAAGCGGCGGGTCTTTGCTTTTTTCATCGAGTATATGAAATTCGACAACAGGTTGGTTGTCAGCTGCCGACGGTTTTGCAGGTAGGTGCTCGGATGCGGGCCCCGTTAGATGGCCAAAATTATCTAACGGGGCGGGTCTTAGTTTGGCGGATTCGTCGTAGTCTATCTTGGTAAAAGACGCGGTCATTATCCGGCCGAACAGTTTGTTGGCGAAATCGAGAATTCCTTTGGCTGAACGGAAATTGGCGTTGAGGTCGACGCGCAGGCCGTTTGGTGCGTTGCCTGGGTCGAGCGAGGCAGGCTTGAGACGCTTGAGGAAAATATCGGGTTCTGCGCCGCGAAAGGCGTAAATGCTTTGCTTGACGTCGCCGACAACGAAGACATTGCCCGCCGAGCTAAGCGCATCGAGTATCGCCTGCTGGACTGGATTGATATCCTGGTACTCGTCGACGAAGATGTATTTGTATCTTTGCCGAAGCGCCAGGGCGGTTTCAGAGAGAATCAGTTTATCCTGCGTAGAATCTTCATCGGTCAAAAGCTCAAGCGCATAATGTTCAAGGTCGGCAAAATCAAGGCCATTAACTGAGCGTTTGGCCTGGCTGTACAACCGGTCGAATTTTTTGAGGATTTCAATAACAACTTTTGTCTGCCGGCCTGCGGCTGAGCCGATGTGGTTGAGGTAATCAGGATTTACAATTGCAAAGTCGGTTAGGCCGGCGAACTCAGCGACAGCTTTTCTTGCCAGGCCGGCTGCGAGCTCAGCGAGAGGCTTATCTAAATCTTTGGGGCTGTGGGTGGTCGGCTTTACAAAGCTGGTTATTTCTTTGGCGCATTTGTCCCATTGGCCGGTGTTCAGAAACTCCACACATCGCATAACAGGAGCTATGTGAGTTTCCTGCAGCTTCTTACTCCAGTCGCCGCCGGGGCCTTGCTCATCATAGAGCCTTTGAGCGTGTCGAAGCCGGGCAAGGATGTGCTGCAATCTGTCTGCAATAATCTGCTTTTGTTTTTCGCCTAAATCGCTGCCGAGCGGGTCGAGAGCCTCTGTCAGCGCCAATGCACGTTCGTACCAATCCCGGCGGTGAACTACACCGTCGAGGAAGTTACTTAACGTCATTATCCTGTTTAGAAAGCCGACGTTTGCGCGAAGGTCGCGGCGGCGAAGAAGCTGCTGGAGAGACTCGGTCAGATAACTCTGCTGCCAGGCCCAGTCGATGGTTTTTTCGAAGACCTCGGCTTTGAGCAGGGCTGCTTCGTCGGCATCGATTATCCGAAAGGTCGGGTCAAGGGCGAGCCTGTAAAAATACTCGGTGATAAGGCGTTTGCAAAATGAATGTATTGTACTGATGTCAGCGCCGTCGAGTAGTATAAGCTGATGACGAAGATGGGGGTCAGGTTTTTGTAAAGATGCGATGCGCAATTGTTCAGCGATTCGCAGGCGCATCTGCTCGGCGGCAGCGTCGGTAAAGGTAAGTACCAATATGCTGCCGACATCGGGACATACAGATTTGTCCGATACAATATCGACGCACCGTCCCGAGAGGACCGCAGTTTTGCCGGTGCCGGCTGAGGCCGTTACGAGCACGTCAGAGCCGCGCTGACGGATGGCCCGCTGCTGCTGCTTTGTCCATTTAATATTTTTTTCAGCCATCGGTTGTTCCCATCTTTTCAAGGGCTGAGAGTTTATTCAGCGGTATCAGAGCGTTGTAGTTGTTTATCTGCCAGTCGAAGCGGCAGAGAGATTTATACTTACAATAGCTGCACGGAGATTTTGTCCCAATTCTGTAAGGCTGAACGTCGATTTTCCCCGAAAGAATTTCCTGTTCTAATCGGACTATTTTTCTTTCGGTAAATTTAACAATCTTTTCAAAATCGGCAGGTTTTAATGCCCCCCTGTTTTCATAAATACCGTAAGGTTTGCCATCTTTTGTAACGTAGAAATTGTAAAATTTGCTATCTTTTGAGGCGTCTCTATCGAGATATTGAGCGAAGTCGCCGTTGAATATACCTTTTGCTTTGTAATAGAACTTATCTGTTTTTTCCGGCAGCTCGTCAATCGCGGTCGATTTAATCTCTGTTTCGACCGGTATGTAAAACGCGCCGACCACATCTTGGGTTTTGTATTGGGTATCGTTTGTATTTTTAACCGCCAGCATATAAATTGGAAGCTGCATATCGAGGCCATAATAGAACTGCGACCAACTGAAGGGGGTGTCTTTGCGTTTATAATCGAAGACCAGAGCAGCCTTTTTGCCATTGAGCTCTGCGATGTCAAGCCGGTCGATTTTGCCATTTAAGAAAAGCTGTTTTCCGTTTGAAAGGGCGAGCTCAAATTCGCCGAGCGTTCGGCGGACGTTTTCGATTTTTCCGAAAGCGATTTCGGAGGCGGTGGGCCTGAACTTTCCGGCGCGCACCATTTGCGCAATCGCCAAAGCGCAGTCCTCGAGCGTTTCGCTCGCACAGTTAATAATAAATGAGTTGTGAGGGCTGCGGCGCGCAAAATTTGATATGAAGGAATCCGTCTGGACAAATTCAGCTACAGTCTTTCTCAAAAGCTCCAACAGATGCCGGTCCTGAATCGAGGCAAAATCCATTTTCGCCAGGTTCACTTGTTCGAGCAAAGCATCCAAAACACGATGGTAAAAAATACCGAGGTCTAACGGCTCAAATTTAAACTCCTGCCGTTCCTGCAGTTCCAATATGTATCGGGCAAAATGCTGATAGGGACAGGCGGCGAAGGTGCTGAGCCTTGTCGCCGAGGTTCTTATCTGGCCGGTGAAGAATTTTTCGCAGGCATCTTTATCAAACTCAGCGCTATTGTCGTAATTTACCGCCTGCTGCATCATTGAGCCTAATTCCATAAGCTGCTCATCGGCGCAAATATCAGCTAATAATCTGTCAAGCTGGGAATCTCGTATCGAGTCACCAGATACATCTCTTCCCAGTCTGCTGCAGAGTAAATCACTAAGTTCGTATTCGTTGTGGACCTGCTCGACGGCCGGCTGTTGAGATGCGAATGATTCTGCGGCGAGATTTTCAAACAGTGACTCGATATTGGTTATGAATTGCGAGCGGACCTCGGCGCTGCCCTTATCGTCCGTCAGAGGGTATGTAACATAGAGGAATTGTGCGGGGCGAGTAAAGGCGATGTAGGCCAAATACTGCCGCTGGGCTAACTTTTCGTCGGTTGTTGCCGCCAGTGGGAAATCCGCCGACCCGGCTGCGGTACGGTCGGCATCGGTTAACAGGCCGTCGAAACCCACTGGTGTGGGGAACTGCTTTTGTGTCGCGCCTATCAAAAAAACAGCTTTCAAGTCGGGGTGTCGGCTGCGCTCGATGGCCCCGACGAGGACCTGGTCCAGAGACGGCGGTATAAAAGCCAGTGTTAACTGCGAAAAGGCTGAGTCGATTATCGAAATCAAATCATCGCAGCTCATCCGCTCATCGGCAAAGACCTCGACAAGCTCGTCAAATATATTAACAAGTCTGTCGTAGACCTGACGATGTTCGTCGGCCGCTGCGTGGTCATCAGCTTCGAGTGCTTCTTCAATCCACTGGGCCAATCTTTCGCGGACATGCAGGCTATCGAGAAAATCAAAAATGGTCTGCGTGAATTCGGCGGCGGTCAGAGTTTTCTCCGAGACGACATCGGGCTCCAGACGTGCGGAAATCCGCCGCGGCGGACAGGTGTCCGGATTGTCGGCTGGGTGGAGTCTGCTATGAAGTTCAAGCAGTGGTTGGCTTACTTTTTGCCGGATTTGGTTTGTACGCTGTTCGTCGAACCTCTCCTGGGCAGGCTCGGCAAAGTGCCAGTCTCTGTCGTTCTGCCAGTCGCTGCCGGCGATGCCAAACGCGACACAGTAATTTTCCAGCAAATCGACTTCACAACGGTCGAGGGGGACAAGGTCGGTCTTGAGATATGCGAAGATATCACTGCCGGAGAAACCATCCGTTACCACCTGCAGAGCCGAGCAGATAAGCTGAATAAGAGGGTGCTGGTTCAGTGGTTTTCGCTTATCAATAAAAAACGGCAGGCGATAGTCGTCGAAGTATGCCCGTATGTAGTGCTCATACCGGCCGAGGTCGGTCGCTATTACCGCAATGTCACGGTATCGCAGATTTTTGTCCCTGACGAGCTTGAGTATCTCTGCCGCAACGAACCGCACCTCCATTCGAGCATTTGGCGCTGCTGCAACACGAACGTTGCTGCCAGCGGTGATTTTCTTTTGCGGATTCGGCAGGCTCACTGCAGGCCGATGGTCAAAGATATTACTTTCGATATGGGCGAGCGGCGGACAAGAGGAGAATCTGGCCGGCTCGGTGAGGATTACCGGCTCAGCCAATTTGAACTTGAGTTTTTTTACAATCTCGAAAAGCTCTGTGTACGTACGCTGCGTCGGGTAAAACAGGCTGACAGGATCGGCGTTTTTGCTGTCGGGATTTTTCAAATTGATATCCGAGGGGTCAAGGCAAAGTGCGATATGGGCATCAGCCGCGGCTTTTAGCAGTTCGGCCAAGATTTCAAGCTCGCCGGTGGTAAATCCGGCGAAGCCGTCGACCCATAACTTTGCGTCTTTGGCGAAGTCTGTTCCGGCAATGGCCCGTCTTGTCCTGCTCAACTGCACATCGGGGTCGATGAACTTTGCCTCAATGAATTTCAGGTATTGCTTAAAGACCAGGCTGATATCTGCGAACTTTAAGGCGGTCAAGCTGTTCGGCTCGTCGCTGCTCAATTTGCCTAACAGTTCGTCGATATCTTCCGGCGTTTTTGCGTATTGGTGAAGCTCAGCGACGACTTCGGCCATCTGCCGACCGAGGCCTGGCTGATTCGCAGATAAGTCGAAGAGCTTTAGCCTGCTGCTGACATTTCGCAGAATCCGCTGGACCGCCATTGTCCTTCCGATTCGCGATAACTGCGGCCTTGCGGTATTTCTGCCTAACAACAAAAACTGCAGACGGTCGAACGAGAGGACATTTAGTCTGCCGCCGTAGCCGGCTATTCTTTTATCAGACAAGATGGCACACTGTGCCTGGTACGTCGCCTGCTCCGGAACCAGCAGAATTAAAGGCTGATTGTCGGCTGGCTCCAGCAGGGCATTTACTATCGCTTTTATGCAATAGCTGGTTTTTCCCGTACCGCTTCTGCCAAGAATGAACTGGACCGGCATAAGAATTTGTCCTGGAACTGGGTTTATTCCGCCCCCCGCCTGCGGCGGGTAAAAGGCGGATAAACCTGTCGTGGATTCGACAGGCTCACCACAAGGTGTTTTTTACCACAGATGCGGCTTTTTTTCAAATCTTTGATGTTTCGAAGGCCTTTGTTTGCCGGGACAATCGCAAAAAAACGGGAAAATTTTATTGCGAATCGGACTCAAAGCAAATATCATACAGGATTCACAGGTTTTCAGGTGATGCGCGAAGGAGTATGATGGGCCCTGTACTGAACGGGTTGATAAAACTTCAGAGTGTTGAAAATCGGTTGCGAGCTGCCAAAGCGAAGCTCACCAGATGCAGGAGAAACGTCATCATTCAGGAAAACCACGTCCGGAGCCTCCAAAGCGCCGTCGAAGCAAAGAAAGAGGAGATTCAACTGACCAAGGTTCAATCCGACCGCCTGGAACTGGAGCTAAAGGCCAAGGATGAAGCGATATTGAAGTTGAGAGCGAGCCTGAACGCATCAAAAACAAACAAAGAATACGCTGCGGTACTGACCCAGCTTAATATGACCAAGGCAGACAATTCCAAGATAGAGACACAAATTCTGGAACTGATGAAAGGTATCGAGGTCGACGAGGCCGAGCGCGCAAATATCCAGGACCAGATAGACGAGCAAAAGCAAAAGCTCGAGCAAATCCGAAAAGAGGCCGAGCAACTGGCGACGAAGTACGAGGCGGAGATAGAAGAAATCCAGGCCGAATGGGACCAGACATCGCAGGCCATACCATCTAAACCGCTGGAGTTGTTCAATCGCGTGGCAGAGACGTATGACGGCGAAGCACTGGCTGTGGTCGAACAGCAGGACGGCAAGACGGAGACGTACACATGCGGGGGCTGCTTTATGGGCGTTCCTGCGGAATTGGTCAACGTACTTATGACAAAGGACGATATAATCCGGTGTCCGAACTGCACACGAATACTCGTGCTCGGGAATTTGCAGGAGAGCTGAAGGTTGGTAAATGGTTACCATTTACCAGTTACCAAATTTTCAGGAGTGGAAGCGTTGGCAAAGGAGATAAGGGCTTACACGGACGGCGGCAGCAGAGGCAATCCGGGTCCGGCGGCCGCGGGATTTGTGCTGACTGATAGCAGGGGGGTGCAACTGGAGGCAAAAGCCTTTTTTCTCGGCAGGACCACCAATAATGTAGCTGAATACACCGCGATTATAAAGGCTCTGGAGGCTGCAAAGCGGATTAGGGGTAAAAGGGTAACAGTTTTCAGCGACAGTGAACTGGTGGTTCGGCAGCTTAACGGCCAGTACAAGGTAAAGAGTGAGCAGGTCAGGCCGCTTTACAGGCAGGCAACTGCGCTGATAGATGAATTTGAAGACTGCGAAGTTCAACATATTGCCAGAGAGAAAAACAAAGAAGCAGACAAGCTTGTAAATCAGGCTTTGAACCTCGAAGGCGATGTCAAAGCAGAAGGCCAATCCACTGAGCCGAATAAAAAGACGGTTCGTCTGGGAGTGCTCATCAGCGGCGGTGGGACGACATTGATGAATATCCTCGAATATATAAATAAGGGCAGACTAAATGCCGAGGTCGCTGTTGTAATAAGCTCGCGCTCAACGGTATCCGGGGTTGAGAAGGCAAAGAAAGCCGGGCTGGATGTCAAGGTCGTTCGAAAGAAAGACCGTAGGACGATCGATGAGTTCAGCAGGCGAATCGAAGAAGAGCTCGACGCTGCAAAAGTTGACCTTGTGGTCCAGGGCGGCTGGCTGTGCCTGTGGAAGATACCCCAAAAATATGAAAACCGGGTGATGAACATCCACCCGGCACTGCTGCCGAGCTTCGGCGGAGAGGGGATGTGGGGACATCACGTGCACGAAGCAGTTCTTGCAGCAGGGTGCAAAGTGAGCGGCTGTACCGTACACTTCTGCACGAACGAATATGATAAAGGCCCAATAATCGTCCAGCGGGCTTGCGCGGTCAAAGACGACGATACTGCCGATACCCTGGCTGAGCGGGTCTTTGAACAGGAATGCATCGCATATCCGCAGGCCATAAAATTGTTTGCAGACGGCAAAATAGTTGTTCAAGACAACAGGGTTTTGATGCTTGATACCCGATGAAAACGAGAATCGAGAATGAACAGACGTCAAAAAGCTATCTTAACAAATATCGTAATCATAATAGTCATTACGGCTTTCGCTGTTCTGGCGATGATTAACTTCAAGGACTGGGTCAACCGGTCAGAGGCTATACGTGCGATGGAATATCTTGGCCAAATAGCCCTGCAGTACCGCAAAGAGCACGGTTCAGTGCCGCCGCAGTCTTACGTCGACAGGGTAAGGGAGGATTTGCCTGGAAACGCTCGGCTGGGCGACATGCGATACAGGGGGTTATGGATTGATTTTGAATCTTCCGGTGATGAGATTCTGGCCTATGCCAAGAAAGAATATCACTCGTTACTTTTGAGCGACGGGTTTATCGTACTGAGGCTGGACGGGCGGGTCGAGTGGATGGGCGAAAAGGAATTTAAAGAGCTTTTAGCCCAGCAGCAAAGCCCTGTAGAAATTCAAATGCTCCAGCAGTAGCTGCCGGCGGTACTATTGTGACTTTGCGACGGCGTGTTTGCCTTCGGAAGGCTCTTTTTCCTTTACCTTGAGGCCCTCGAGTTTCAGGTGGTCTTCATCCTGAACAGTTACCTTTATAAGATTCTTGTCTTTGAATTCGCCCCGCAACATAGCTTCTGAGAGGGGGTCTTCGATATAATGCTCTATCGCTCTTCGCAGTGGCCGTGCTCCGAATTCGGCGCTGTAGCCTTTTTCGATAAGAAACTCCTTGGCTGTTGTAGATAATTCAAGCTTCAGGCCATGCTCGGTCAGTCGCTTGAAGACCTTTGCGAGCTCATAATCGACGATGGTTTGTAAGTCTTCTTTGGTCAGGGCCCTGAAGACTATTGTGTCGTCGACTCGATTTAAGAATTCCGGTCTGAAGTGATGCTCTACCTCTTTATGAAGCATCTCTTTCATTTTTTCATAGCTGGCTTCGGGTGTTTTCTTTCCGAAGCCGAAGCCGGTCTGGTTCTTAATCAAATCGGCACCGATGTTACTGGTCATAATCAGGACGACGTTTTTGAAGTCGACGTGGCGGCCGAAGCTGTCGGTCAGCCGGCCTTCATCCATAATCTGCAGCAGTATATTGTAAACGTCGGCGTGGGCCTTTTCGATTTCATCCAAGAGCAGTACGGCATAGGGCCTTCGTCTGATTCTTTCGGTCAACTGTCCTCCTTCCTCGTAGCCCACGTAGCCCGGAGGCGCGCCTACGAGTCGGCTGACGTTGTGCTTTTCCATAAATTCGCTCATATCCAGTTGGACGAGAGCGTTTTCATCGCCGAACATAAACTCGGCCAGCGCCCTTGCGAGCAGTGTTTTTCCGACGCCGCTGGGGCCCAGGAATATAAAGCATCCCATCGGACGATTGGGGTCCTTCATACCGCTTCTGCTGCGTCTGACGGCCTTGGCTACGGCACTGATTGCCTCATCCTGTGAGACGACGCGTTTGTGCAGCTCCACCTCGAGCTCGAGAAGCCGCTGGGCCTCCTTTTTCTCCAGCCTCGTCAGCGGGACACCGGTCATGTTGCTGACGACCTCCGCGATGGTCTCGGCATCGACTAGGCCTGTCGCTTCTTTATTTTCTTCGTACCATTTTTTGTGCAGCTGGTTTTTTTTGTCTAAAAGCTGCTGTGCCTGGTCTCTCAGTGCCGCTGCCCGTTCATAATCGGTGTTTCTGACGGCCTCATCCTTTTCCCTTTGCAGTTTTTCGACTTGTTCTTCAATGTCCGTCAAGTCCGGCGGCGGCGTCATATTCTTGAGCCGAACTCTGGCGCCGGCTTCGTCAATGACATCTATGGCCTTGTCGGGCAGACATCTGCCGGCGATGTACCTGGTCGAGAGCTCCACGGCCTGATACAGTGCCTCGTTGCTAAAGCTGACTCTGTGGTGTGCCTCGTAGCGGTCCTGGAGTCCTCTGAGTATGTCGAGGGTTTCATCTTTTGAAGGCGGTTCCACGATTATCGTCTGGAAACGTCTTTCGAGGGCACCGTCTTTCTCGATGTGCTTTCTGTACTCATCGAGGGTTGTCGCGCCGATACACTGAACTTCACCTCTGGCAAGCGCAGGTTTGAGGACATTCGATGCATCGATGGCACCCTCGGCGCCGCCGGCGCCGACCAGTGTGTGAAGCTCATCAACAAAGAGGATGACGTTCCTGGCCCTTTTGACCTCGTTAATGACCGCCTTTATTCGCTCTTCGAACTGGCCGCGGTATTTTGTTCCTGCGACCATCATCGCCAGGTCGAGGACGACGATGCGCTTATCTTTGAGGATTTCAGGGACCTGCTTGTTGACAATCTGCTGGCTGAGGCCTTCGACAATCGCGGTTTTGCCGACGCCAGCTTCGCCCAAAAGAACCGGGTTGTTTTTGGTGCGTCTGCAGAGTATCTGTACCAGTCGTTCGATTTCGGTTTTTCTTCCGATGACGGGGTCAAGCTCATTGTTGGCCGCCAATTCGGTTAGGTCTCTGCCGAAACTATCGAGCGCAGGAGTTTTGCTTTTTGGTTTTCGGGCCATCGCCGGGCCCATCTTCATACCCAGGCCGATAGCTTCTTCGTCGACGCTGGCGCCGAGCAGGTTCAACACCTCCTGACGGACATCTTCGAGCTTAAGGTCCATATCCATAAGGACCTGAGCTGCTATTCCTTCGGTCTCCCGCAAAAGACCCAGCAGAATATGCTCGGTGCCGACATAGTTATGGTTCAATGCCCTGGCCTCTTCAATGGCGTATTCAATCACCTTCTTGGCTCGCGGGGTCTGTGGGAGTTTGCCCATCGTAACCATGTCCGGCCCGCTCTTGACGCGTTTTTCTACCGCCAGCCGAAGCTTCTTTATATCCACGTCCAGGTTCTTAAGGACGGTGGCACCGACTCCGCTGCCTTCTTTGACCAGGCCCAGCAGGATATGTTCTGTTCCTATGTATTCGTGGTTAAATCGCTGGGCCTCCTGGTTTGCCAGCGCCATAACCTTACGCGCTCGGTCTGTAAAACGCTCAAACATTTTCTACCTCAAAACTTCACCGTGAACACATAAATCGAAACCGCTCATGAGACGATTAGCTATTTCAAACAGTAAAACAGCAATCCAGAGCACAAACTTGCATTATACCACGCCCACGACAACTGTCAAACCCTCCATCGGCTGAATCCCATTTTCAGGCTGCATAGTTTATAATATGCTCTGGTTGGGGCTGATGTTTGTTTATCAGGCGAATATTTTCTTTGGACAGGAGTTTTATCGACAAAAAAAGCGGTTAACTTTCCTGAAAAGCTGTCCGGCAAAAGGGCTGTAAAGGAGAGTCGTCAGACGGCGTATTGTCAGGACGAAATCCGCATTTTCACTCAAAAAACGCTGCTGAGGGGGTATTTTACTTTGCCTGAGGCCTGTCTCGGCCGGGCTTATCGGTAGTAACACGTTAGCCAGCACGAGCAAACGATGAGGCCGAAAAAATAAACCCAAAAAACTCTGGACGCGGACGGCATTCGTGTCTATACTTGCTTCAACAGAAAACGGCAGATAGTATAGAGACCATAAGCGTATAGTTTTGCCTTTGTATCAGGTAAGCGATGATTTTGGCCGCCGGCGTTCCGGCGTAAATTTTTTTGGAGTAGAAAAAGGAGAACTGAATGAATATCTATGTGGGCAATTTATCGCGTGAGACAACCGAAGACGATTTGCGTCAGGCGTTTGAAGCCTTTGGCCAAGTCGAATCCACCAATGTCATAAAGGACAGATTCACCGGCGAATCAAGAGGGTTCGGATTTGTGGAGATGCCCTCTAAGGACGAGGCCCAGGCCGCGATTACGGGTATGAACGGCAAGGATCTCATGGGGCGCACCCTCAACGTCAATGAAGCTCGTCCTCGCACAGAACGCCGAGGAGGTCGAGGCGGCGGTAGCGGTGGCGGCGGCGGACGAGGCAGACAAGGTGGCTACGGTGGCAGCGGTGGTGGCGGCAGACGTCGCTACTGATAAAAAGCGCTCGAACAAAATGTGCTGTAACGAACCGAATTGCAATCGTGTGGTTCGGTTCGTTTCATCTATCAAGCCAGATTTGACATAATGCTGATTGCTTATTTTAGCTTTTGATGTCATCGTCGGTGCTTTGCATAGCCGGGGACTTTATGCATTTTCTTGGCTGTTTGACTCGCACAAGAACACTGGTATTGCTTGCCGCCGGTCTGTCGGTTTTCGGATGCAACCGGGGGTCTCTTGAAAAGGAAAGTACTTTTGCACTTCGAGAAGGAGACCTGCTTTTTCAAGACCTCGACTGCGGAGCTGTCTGTGATGCTATCGAAAAAGT
>CAYLXD010000001.1:35726-45314 GCA_964387515.1 uncultured Pirellulales bacterium | reverse complement strand
GGTCGCTGACGAGCTGGTGCAGCTTTCGGAACACATAAAGCAAGTGGGAACCACGACTGTAAAACTTAAATTCGCGCAGGATTTGGCGGCGAATGTTAATGTTGTTGTCGTTTCGCAAGAGAAGTCAGAAAACAGAAGTCAGAAGACAGAAAACGGAGGTCGGGAGGCAGGGCCCCAAACGTAAGTGGCGGGCCGTCGAGAGAGAACGGAGAAGATATGGGCCAGCAGGATATTGGTCGAATTATGCCGGAGTCGTTGGCGGCTGAGGCGGCGGTTCTGGGGTCTATGATAATCGACCCGGAGTGCATCGGTGAGGTGGTGGAGCAGGTCAGCAGCGACGCGTTTTACCGTTTGGAACACCAGATGATATTCGATGCGGTGGTGGAGCTCTACGAGAAACACAGCCAGCCCGCTACAGGGAAGGCGGCCGTTGACGGCGTTTTGCTTCGTGATGAGCTCGAAAAGCGTGGTCAGCTCGATAAGGTCGGGGGGGTCGAGTATCTCGCGAAGGTGATGGAGTCTGTACCCTCGGCTGCGAACGTGACGTATTATCTGGGAATCGTCAAGGACAAGATGCTGCTTCGTGAGGTTATCGCCGCTGCCGGTGAGATTTTAGAGGATGCGTACAGCGGAGATGGCGAACCAGGCCAAAAACTTGATGAGGCAGAGCGCAAAATTTTTGCCCTTACCGATAAAAAGATAAGAGGCTCTGCAGATAAGTTACAGAGTTTGGTCTTTAAGGCCTATGAGATCCTTATGGAAAGAAAAGGGGGTGGCCATGTCACGGGCTTGGCGACTGGATTTTTTGAGCTTGATGAGTTAACGAGCGGTTTGCAAGACGGGGAGATGATAATCCTTGCAGGCAGGCCAAGTATGGGCAAGAGCAGCCTCGCCCTAAATATTGCCGAGCGCATTGGCATGATAGAGAAAGCTCCGGTTGCGATATTTTCTTTAGAGATGGGAAAGCAACAGTTGGCCGAGAGATTTCTGTGCAGTTACAGCCAGATGGATGCCCAATTAGTGAGAAAGGGGATGCTGGACGATGAGGCTTACCGGGACCTGGCCATGGCGTGCGATGAGCTGGCACAGGCGCCGATTTATATCGATGACACATCGCTGTTGACACCGCTCGAGCTTCGTGCAAAGGCGAGGAGATTGAAAAACCGACATGGTATCCGGTGCATCATAGTGGATTATCTACAGCTGATGCATTTGGATACGCGTAGGGTAGAGTCGCGTCAGCAGGAAGTGACCGTTATTTCAAGGTATCTGAAAGCATTGGCGGGGGAGCTGAACATCCCTGTTGTTGTTTTGAGCCAGTTAAATCGTGCGCCGGAGGGCAGAGAAGACCATAGACCGAGGATGAGCGATTTGCGGGAGTCCGGTAGTATCGAGCAGGACGCCGACGTTGTTATGCTGCTGCACCGCGAAGATTATTATCGCCATTCTGAAAGACTTGAGTTGAGCGATAAGAAGGACAGCACAGTTTACAGTAGTGAAGATGATCAAAGTAAAAAGAATACTGCTGAAGTAATAATTGCCAAGCAACGTAATGGTCCGATCGGAAGTGTGAAGTTGATATTCAGGAGAAAATTTATGCGATTTGAAAACGCTTCAGCCGCAACGGGGCCGGGCGTCGGAGTATCAGGGGACCGGACCATCAGTGGAGCAGGCTATCAGGAGCAGGAAGAGCCGCCGTTTTAACTGACTATTTGCTATTGACTAATGAAAGACATAAAGCAAAGCCGGAAGTCGGAAATCAGAAGTCGGAAATCCCCCGTTCTTGCTTTCGCCTGCCGCCTCGTCTTGCGACGAGAGTCGCTGAGGCAGGCAAGAAAGCACGGGGGTCTTCTGTCTTCCATCTTCTTTGCTGTTTGCTGTTTACTGCTGGTTGGGAGTTCCGCGTTTTCTTCCGACCCCAACTCGTCGGGATTGCCGATAGGCAGTATTGAGGTTGTTGGGGCCCGCAGTATTACCAGTAGCCGGATACTGTCCGAAGCTCGCAGCAGAGTTGGTGAGCTGTTCGACGCGGAGACAGCAGCAGCCGATGCCAGGCGAATAGCTGAACTATCCGGCGTCGAGTATAGTTACTATAACACGGCGGTTGTCGACGGGAAAATCAAACTGACATTCGTTGTCGTCGAGAGGAATATCGTCCGTTCGATTGTCTTTGCAGGTAATAAGCAAATACAGGGTTCCAAGCTGAAGAAAAAGCTGGACCTTAAGATTGGTGATTATCTCGACCCCTCGCTGGCGGAGTCGGGCAGAAAAGCAATTGTCGAATTTTATCAGAAGAAGGGCTTTGCCTTTGCGACAGCGGGCCTGGACAGCGAGCAATTGAAGGCGGGCAAACTAATTTATACGATTGAGGAGGGGCCGAGGGTCAGGATTGATGCGGTCAGCTTCACCGGCAACAGCGCCGTAAAGACCAAGACCCTTAAAAGGGCTGTAAAAACAGCAAACAAGAAATTCCTTGTCCTGCCGAGATATTACGCCGAGGAGGAGCTGGCGAAGGACGTGACGAGGCTGCAGAATGCCTACTACGAAAGAGGCTTTCTCGACAGCAGCGTAACGGTCAAGAAAGCATTCAACAAGGATAAGAGCAAAATCCGCCTTGATTTTGTTATAGAGGAAGGGTCGGCTTATAGCATTGAGAAAATTACGATTACAGGCAATGAACATTTTGACGTGAGCCGATTGCAGACAGAGCTGAAAATAGAGCAGGGCCAGGTCTATAACGAGCGAAAGGTTAGTGCCGCAACTGAAAGACTGCTTAAGCTTTATCTTGAAAACGGTTTTATCGACGCGAAGGTCGAGTATGGCCGCGGGTTTATTTCGAAAAGCAGGGTCAACGTTGACTTTGCAATAACGGAGGGGGAGCGTTTTCGAATCGGCCGGGTTGATATAAGCGGCAACGAAGAGACACAGGACAAGGTTATTCGGCGGGTGCTGGACGAGTATGATTTTCAGCCGGGGAAGTGGTATAACGCTGATATAGCCCGCGGTGACGGCAGCGGTGAGCTGGAAAAATATGTGCGAAACATGACATTGACGGAGAGGGCGACTATTACGCCTGCGGGACAGGCTGCCGGCCAGAGAGATGCACAGGTGAGTGTTATCGAGGGCCAGACGGGTATGGTTATGCTCGGCGCCGGTGTCACCAGTGACAGCGGAATTATCGGGCAACTTGTTTTCGAACAGAGAAACTTCGACATCAAGGATTGGCCGGAGAACTTCGGTGAGTTCATAAGGGGCAAGGCGTTCAAAGGGGCAGGGCAGAGTCTGCGAATAGCGATTGAACCGGGTACGGAACTAAGCAGATATTCGATTAATTTCACCGAACCTTATTTCAGGGACAAACCCATAACGCTCGACGTAACAGGCGAAAAGTTTACGTGGCAAAGAGAATCCTATGATGAGCGGAGACTGCGCGGCCTCGTTGGGTTTGAAAAACGTTACAAGAACCACTGGCGCAGGGGCATCAGCTTCAGGGCAGAGAATGTTAATGTCGCCAATGTTGACGGCGATGCGCCGAAAGAAATCACGGATGTCGAAGGTAATAACAAGATTGCCGGCGTTAAGCTCAGCATAGCAAGGGACCTTACCGACGACAGGTTTAATCCGACCACCGGCGATTATTTTAACGCCGGTTATGAGCAGGTTTTCGGCGACCACACCTTCGGTGTGGTGAGTGGAACTTACCGGCGATATAAGACGGTTCATGAAGACCTGGCCGGGCGAAAGACGGTCCTTGCGACCAAGCTGCATGCGGCGACGGTGGTGGGCGACGCGCCGCCTTTTGAGAAGTTTTATGCCGGCGGCAGTCGCAGCATCAGGGGCTTCGATTATCGCGGCGTAAGCACCAGAGGCGGTACGAATAAAGACCCGATAGGCAGCGACTGGATATTCCTGGCAAGCGGTGAGGTAGCGGTTCCTTTATCGGGTAACGAAATTGCGGCGCTGTTCTTCATCGATAGCGGCGTAATCGACTCCGGCAACTACCGTGCGGCTGTGGGCACAGGCTTGCAGATAATGCTGCCGCAGTGGTTTGGACCCGTACCGATGCGGTTTGAGATTGCTGTGCCGCTGATGAAAGACGGCGACGATAAGACGCAGGTCTTCAGCTTCTCAGTGGGACGGCTGTTTTGATTGACTACTGGTTGAATGGTTAAATAGTTACCAATTACCAGTTACCAATATCGAGAGAGGAAAGCTTATATGAAAATTAAAACGGTAGTTCTGACGTGTTTGGCAGTTTCCGCTGCTTTGCTTATGACCGATGGGTTTAGCTGGGCCGGTTCTAAAGGAACCCCAACCACAAAAATATGCGCGTTTGGGAACCCCAAAACCGCCTCGGGGCAGGGGGTGAAAATCGGCGTTGTGAGTATTCTCAAGGTTTTTCAGAATTACAAGGGAAATGAAAAGTACAGGCAATCAGCCGCTGCAGCGCAGGACAGGGACGAGGCGGAGCTGGAGAAGCTTTCCAAAGAGATTGAGGCTGAAGAGGCGGGGCTGAGGACATTAAAGGTCGGCAGCGATGACCACCTGGCGCGGGTAAAACAAATCATCACAAAACGGGCAGACTTGCAGGCCCGGCAGGAGTTTTATAAACAGCAGGCAGTATTGAAAGAACAGCAATGGACTGAAAAGGTTTACAAAGATGTTTTGCGAATCACTGCTGAAGTGGCGAAAAAAAAGGGCCTTGATATAGTGCTTGAGAGGGATGAGCCTGAGTTTCCCCTGTCAAATTATACTGAGCTTATGACGGTTATAAGCACACATAAGGTGCTTTACAGCGACGGCTGTGTGGATATCAGCGATGAGGTTACGGCCCGGTTGGATGCAGAACAGTAGAGAGGGTAGAGGGTGTCAGGTGGTATTGACCGTTGCACAGTTAGCTAAGCGTGTCGGTGCAGAGCTGGTTGGTGACGGGTCGGCGGAAATTAGTGCCGTCGGCTCAGTTAACCAGGCCAATGAGAAAACAATCGCCTTTATTACAGACCAAAAGCATATTCCGAAACTTCGAACCTCGCGTGCCGGGGCCGTTATTGTTGGCAAGCACATCAGGGATTGGACCAAGCCACAGTTGATTGTTAAGAATGTTAATGCCGCCCTGATAGAGGCCCTGAGTGTTTTTGCGCCTAAATTGAAGGCTGCTGCCGCAGGGGTTGACCCCGCTGCGAAGATTGGACAGGGTGTTAAGATTGCGAAAGACGTTTCGATAGGTCCTTATGTTGTGGTTGACGATAATGCTGAGATTGGCGCGGGCACTGTAATTGCCAGCGGATGCAGGATAGGTGAGAATTCGAAGCTCGGCAAAAACTGCCGGCTTGACAGCAACGTTGTGGTTTATCACAACTGCTGTTTAGGCAATAATGTCGTCATTCAGGCTAACAGCACGATTGGTTCGGTCGGTTTTGGCTATTACTTTATCGAAGGCGAACATAAACTCGTCCCCCACAACGGGGGGGTGGTGATTGAAGATTTCGTCGAGATAGGCGCCAACTGCTGTGTAGACCGGGCGAAGTTTGGAAATACGGTAATCGGAGCGGGGACGAAGATAGATAACCTTGTGCAGATTGCTCATAACGTAATAATCGGCAAATGCTGTCTGATAGCGGCGCAGGTGGGCATCGCCGGCACCTGCAAACTCGGCGATGGCGTTGTTTTGGGCGGCCAAGTAGGTATAAAGGATAATATAGAGGTAGGCGACGGTGCTTTGGTCGGGGGTCAATCGGGAGTTATGCATAGTGTAGGAGCCGGCGAACAAATATTTGGCACGCCGGCAATTGACAAAACAGAATCGCTCCGAATATTTAATTTGACAAGGCGTTTGCCGAAACTGGTTGAGCAGTTAAATCAACTCAGTGCGAGGATGGAAGGACTTGAAGCTTCAAAAGACAATAAAAAGTGAAGCTAAGATATCCGGTAAAGGCATGTTTGGAGGCGAGGAGGCGAAAGTTGTATTCCGGCCCTGCCCTGCGGATGCCGGTGTGGTTTTTGTTCGTACCGATACTCAGGAGCCTGTTCGTATCGGCGCAGTCGCCAGCAATCTTGCCGAGCGAAGTCGACGAACGACAATAAAGAAGGGCTCTGTCAGTATAGAAACGGTCGAACATTGTTTGGCTGCGGTCAGTGCGTTGGAGATAGACAATCTTGTTGTGGAGGTTGCCGGTCCGGAGATGCCTGCCGGCGATTGCAGCAGTGCCGACTATTTCAAGGTGCTTAAACGCTCCGGTCTTGTGGAGCAACAGTCCAAACGCCGAGAGTTTGTTATCACAGAGCCGGTTAGTATCAGCGCCGGCGATGCGTCGATATATGCATTGCCGTATGCCAGCGATGGCTTAATTATTACCTACGACCTTGATTATAGCGGCTATACGGGTATTGGAAGGCAGATTTTCAGTTGTCGAGTGACGCCGGAGAGTTTTGAAAAGAATTTGGCACCGGCTCGAACATTCCTACTGGAAGCGGAGGCGAAGCAATTTCAGGCGCGTGGTATGGGAAAGCATCTTAGTCCCCGGGATATTCTGGTTATTAACTCGGACGGACCTATTAAAAACAGCTTCAGATTTGATGACGAGTGTGTACGGCATAAGATTGTTGATTTGATTGGCGACCTTGCATTGGTCGGCCGAGCCGTGAGCGGCCGCGTAGTGGCTTATAAGAGCGGCCATTCGCTGAATCAGCAGCTTGTGAAGAGGCTTTATGAGCTGGCCGAGCGGCAGGAGCGCATCCAAAAGTTCGGGACCGACGCGCTTTTGGACATTCGTCGAATTCAAAAGATTCTGCCGCATAGATACCCGTTCCTGCTGGTTGATAAGGTGGTGGAGATTGAAGGCGACAGGCGAATTAAGGGGATAAAGAACGTAAGCTTCAATGAGCAGTTTTTCCAAGGGCATTTTCCCGGCATGCCTATTATGCCGGGTGTTCTGATTGTGGAGGCGATGGCGCAGCTTTCCGGCTTATTATTCGCGCAAAAGCTGGAGCACACCGGTAAGCTGGCGGTGCTTTTGAGTATGGATAATGTGAAACTGCGCAGGGCTGTTATTCCCGGCGACCAGCTTGTCCTTACCGCTGAGACAGTGAGGATGAGGAAAAGGATCGCCCAGTGTCGGTGCAGGGCGATGGTTGGCCAGACGACGGTGGCTGAGGCGCAAATCAGATTTATGCTCAGCGATGACGAGAAAGTGTGAAAGCTGAATATGAATCAGATACATCCCAGTGCGGTAATTGCCGACGACGCCAGGCTGGCTGACGGCGTGACAATCGGGCCTAATTGTGTTATTGACACAGGGGTCTCAATCGGTGCAGGGACCGTGCTCGACGCCAACGTTGTGTTCGGCAAAGATGTCAGGGTTGGAGAAAACAACCACTTTTTTGCCAATTGCGTAATTGGCGGCAGGCCGCAGGTACTCGGTTTGGGTGTGGATGACGAGATAGGGGGGCTCGTAATCGGTAACAACAATGTTATTCGTGAGCAGGTTACAATACATCCGAGTATGCAAGCCGGTGAAGCTACGAAGATAGGAAATGATAATCTTCTTATGATTGGCGTACACATCGGTCATGACTGCGTGCTTGAAGACAAGATTGTTATGAGTAACTATGTTCAGATAAGCGGGCACTGTAAGATTGAGACGGGTGTTTGGCTCAGCGGTATGGTTTTGCTGCATCAGTTTGTAACTATCGGCAAGTGGTGCTATGCGGCCGGGCTTGCCGGGGTCAACCGCGATGTTCCACCGTTTCTTATAGTGAGCGGGCATTATCCGCCGAGAGTTCGAGGAGTTAATAAGCGTGGTATGGCAAGAGCCGGCTTGACTGAGCAGCAACAGCAGAAAATAATCGATGCATACAAAAAACTCTACCGCCCCCGTCGTTTTGCTTCGCAAAACGAAGCAACTGGGGGCGGCTCGCTGCTTGAGAACGCAAGATTACTGGCACGGGAGGATGGACTCGATGAGAATGTCCGGACGATGGTTGATATGATAATCAAAAGCGGCGAGCACCGCTTTGGCAGATACCGTGAGAAGTTCAGAGAACAGAGGACGGACGACAGATGACAGACGACGGACGAGCGGCGAGGATACGTACCGCTGTTGTTGGCGTAGGCAAGATGGGGGTAATACATGCGAAGGTCTATGATAGCCTGCCGAAAAGTGATTTAGTGGCCTTCGTTGATACGGATATTAATAAAGCCAAAAAGCTCGCCAAAAAATACAAATGCTCTGCGTTTGCGGACTGCACTGGTTTATTGGGTAAAGTCGACGCAGCAACGATAGCTACGCCAACAGTAACACACTATGACATTGCCCGGGTGTTAATCGAAAATAATATCGCTGTGATGATAGAAAAGCCATTGGCAACTAATGTGAGCCAGGGCCGGGAGATTGTGGAGCTTGCGAAGAGTCGCGGGGTTGTCGCGGCCGTTGGCCATTCCGAGCGTTGTAACCCGGTTGTTCAGGCAATGAAGCGGCTTGAAATTGAGCCGAAGTTTATCGAAGCCACCCGCATCAGTCCCTATCCTTTTCGTTCGACTGATATTGGGGTCGTGCTGGATGTAATGATTCACGATATCGACATTATTCTGTCCCTGGCAGCAAGCAGAGTAAAGAAAGTCGATGCCGTCGGTATAGGTATCATCGACCCCAAAAGTGAGGACATTTGTAATGCAAGAATAGCTTTCGAGAACGGCTGCATTGCTAATGTGACCGCCTCGAGACTGGCGCTTAAAACCGAGCGAAAAGTGCGAGTCTTCAGCAGACAGACATATCTGAGCCTGGATTACTTTGAAAAAACCGGTACGGTTATCAAAGCCGATACCGACAACATCGACCTGATAAACAAAATCCGCCAGCTCAAACAGGGCAGAAAGTTTAATTTGTTAAAAACCGATTGGACAAAGCTGATTCACTACGAGAAGCTGCAGATAGACGACAATGAACCGTTAAGAGTTGAGCAGCAGGCATTTTTAAAAGCCGTTGCAGACAAATCCAGACAGCCCGAAGTAACGGCCGAAGAGGGCCTGGCCGCAATGGAGTGTGCTGAGAAAATACTGGCCTCCATACGGGAACATAAGTGGTAGGGTTCCCGCAAAGCGGGTCCTGATTGATGGCCTGGATGTTATGCTTCCTTCGACAGGCTCAGGACAGGTTTAGCTTAAGTGTGCTAACGAGCTGGTGGGCCAAGCGGGTCGGCTCAGGCAGCCGATATTTTGTTGCACAGGAAAGTATCACTTCGACAGCATCTTCAAGCCTGCATTTGTTGCCCACAGAAACAAAAACCGGCTCAACATTGGTGCGTGTTCTAACTACCGCACCAATAACCTCATCTTTGTCCTTCAATAAACTATATGCGCCTTTTTCCGGCGGTGGTTCTTCAAATTGACCGGTTAATCTGCTCTTCGCGCAGCCGATTGTTGGCTTATCGAAAAATAGTCCCAGGTGCGACGCCAGGCCGAGTCGCCGGGGGTGGGCGATACCCTGGCCGTCGATAATGAATACACCGGGATTACATTTGAGCTTTTCGACAGCAGCGATACAGACAGGGGCTTCGCGGAAAGACAGCAGGCCCGGGATATAAGGGAAA
>CAYLXD010000001.1:0-35626 GCA_964387515.1 uncultured Pirellulales bacterium | reverse complement strand
AGCGATACAGACAGGGGCTTCGCGGAAAGACAGCAGGCCCGGGATATAAGGGAAATTTAGTTTTCGGATGGCGTGTGTTGTCTCGACAGTTTCAAAACCGGACAGTTCCTCAGATTCCCAAAGGCCCTTTTCCGAAACAACATCGGGAAACAGGCATCCGGAAACTACACCGGAGTTTTCTGCAGTTATCGTTCTCAAAACAACGGCAGCAGCGATAATTCTTTGGCCATCCTTGCTGAGGGCGCAGTCAAGGCCTGCAATAAGTCTTGGCTGGCTTCGCAGGGGCTCGAACTGCACCTTCCCAGCCAGCTCTGTTTGCAAGCGAGCTGCCTGTGAATAGGATAAGTCCCAGCTATGCAGGTTTTTCATATTTCGCAATCCTTTGTTTGTTGTTCGTAGTTCATTGATGAACCATCCACAATGAACTATGAACTGAATAAACATTTTACCTTTACCTGTTATTTTGTTACAATACTTAGTTTGGTTATCGCTGGATTTTTCAGGATATAGCTGCTTCTATTGCAGATGCGGAAGCGGCTGAGGGACTCTGGAATAATATGCGGGAGCGAATGGAAAAGGCGATAAGGATTACAGGGGCGGCCGAGCACAACCTCAAGAATATCAACCTGGATATTCCGCGGGACAAATTAGTCGTGATTACCGGTATCAGCGGCTCAGGCAAAAGCTCGCTGGCCTTCGATACGATTTACGCCGAGGGCAGGCGAAAATATGTCGAATCATTGAGCTCCTACGCCCGGCAGTTTTTGGAGCAGATGCAAAAGCCCGCCGTCGGTGACATTACAGGTTTGCCCCCTACCATTGCAATTGAGCAGCGAAGCGCGGGTGGCAATCCGCGCTCTACGGTGGCCACCACGACGGAAATCTATGATTACTTTAGACTGCTTTTTGCCCGGGTTGGTCAGCCTCACTGCTGGGTATGCGGCAGGGAGATTACCAGTCAGCACTCTTCGCAGATAGTAGATGCGATACTCGAACGGCCTGCGGGCACCAAGGTCCAGATTTGTGCACCGCTTGTCCGCGGGAAAAAAGGTGAGCATCGGGATATTTTTGTCGGTGTACAACGCGAAGGCTTTGTACGCGTGCGCGTTGACGGGGTCGTTTACGACATAAAAAATGTCCCGCTTTTGAACAAGAACAAAAAGCATAATATCGCGGCGATTGTCGACAGACTTGTTATTCAGGGTTCGGTTCGTACACGATTGGCAGACTCGGTTGAGACGGCACTGAAGTTGGGCGATGGCGTGCTTTTGGTTTTAGTGCAGGAGCCGGATGAGGGTGCAAAGAGCAAAAAGCAAAAAACTACGAAAGCGGCGGACAGCAAGTGGGCGGAGGTTATCTACAGTGAGAAATTTGCCTGTCCGCAGCATCCTCAGTCGTCGCTTGAGGAGCTCTCACCCCGGCTTTTCAGTTTTAACAGTCCTTACGGCGCCTGCGGGAGCTGTGACGGCCTTGGGACAATTCTGGAATTCGACCCCGATTTGATTGTGCCCGACAAGGTTGTATCACTCGAAAGCGGCGCC
Organism: uncultured Pirellulales bacterium; assembly: GCA_964387515.1. GTDB lineage: Bacteria > Planctomycetota > Phycisphaerae > Sedimentisphaerales > Anaerobacaceae > CAVXEF01. The sequence continues at coordinate 34,085 of CAYLXD010000001.1, read as the reverse complement.
ATTAGCGCGTGGCGCAAGTGGGGCAAGAGGATGAACATCCTCTATAACCGGCTGATAAAAAGATTCTGCAGGAATATGGGGATTAGTAAATCGATTCCATTCGAGCATATACCGGCCGAGGTAAAAAGGATTCTAATGTACGGCACGACGGCAGCCGAGGAGCAAAAGTACGGTGTGTCATTCGAGGGAGTTATTCCGAACCTTACCCGCCGATGGGAGAATACAACCAGCGAATACGTTAAGGCGAGATTGCATAGTTTTCTTTCGGAGCAGCCCTGCCGCAGTTGCGAAGGCGCCCGGCTTCGGCCTGAGGCCGTGGCCGTGACCGTAGGAGGCAAAAATATTCACCAGTTGACCTCGCTGAGCATTGAAAGTACACAGAGATTTTTCAGTAAATTGAAACTTGATAAGGAAAAATCCATAATTGCCGCACAGGTGCTCAAAGAAATAAAAGCCCGACTGAAGTTTATGGTCGATGTGGGGCTTGGATATTTGACGCTGGACCGCAAGAGCAGCACTCTTTCAGGCGGTGAAGCCCAGCGAATTCGTTTGGCGACACAGGTCGGCAGCGGCCTGGTGGGGGTCTGCTATGTGCTTGACGAGCCGACGATAGGCCTGCATAAACGCGACAACGACCGGCTGCTAAGCATACTGCGGCGGCTCAGCCGGCTGGGCAATACCGTTCTGGTGGTTGAGCACGATGAGGATATTATAAAAAGTGCGGACTACATTATTGATATAGGTCCGGCTGCCGGTGCTCACGGGGGAGAGGTTGTTGTGCAGGGCAGTTACCAGCAAGTGGCAGCATGTGCCAAATCGCTGACCGGCGAATATCTGAGCGGCAAAAGGGAGATAGCGCTTCCGGCTCAAAGACGCGGGTACAGCCTGAGGCGATGCATCGAAGTCAAAGCCGCAGCGGAGAATAATCTTAAAAACATCGATGTAAAATTTCCGCTTGGGGTGTTTATCTGCGTGACGGGTGTTTCAGGCTCGGGAAAGAGCAGCCTGGTGACGCAGATTCTGCTGAGGGCATTGAAGCGTCGTCTTTATGAGTCTCGCGAAAGGCCGGGCAAACATAAAACCATTCTTGGCGCTGCGCAGATTGATAAGGTTATCGAGATAGACCAGTCGCCAATCGGCAGGACCCCGCGAAGCAATCCGGCGACATATACAGGCGCGTTTGACGAGATACGCAAACTCTTTTCGATGACTCGTGAGGCAAAGATTCGCGGCTATAAGCCGGGACGGTTCAGCTTTAATGTCAAAGGCGGCCGTTGTGAGTATTGCAAGGGACAGGGAACAAAAAAAATCGAAATGCATTTTTTGCCTGATGTTTATGTAACCTGTCAGAACTGCAAAGGCGCCAGATATAATCCGGAGACTCTTGAGGTTACCTACAAGGGCAAGAATATCGCTGATGTGCTTGATATGAGGATTGAGGAGGCACTCAATTTTTTTGCTAATTTCCCGACTATATTGCGTTTCCTGAAAACGCTCAGCGATGTTGGTCTGAACTATATGACCCTCGGGCAGGCCTCGACAACGCTTTCGGGCGGTGAGGCGCAGCGAGTGAAGCTCTCGGCGGAGCTGGGCAAAGCGGCCACAGGGCATACTCTGTATCTGCTCGATGAGCCCACGACCGGGCTGCACTTTGCTGATATTCAGAACCTCTTAAATGTGCTGCAGCGATTATGCGATATGGGCAATACTGTTGTGGTCATAGAGCATAACCTTGACGTTGTTAAAATGGCGGACTATATCATAGACCTCGGCCCGGAAGGCGGTGACGCGGGAGGCAGGGTGGTCGCTACAGGTGTGCCGGAAGAAATTATAAAAAACGAGAAAAGCTACACTGCGAAGTATTTGAAGGATAAACTACAAGTGCCCAAAGTGTAAAGTGTGAAGTGCCTAAAGCTACGGTGTATTTTTCAACTTTAGCTCACTGCTGTGCGATATACGAGGTACGAAATATGATTGCTCAGGCGCTCAGATGGGTCGGCGGCGTTGATGGTTTCCTGGAGCTGATAGACCAGCGGCGACTGCCGGCTGATTTGGTCAGGCTGCAGTGCAGGGATATTGAGCAGGTTCTTGAGGCGATACAGACCCTTGCCGTGCGCGGAGCTCCGGCCATAGGTGTCGCTGGAGCTTACGGCTTGGTTTTGGGTATGCAGAAGTTGGCTGGTGGCGATGATTTGGAGCAGGCGGTTCGTTGTCTGGAAAAATGCTGCGAGTATTTGGCCCGCTCGCGACCGACGGGAGTGAATTTGTTCCGGGCACTGGACAGGGTTAAGCAAAAGGCAGCGGCTTTTGTCGCTGCTGAGCCATTGGCGGATTTGCCGGCACTGCAGAAAGTTATTTTGGATGAAGCGCACGCAATCTGTCAGGAAGATATTGATATGTGCCGCCGGATTGGAGAAAACGGCGAGAAGTTTATCAAACAGGGCGCTGGTATTTTGACACATTGCAACGCCGGTGCTCTGGCGACGGCGGGACAGGGGACGGCTTTATCGGTTATTTTTGAGGCACATAAAAGGGGCAGGAAATTTAAGGTTTATGTTGATGAGACCAGGCCGTTGCTCCAGGGTGCGCGATTGACAACGTGGGAATTGAAACAGGCCGGTGTCGATTGTTTTCTTATATGTGATAATGCTGCCGGCTGGCTGATGAAACAGGGACAGATTAACGCAGTAATAACCGGCGCCGACCGTATCGCTGCCAACGGCGATGTGGCAAATAAGGTCGGAACTTACAGCTTGAGTATTCTTGCAAAAAACAATGGCATTCCTTTCTACGTTGCGGCACCATCGAGCACGTTCGATTTAAGCATAAAAAGCGGAGCTGAAATACCTATTGAGGAGCGGCCCGCAGAGGAGATAACCGCGCTCGGCCAAACAAAGCTTGCCCCGGATGGGGTCGATGTGTATAATCCTGCATTTGATGTGACCGACGCTGTGAATATCACTGCTATAGTGACCGAAACAGGCGTTATCGAGAGTCCGAACTCGGAAAAAATATCAAGACACCTGGCTCGATAGAGAGGCTCAATTCTATCCTCAGACTTGAGGTCATCATAGCAAAGGAAGGATTCTTATGAAAAACTATGGTTCGAGTAAGCGAATCCTTGTTACAGGCGGTGCAGGTTTTATCGGCTCGCATTTATGCGAAAGGCTTCTTGCGCAGGGCCACGAGGTCCTTTGTGTAGACAATTTTTATACCGGCCGAAGAGCCAACATAGCTCATTCACTTTCTAATCCTCTTCTTGAGGTTCTACGTCATGATATTTGTTTTCCATTATATGTTGAAGTTGATTGTATTTACAACCTTGCCTGCCCGGCTTCTCCAGTTCATTATCAGCTTGACCCCGTTCAGACCACCAAGACTTCTGTACACGGCGCAATAAATATGCTCGGACTTGCCAAACGCCTTAAAATAAAGATTCTTCAGGCTTCTACTTCTGAAGTTTACGGAGACCCTAAAATTCATCCTCAGGACGAAAGTTACTGGGGCAATGTCAATCCTATCGGCTCTCGTTCCTGCTATGATGAGGGGAAGAGGTGCGCCGAGACCCTTTTTTTCGATTATCATCGCCAGCACAAGCTGAAGATAAAGGTGGCCAGGATTTTCAATACATACGGCCCCAGGATGTATCCAAGTGACGGCCGCGTTATTAGCAACTTTGTTGTTCAGGCTCTTAAAAACGAAGATATTACTATATATGGCGATGGTTCTCAGACTCGTAGTTTCTGCTACATAGATGATATGATAGATGGTTTGATGAAGCTGATGGAATCCGGCGATGAAGTAATTGGTCCGGTCAATCTTGGAAATCCCAGGGAAACTACTATCGGCGAATTGGCAGAAAGGATTATAGAGATGACCGGCTCAAAGTCGAAAAAGGTTTATAAGCCGTTGCCGTCCGATGACCCTCAGCAAAGACAGCCGGCAATAGCACTGGCAAAGAAACGGTTGGGCTGGGAACCAAAGGTCGAACTTGAGGAAGGTCTGAGAAAAACAATAGATTATTTTAGACAAGTGCTCCGGAGCGCAGCCGCCGGGGGATGAGTGAGTGACGATTTGCGATAATGGGAATTTTAATTGGCGACGATAAAGAGCCTGTTTGGGGTCCTGCGGCGTTAGCTGTCGAACGTCAAGCCAAGCGTAAGCATGCAGACAAGTACGCTCAAACCCGTGATATTTGGATTCGCCGAAATAAATATTTCTACGATAAGGTTAGGCGTCTGTTACAGTTTATTATCGAACCGCAGAAGAGGGTGCTTAACATTCGCTGCCAGACAGGCCATTTGCTGGATGCGGTTAACCCCTCTCGGGGTGTTGGTGTGGAAATCAGCCGGGAAATGGTTGAAGTTGCGAAGCGTGCTTATCCCCAATTCGACTTTGTACAGAGCGACAGCGAGGATTATCAGCCGAATGAAAAGTTTGATTATATTATTTTTAGCGACGTCTCAGACACAGTCGATTTGCAAAGTTCGTTTGTGCGTTTGCAGGCGGCGTGCCTGCCGCACACTCGTTTGGTGATTTACACGTATAATCATTTGTGGCGGCCGGTCCTTTATTTAGCTAACTGTCTGCGGCTGCGGATGCCTCAGAGAGAGCCGAACTGGCTTTCGGAACATGATTTGCGGATTTTCCTTAATCTATCGGGATTTGAAACTCTCTATGCTTATTACACGGTGCTGCTGCCGAAGTGGCTGCCGGTTATATCATGGTTTTTCAATCAGGTTATCGCAAGACTTCCGGTCCTGCAGCGATTGTGTATGATAAAGATATTGGTGGCACGACCCATTCCATCCAAACGCAAACCACATGAGGTTAGCGTCTCCGTCATAGTTCCCTGCAGAAACGAGCAGGGTAACATTGAAGCTGCGGTAACGCGTACTCCAGAAATGGGAAAACACACCGAAATGATATTCTGTGATGATAAGTCAACGGACGGCACCGTTGAAGAGGTTCGCCGGATGCAGAGGCATTGCCCCGAAAAAGACATCAAACTTGTGGAAGGACCCGGCATTTGCAAGGCCGATAACGTGTGGACCGGATTTGAAGCCGCCGATGGAGACGTTTTGATGATTCTGGATGCCGACCTTACGGTAATGCCGGAAGAATTGCCGTTGTTTTTCAATGCACTCATAGAAGGTAAGGGAGAGCTTATTAATGGTACCCGGCTGGTGTACCCCATGCAGAAGATGGCGATGAATACTCTGAACATGATTGGCAACACTTTTTTTAGTAAGGCCTTCTCGTTTATATTGGGTCAGCCGATTAGAGATACATTATGTGGTACCAAGGTTTTGTGGCGGCAGGATTGGGAGCGAATTAAGCCGTTGATAGGTTCGTGGGGCGCCAAAGACAGATGGGGCGATTACGAATTGCTTTTTGGAGCGGCCAAGCGCAACCTGCGAATTCATGACCTGCCGATTCATTACCAGGAGCGCAGGTATGGCACAACTAAGATGGTAAAGGTGTTTTGGAACGGGATGAATATGCTATGGATGTGCATCGCAGCGTGGAGGAAGTTTAAGGCCGGTTTCTAAGGGTTACTAAGGAGAAAATTAAATCATTATGTCAAGCATAGCAAAGAAATTATTGGTTACCGGCTCCAGCGGGTTAATTGGTTCTGAAGCAGTAAGTTTTTTCCAAAAGCGGGGCTACCATGTATTAGGTATCGACAACAATATGAGGGCGGACTTTTTTGGGCCGCCGGGAGATACTACCTGGAATCTGCAGCGTCTTTTGAAAGAGGCCAGACGCTTTGAGCATTTTGCTGTTGACATTCGTGACCGTGCGGCAATTCTCGATTTTTTCAAAGAGCATCGACCGGCGGCAGTTATCCATTGTGCTGCGCAGCCGTCCCATGATTTGGCGAAGGAGCGGCCGTTTGATGATTTCGATGTCAATGCCGTTGGCACTATGAATTTGCTGGAGGCAGCGCACCAGTTTGCTAAAGAATCACCGTTTGTTTTTATGAGCACCAATAAGGTTTACGGCGATGCGCCCAATGAGGTTCCACTGGTAGAGAAGGAAAAGCGATACGATTACGCTAATCCTGAAGATTATCAGGGCATACCGGAGACCTGCCGGATAGATAGATGTCTTCATAGTCTTTTTGGAGCGTCGAAGGTCGCGGCGGATGTGATAACTCAGGAGTACGGACAGTACTTTAATATGCCTACGGTTTGCTTTCGCGGCGGCTGCCTGACGGGACCCAGACATAGCGGTGTAGAGTTGCATGGGTTTTTAAGTTATCTTGTCAAGGTCGCCGTCAGCAGCAGGACGTACAAGATTTTCGGCTACAAAGGCAAGCAGGTGCGAGACCAGATACACAGTCAGGACGTTGTCTCGGCAATGGAGGTTTTTATCAACTCGCCGCGCTGCGGCGAGGTTTACAATCTCGGAGGTGGACGAGAGAGCAACGCCTCGCTGCTGGAATGCGTCGACAAGATTGAGGCTCGTCTGAGTCGTCGTGTTGAAACTGTTTATGTGGATGCCCCGCGCAAGGGCGACCATATTTGTTATATCAGCGACCTGACCAAGTTCAAGTCGCATTATCCCCGGTGGCGATTAACGCGCTTTGTCGATGATATTATCGATGAGATTCTTAATAGCGAGCTGGGTGGCGTTTAAGAAAATCAAATGGCTCGGGAAGGTGCGTTAGATTGATGGATACATCGAAAACGAGTACTCCAACCAAACTGAAGCTATTAGCCTACCGTGAATACGCCGGCGTTGACCGCGATGACCCGCTCCGATTCTATTTCTGGCCTGTTGTTGGCAGAATGTATCGCCGGCGGATTGAACTGTGTTTAGCCGAGTGTACAGGCGGCCAGCGCGTTTTAGAAGTGGGTTTTGGCTCCGGCGTAACATTTCTAAATCTTAATGAGAGCTATGAAGAAATCCACGGGCTGGATTTGAGCGCCTCGGTTGAAGAGGTCGCATCTGTGTTTAAGGTAAAGCAGATTGAGACACATTTGCAAAACGGCAGCGTGTTGTCTATGCCGTATGAGGATGATTTTTTTGATACGGTTTTGTTGATTAGTATTCTTGAGCATCTAAAACCCTCTGAGCAAATCCGGGCCTTTCAGGAAATTCGCCGGGTACTGAAACCCGGGGGCCAGGCGATATACGGCGTGCCGATTGAACGACGTTTTATGGTATGGATGTTTCGGCTGATGGGCTGTAACATTCGTGAGCACCATTTTTCTACAGAAAAGGATGTCTTCAGCGCCGCCGACAGTATCCTGGATAAGGTGCGGGTTATTCAGATGCAAAGCAGCCCCTCTTTATTCGGACCGGTTTACGAGGTCGGGCATTTTGCCAAGGGCGGCTCTAAGAAGCAGTCATAGTATTCGATAAGATTAAGTGATTCGGAAAATTATGAAGCTCATAGAATGGCTCAGGCTCCCCGAGACTACGAGCATTGAAAATCTTGATGACCCCGCTACTACTTTGCTGCACGGCAAGATTGTCCGGAAAAAGCCGTTCCTCAAAAGATTATATGCCGATTTTTATACACAGTTTAGAAATGCGGTATCTGAGCCGGAAAAGAAAGCTCTTGTTGAGCTCGGCAGCGGCGGTGGTTTTATTAAAGAAATAATTGGCAATGTGATTACATCCGACATTCTTGAGTTACCGAATGTCGATAAGGTTTTCTCGGCCTTTGATATGCCTTTTGAAGAAAACAGTGTTGATGCTTTCTTTATGTTTGATGTTCTTCATCACATCACCGATTCAAGGGCTTTCTTTATCGAGGCGTTGCGGTGCCTTAAGGTCGGCGGCAAGGTCGTTATGATTGAACCGGCAAACACATTGTGGTCGAGGTTCATCTATAAGAACTTCCATCACGAGCTTTTCGACCCGCAGGGCAGGTGGGGACTGGAAGAGGCTGGCCCCCTTTCGCAGGGCAACGGTGCAATTCCGTGGATAATTTTTTCACGAGACCGAAAGATGTTTGAAAGCGAATTTCCATCTTTAAGAATTATTAGAATGCGTAATCATACGCCCTTGCGGTACCTGCTTAGCGGCGGTTTGACATTGCATCAGCTGGTGCCCTCGTTTACTTATCCTCTCGTCAAAGCGGCCGAATGCCTCTTGTCCCCACTGAATAACTGGCTGGGTATGTTTCAAACAATAGAGTTGGAAAAAACCGGTTGATAACGGAAGAATATATTGTATGAGCAGCCGTAAAGCCAAAAAGTTTAAACCAGGAGTCGGTAACAAAGCATCGAAGGGCAAAGCTGCAGGTCGTAATGAACCAATAGAAGCGCTCGACCTGACGGGGCGAGAGAGATACTTTGAGATTTTTGTTGCTGCGGCCCTTTTTGCTTTTGGTGCCTATCACTCGATCCTCTATTTCGGGCATAAGATTGTTCCCACTCCGGACTTCCCGGACCTCTTCAGAGTCGGACGCGATGTGCTGTCTCTCAAAATCCCCGTCAGATTTAAACAGGCCCCCGTTCTTGGTATGCTGCAATTTATTCTTTCAAAGTTTGTCGGCGGCCAGAACCCTCCTCTGACGGCCGGCTGGCTGTTGAATGCCCTCCTGCACCCCTTTACTCTGGTTCTGTTTTGGGCGGTAGCTAAAAGAGTCGTAGGCAAGTCTGCTCTGTGGTTTGCCGTAATTGCCGTACTCAACCCGTGGGTAATGCGCATGCTTACCGACCCTATTGTGGAGACAACGTTGTTGTTTTTCACGCTTTTAACCTCCTACTTTATATTCAGGCGCTCAAAATGGTGCTATCTCTTCGCCTCAATAACAACAATGGTGCGATATGAAGGCGCGGCTCTTATCCTTGCGGCTTTTGTAATGGATATGATACACGGCAGGGACAAACGCGAAAGGATTTGGGCATTTGCGTATTCGGCTCTCGCTTCTGTTCCTCTGATGCTTTGGATGCTGGGGACGGTTTTGACCTGGAAGTCGGGAACAACCCATTATTTTGATGTGCTTTTTACGAAGGAGTATGCGAAGGCATTGGCAGGGTCGGTTGAAGCCAGGACCGGTATAGTCTTGCATATGAAGCTGTTATGGCAGGTGGGGTTTCAGCCTTTGTTTATGCCTTACCCGGGTGCAGGGAAGGACTTTGTACAATTAGTGTGGAAGCTGAGCAGGTTCGGCGCGATTGTGAGCTTTTTCTTTGGCTCTATTTATGGATTATACAAGCGCAATTGGAATATACTGGTTCTGCTGATATTTTTTGTGCCCTACTTTTTACTTCACGCGAAATATCCTTATCCTCTGCAAAGATTCCATACCAATATCTTCTGGATAGCGATGTTTATCTGCTGGTTTGGTTTGCAAAGCGCCTGGCGGATTATAAACAAAAATCAGCGAATCCCCGCACCTGCTGTAATTGCACTACAGATATTGACTGTGATTGCAGCAGGCACCTGGCTTTTCAGACTGCTTCCTTATTTACCTAAGATATCAACGCTGAGCCCCACGTCAGCTTCGGTGCCCTATGTATCTCTTGGGCTGGCCGGTCTTCTTTTAGGTGTTCGCGCTTTTGCTTTCAAGCCGAGATTACTTTTACAGAAGACCGTGATACTAACGGTATTCGCCCTGGTTGTCGTCTCAAATCAGTTTATGCTGGTCAATCTTCTCGGCGACGGGCAGAGGGACAAAGAATTTGTGGATTTGGCCAAATGGTATTCTGAAAATAGCCGGCCGGGTGAAAAAATGGCGGTTTATATGAGCGGAGTGGTGAAGATGTTCGCGCCGAAACGCGCCGAAGACATTGTTGGTTTTCCAAAAGCGGACAGTCCGTCAGAGCTTGTCAAGGCCTGTTACGAAGAAGATATTACCTACGTCGTCTGGGCCAGCAGAGAGGGACTTAATCCCACCCATACCGGCTACCGGCAGTTGAATTTGCACGAGAATATAACTTTATTGGGCAAGCCGAGAAGTATAGGACCCTACGAATTTATTACGCAGTTAGGCTCAGAGAGGGGATATGTTAACGTCTTTCGTTTGCGCAAGCCCCCTCCCCGCACCGAACAAAAACCACCGGTTAAATGACCGGCCCTTAATCTACAGCTATGACCTCTTTTACTTCCGGCACGTGTTCTTTGAGTAGCTGTTCAATACCCAGCTTGAGCGTCATTTGGGCGCCGGGGCAGCCGCTGCACGCCCCCTTAAGCCGAACCTTCACCGTATTATCTTCACCTGTCCCGACGAGTTCGACGTCGCCGCCGTGGCCTTGCAGGCTTGGCCGAACGGCCTCAATCACGTCTTTGACCTTTTCTTTGAAGGTCTTTTCAGTATTAGCTTCGCCGCAACCACATTGTTCACACATAGAAACACTCCTGCTTTTGGCTAAATGTTAACTGGTTGAATAGTTACCAGTTACTAATTACCGGTCGTTATTATAGCAGTAAATATCCTTACTCATATCTGCAGGCCGGATACATCGCCTCCCTTTTCTTCCAGCTTATCGTAATAAACCTGAAACCTTTGCTTAAGAGCCGAAATAGATTTGCTAAGAGCGTCCATCTCAGCCTTTATCTCTTTTGCCTCCGGGCCGAGCATTTCGGTAACAGGAATCTTCTTAAGCTGGTCTGCAAGCTTTTTAACTTCGGGTTCTTTCGCAAGAATAGCATTCTTATGCTTCATCGCCATTGACCTGAGTTCGCCGACGCTCATTTGCTCGGCCTCGGCCTTGACTTCGTTAAGAGGCTTGTTTTCATCGGCCTTCTTACCACAACCGAACAAGACCAACGAACACAGAACAAGTAAACAATACAGAATGTTCTTTGTTTCTTTCATTCCTTTCCCCTTCCAAAAAAAGCAGGTTGACTTACTGATATCATATATACTACAGGAACAAAATACAAGGAAAAATAAAGAGCGGTAAACACAGCAAATTCGCCGGATTGTACGGGTGCCCTCCCCAAGTGCCGCTTATCAGTCGTCGTCTTCGACAGCTACGTAACCCTGCTGGCCTTCGTTTATGTAAGCGTGTTCGGACGATTCTGCTTGTTCTGCTGAGTCCTCGTAGTCTGCCTCGGCCTGCATTCGCTCTCGCATGCGCTGCCACTGCTCAGGTGTCATCATAACCTCCCGTGCCTGGCTGCCCTTGTATTCGCCTAAGATGCCCCTCGCAGCCATCATCTCTATCATTCGTGAAGCTCTGGCGTAGCCAACGCTCAGTCTTCGCTGCAGCAGTGAGACACTGCCGCGTTTCGTCTCCAGGACAATCTGCACTGCATCGTCAAACAACTCATCCCTGACCATATCAGATGTGTCTGGCTGATTAAGCTGGGTGAGCTCGGGATGGAACTGGGGTTCTGCAATTTCCTTGAGGTATTTTACGATACGCCTAACTTCCAGCTCATCAACAAACGTTCCCTGAGCGCGGACCAAATCGCTTGTGCCGGGCTTGAGAAACAGCATATCACCCTCACCAAGTAAAGTTTCTGCGCCGTTCTGGTCGAGGATAATCCGGCTGTCCATCTTCGCCGCGACGCGAAAGCCTATCCGGGTCGGCATATTGGATTTTATCAGGCCGGTAACAACGGTCGCCTGCGGCCGCTGTGTCGCCAGGACAATATGAATACCGACCGCGCGGCTTTTCTGTGCAAGCCGAACAATATAGGCCTCTATCTCCTTGGCTACGGTCATCATCAAATCAGCCAGCTCATCGATTACTATGACAATATATGGCAGCTTCTTCGGAATCTTCGCCTCTTCCTCCGGACTGGTTGGGTCAAACCGGTTAATGATTTCCTCGGCACCGAGGCTGTTATACTCAGCAACATTCTTTACCCGGGCTTCGGCCAGCAGCGAATACCGCTCATCCATCTTCACCGTCGCCCACTCAAGTATCGCAACGGCACGCTGGGTCTCGGTAACTATCGGGCACATCAGGTGCGGAATCGTATTAAACAGTGTCATCTCGACCATTTTCGGGTCGATGAGAATCAGCTTTACATCGTCCGGCCTCTTCGTAAGCAGTATGCCGGTTATAATACTGTTGATGCAGACACTCTTTCCTGAACCGGTCGTGCCGGCAATAAGCAAATGCGGCATCTCCGTCAAGTCCGAGACAAGGGCTTCACCCGACGAATCCTTACCCAAAAACAGCGGTATCTGCATCCCGGCCGGCCTATCACCGGCCAACTGCATCATATCTTTTATCCGAACCTTTTCCTTTTCACTGTTGGGAACTTCAATTCCGATTGTGTGCTTGCCCGGCATAGGAGCAACAACCCGGACCGCCCCGGCACCAAGCGCACGAGCCATATCATTGGCAAGCGCAGCTATCTGGCTGACCTTAACGCCCGCTCCCAATTCGAGTTCAAACATTGTAACCACAGGCCCGGTATCAGCGGTAACCACCTGAGCACTAATGCTAAACTCACCTAACAATTTCTCCAGCGCCGCGGCCTTGGCCTTAACAACCCTGCCCTGCACGGCGGCAAAGCTGTACTCCGGCTCAGCCAACAGCTCCAAAGGCGGCAGGGTGTAATCATCGTAGCTGACCGGCACGTAAGACCTGGTGGGCCCGGCTGCCTCCGCTGTTTTTAAGTTTAACTGGCGCGGCTCACTTGCCTCTGTTGCCGCGGTTATGCCCCCAGTACCCCGGCCGGGCTTAACAGCTCTTGCGAAAACCAGAGGCTCAGGGCTTTGCCGTAATCGCCTTTGCCTGACACTTAGTTTTCGCCAGATTTCACCAAGTACTTGCGACCTGCGTTTCGCCGCCGACCACGCCGGCACCGCTACGCCGACCATTTTTCCAACAACAAACCCCAACCACCTAAACACCACCACCAGCAGGCTGTCCGCCAACAGAACAGTCCCGACAATCCACGTTGCCGCGACCAGAATGAACATACCCAGCTGCGCAAAATGGCTTCGCAGAAACTGGGCCGTACCTACACCAAGCAACCCGCCCGACCCAACGGGAAAACAATAAAGACGGTAAGGCCAAATGCAGTAAAAGCTGCTCGAAACCGCGACGGTCAACAGGGCCAAACCAATCGCCCGCAAAATCGGCTGACCCACCGGCCGCCCGAGCAGTCGGGACACCAAAAAACAAATCGCTGAAATCAATATCACAAAAATCCCGGGGCCGACGTAATACATCAAATAATAAGCGCAAAAAGCACCGATGGCCCCGCACCAGTTGGCTGCCGGCGAGTTATGAGGATAAACATAGCTGCTCGGCCAATCACCAATATCGAAACTCACACAACTGCAAAAAAGCACTAATAGCACAGCAATGCCGAGGCACACAGCCGCAATTTTGTAGGATTTTCTCTCTTTCACCACGTTAGAAATTTCCCCTTTTTGTATCATATTATTCCATTCCCGCTATTCCATTACTCATTATAGAATTTCTAACGGGGTTCACGCTACAGACTCCAGTGAAGTCCGATAAAAATTCACTTTAACGAATACCCTGCGTTTTCGCCCAAATAACGGCCTTAACCTATATCGGCAGCCGTTCGCCCTTTACTGCAAAATTGCCAAAACCCTATTTCCTAACAGCGTTATGTACTCAATCCCTAAGAGGCCAACTTTGACACACCCAAAAATTTTTTGAAAAATATCAATTTTAGACTTGACAAAAACAAACTAAAGTTTAATATTATTAAAGCTAAACCGCATTTTGTGATTATCTTTGTTGTCGAGGTAATTAAGTTTGACAATTCAGATAAAAAGTCAGGAGGCTGACAAAATGACTAAACGAATTGTAGGTATAACAGGTGTTACTCTCTGGGCGGCGTTAATTGCCGTCGTGGTCATCATCGGAGCGCAGGCGCAAGTCAATGGCGAAGAGATCTTCGATAATCTCGGCCAAGACTGGACAGTTGAAAGTTCTTTTACGGCATCGGCTGAGCAGACGCAGACTATCAGTCACAGACTCGGCGGCAGAATCAGTAAGCTAACCAATACTGTTCTTTCAGTGAAAGACAAGCGTCTGCAGGTGAACGTTTTCCACTGCCCAACAAACATCGAGGCAAATAAGATTTATAAGGCCGTGCTTGCAGCGCACGATGGGCTTGCCGCAAGCGCGGTCATAGACGGCACCTTAGTCGTAGAATTTGCCAAATGTGATGATATCAATCTTATGGAGCAGGCCCGCCAGGCCCTGGGCCTTGTGGATGTTCGGCTGGATAGTGTTGCCAGCAAGGTGATCAGAAAGATTCCGGACAGATGGCGGATTGAAAAATCTTTCATAGTGCCACGAGGCCAAACCGCTTCTGTAGGGAAAAAACTCGGCGTTCGCATTAAGAATTTATCAAATACAATCTTCTCGGTTGAGGGAAAGCGGTTCCAGGTCAACGTTGTTGAGTGCGCTACGCCGCGGGCAGCTGAGGCAATTTACAATAGTATTCTTGCAACGAAAGGCGACCCTGCTTTTTGCCTGAGGCTTGACAACATGGTCGTGGAATTTGTAGGCGGTGATGTCGAACTGGCAAAAAAAGCCGTGTATGAATTAGGCATTAAACCCATGCCTATCGAGACTCTGGCGAAGGGTTTGGTGAACTCGCTGGCGAGCAGAGATTATAAGAAAGCAGTGCAGAATTTCGATGGGACTATGAAAAAGGCGCTGCCGGCGGAAAACCTGCGAGAGGTCTGGAACTCAATCGTCGCACAAGCCGGGCCCTTTGTAAAACAACTCGGAACAAGAAGGCAAAAGATGCTCGGTTATGATATCATCTTCGTAACCTGCGAATTTGAAAGGACTACTCTCGATACGAAGGTCGTCTTCAACCACGACAAACAAATATCCGGCCTGTTCTTCGTGCCAGCACAAAATCAATAACCGGCAATTGCTATGTGACGCAAAAAAACAACCTTATGAAAGTACTGCCAACAAAGTGTCCGGCGTGCGGCAGCCAACTCAAAGTAAGAAAACTGTTCTGTCAGGAGTGTAAGACGGAAATAGAGGGTATGTTTGATTTGCCGCGATTGGCCAAGTTGTCAGCCGAGGAACAGGACTTTATTCTGCAATTTATAAAGTCGAGCGGCTCACTAAAAGAAATGGCGAAGCTGCTCAAGCTGAGTTACCCGACGGTTCGCAACCGGCTCGATGAAATTATCGAGCACATAAAAAACGAAGAACAAATCAAATGAACCAAAACTCAAACGAAAAAAATTTCAAAAAAAGAAGCCTTGCACAGTGGCTTTTCAATCCTTTCAAGTTCATCGCGGGCTATCAGGCCTTGCTTATCGGCCTGGCAGCTATTCTGCTAACTTCGCTCATCGGCTCATTAAGCAATACTCATTTCAATGGTGTCCTTGATGCCCAAGCAGGACCAGAGGCTCCGTTGTGGTTTTTTCTCTCTGAGGGTCTAATCAACTGGGTATCTTTGGTAATTCCTTTATTCTTCTTCGGCTTGATTGTATCCCGCTCATCTTTTAGGACGATAGACCTGCTCGGTACACAAGTGCTTGCTCGTTGGCCTTATCTTATTACTGCAATAGCAATGCTACCCGACGCTAACCGAAAAGTTCTGGATTATCTAATTGCTCAATACGCTCAGGGTCATCCAGCAATACCAATTAACCATATAGATATAGCTATCTTTGTCGTCGCGATGTTTGTAACTATCCTTATGATAATCTGGATGCTCGCACTGATGTACAGGGCTTACACCGTATCGTGCAATATAAAAGGTCTAAAGGCGATTATAACCTTCATCATAAGCTTAATAGGCGCTGAAGTGCTTTCCAAAGCTGCAATTTTGCTGTTGGCCAGTAGGCTCTGAAATGTGCGGTTAATAAACCCCTCAAAAAGCCAAGTATTGGTTCACCTTCGCAAGTCTTGCCCCAACCTTTCCAATATCCTCGATAGTTCTTAACCGGCTTTGTCTTCGCCGGCTCAAAATCCGCTCAACCGTTACCGGCCCAAGGCCGGGCACCCTCAGAAGCTCAAACCTCGACGCCTTATTTGTATTCACAGGAAACCGTTCAGGATGTCTTTTCGCCCAGGCCTCTTTTGGGTCGCACGTCAAAAAAAGATTGCCGCTCCTGTCGAAAACAATATCCGATTCAGCAAAGCCATATTTGCGAAGTAGAAAATCGACCTGATACAATCGATGCTCACGTATAAATACATCACCCGGTTCTCTCAGCGTTATCTGCTCACCCGGCAAAGACTCATCTCCCAATCCTTTTTGATAAGCGCTGAAATAAATCCTCTGCAGCCCCAATCGCTTATACAGCCCCCACATATATCTGACGATTTCAGCATCAGCTTCTCCGGCAGCCCCAACGATAAACTGCGTCGTCTGCTTAACTTTCGAATACTTCGACCCGGGGGCAGTCAACCTGCTTATCAGTTTGATAGGCCCAATGATATCGGTGATGTACTTTTTTCTGTTCGACAGTTTCACCAGATGCGCCTCGCCCGGCGTCTCGATATTCAGCGAGACCGCACTGGCCAAGAAAACCGCCTCTTCAATCGCAGCGGCGCTTGCGCCGGGTATAATCTTCAGATGAATATACCCGCGATAGCTATATTTTTTTCGCAGCAACCCGGCCGTCGCATTAAGTCTGTCCATCGTCGCATCAGCTGAGCCCAAAACCCCTGAGCTCAAAAAAAGCCCGAAGACTTTCCCGCGATTGTAATAATCGAGAAACACCCGCGCAGTCTCCTCAGGACTCAAGGTGCACCTGCGCGTATCCATTTTTTCCCTGAGCGGACAGTACCTGCAATCGCCCGTGCAGACATTCGAAATCAGCGTCTTAAAAAGAACGCTTTTACCCCCGTTTGGAAGTGCCACCGGATATATCCATCTGCCGTCACCACCGTGTTTTCGGTGCTCATCCTTACTCGTGCCGCACGCACACGCCAAATCATACTGCGCATCAGCGCTGAGTATCCGGAGTTTGCGCTCGGTATCAGGTTTGGAAACAACGCCTACCATAGAAAACTTTCCTCGGCCCCAATAATCAATTATCGATGGTCGATAATCAATTAAAAAAAACCCCGCGGCGCATCCTTTCGCCACAGGGCCATAAAAGTCTATGCCTTGCTTTCAGGGACTCGGTTTTTTATCGGACTGCTCTACAATTTTGTCCAGCCTGCTCGTATCCTTCTGGATCCTGCGTGGTATCGCGACAGCAACACCAAGCCGGCCGAGCTCGCCGGCGACCTCCGGCTGGAGTGGGTCAAGCTGAAAACTTCGACTTAAATACGACTTGGCCTGCTCCCTGTCGCCCTTGCTGAGATAATAGTAACCTATCTGCCTGTTAACCTTTGCCGAGGTCGGCGCCAGATTAAGTGCCTGTCTGTAGCAACCCAGCGCATACTCATCCAGCCCCTGCCCCTGAAACGCCAGTCCGAGCCTCAGCGACTCAGCGGCGGAACTGGCAACCTGATTCATATAGATATCCGCATATATCTGCGACTTGGCTGTATCGCCGCCATCATTCAGTACTTTTACCATCGCCGCCTGTGCTTCGCGGTGAACAGGGTCGAAACTCAAGGTCACGTTATACTCGTGCTCCGCCTGAGACCACAGCCCGTCAGCCTGATACAGCTGGCCCAATTCGAAATGCGCCTTGGGGTTCTCGAACTTGCGGTCGACCGCCTTCAGCAACTTAGCCTTTTTCTTCTCAGCAGGTGTTCTGGCGACCTCTTCGATGGCGGGCGACTTAGCCCTTCCTATCCTGAAATACTGACAACCCCCAAACAACAATGCAAAAGATAGCAGTAAACCTACACCAATAATTCGCCGCAACTTCAAACACCCCGTCGCTTTGAAAACAACTTCCTGCTTATACGCCATCTCTCGCCTCCGTCAGTATGCCTATGACGGCTCTTTTGGTGAACACTGCTCCTGAGTGCTCGTGCATCTTAGCGGAAACATTGAACGTGGCCATCTTGACAGGTAACAATCCTTTTTGCAAGCAAAATTTTGAGTTTTTTATAATAAAATGCAGCCAGGCTTCGATCATCGTATTGGCAGCACCGCCGACGCGGAACGAGATTAACCTCCGCCTTCTCAAACATCAAGATTTTGCACTTCCAGGGCGTGGTCTTGGATGAAATTCCGCCGTTTTTCCACATCATCACCCATCAGGATACTAAACAACCTGTCTGCCTCGCCGGCATCATCTATCGCCACTCTCAGCAGCATCCGCGTCGCCGGATTCATCGTCGTCTCCCACAATTGCTCAGCGTTCATCTCACCGAGGCCTTTGAAACGTTTTATCTCAACGCCCCTGCCGCCAATCTGCCGGATTGCTGAGCAAAGCTCGCTCAGCGAAGCCACCTCGTATTCATCATCCCCGTGCACCAGCCTGAACTTGGTCGGCAAAGACTCACCTGACACACTCTTGGTGGCTTTTAGCAGAAAATCCTGCAAATCCAGACCGAATCGTTCCTTCAGCATGGCATTTATCTGATTGATACGCTCGACCTCGTGAAGTTCCTCAGCAGCAGCAAATTCCTCGTCCCCGGTTTTCCCTTCAGCCTGCAGCTGTTCAAGGCGCTTCTCGTACTCGTCCCTGTCGTAATAAACCTCCTGCTCATTTTCAATACACACGCGAAACAGGGGCAGCCGGCTGCCGTCATAATACGCCCGCACAAAGTCCTCAAATTTGATTCCTCTTCTTCCCAAAACTGCTACAATCCGTTCGACATCCGCGAGCATCTTAACAAGGCCGGACAATTCCTTATCCACGACTTTGCGCGACTCGCCGCCTTCGCCGTTTCTGATAACCAGTTCAGTGCCGTCCAGCCCCCGGCCTATCATCCGCCTGTGCATCTGAGCCTCGCTTATTATGTACTCGGATTTGGATTTGCCCTTGACTCTGATTTCATACAACGGCGGCTGAGCGATATAAATCATATTGCTCAAAAGCAGCTGCGGCATCTGTCTGAAGAAAAACGTCAGTAAAAGCGTTCGTATGTGAGCGCCGTCGACATCGGCGTCGGTCATCAAAATTACCCTGCCGTACCTGCATTTGCTCAGGTCAAAATCGTCGGCGCCGATGCCGGTGCCCAATGCACTGATAATTGTGCGGATTTCGTCATGTGCGAGCATCTTTTCCAGCCGGGCCTTTTCCACATTGAGAATCTTACCCTTCAAGGGCAATATCGCCTGAATGTTCCTGTCTCTGCCGGCCTTGGCAGAACCGCCGGCTGAATCACCTTCAACAATGAAAATCTCCGTGCCGGCCTTTTCCTTGCTTGCACAATCCCACAATTTTCCCGGCAGGTTGGAGCTGCCAAGCGCGCCTTTACGCCTGGTCAACTCGCGCGCTTTTCTCGCCGCCTCCCGCGCCGCCGCCGCCTGGATGGCCTTTGTCAATATGCGCCTGGCCTCCGGGGGATGCTCCTCCAGGAAATGTCCTAATTGCTCGTTAACCGTCGTCTCAACGAAGCTGCTTATCTCAGGGTTGCTCAGCCGAACCTTTGTCTGGCCCTCAAAGTGCGGCTCGGCAAGCTTCACTGCCACCACCGCCGTCAAACCTTCCCGCAGGTCATCACCTGTTGTCACCTGTCCATCCTTCAACAGGTTATTGTTTCGTGCGTAGTAATTCATCGTCCGCGTCAGCGCAGTTCTGAAACCGGAAAGGTGTGTGCCGCCGTCGATATTACGAATGTTATTCGCAAAGGCCAGCACGTTCTCCGTGAAACCATCGTTGTATTGCATAGCTATTTCGCAGCTCAGCCGAGCTTCGGTGTCCTCCTTGGCGAAATAAATGACGTTGCTGTGAAGTACCTCCTTGCCCTCGTTAAGGTGCTTGATAAACGCTTTAACACCATCCTCAAACCTGAACACCTCTTTTTTGTTTTCTCTGTCGTCCCGAAAAGTAATTTGCAGCCCGGCATTCAGGTACGCCATCTCTCGCACCCTCTTCAAAAGTATATCATAGCTGAACTCCACGTCGCCGAATATCTCCTCGTCCGGACTAAATGATATCCGCGTTCCCCGCTTGTCGGTCGGACCAATCTCCTGCACGGCTCCTTTCGCAAGACCCCTTCTGCACTCGAAATGATAGTGCCTGCCATCACGATACACATCAGCCTCCAGCCACTCACTCAGCGCATTGACGACACTGACACCCACTCCGTGGAGGCCGCCGGCAACTTTGTAACTTTCGTCATCAAACTTACCGCCCGCATGCAATGTCGTCAACACAACCTGCAAAGCGCTTGTCTTGGCCTCCTTATGCTCTTCCACAGGTATTCCACGGCCGTTATCCTCGACTGTGCAGCTGCCATCAGCCTGAATGTGAACGGTTATATTATCACAATAGCCGGCCAACGCCTCATCGACAGAATTATCCAACACCTCATAAACCAGATGGTGCAGGCCCTCGACCCCGCGGTCGCCGATATACATATCAGGCCGCTTGCGCACCGCCTCCACGCCGCCAAGTATCTTTATCCTGCTCGCGTCGTACCTGTGGTCCTTCACCCTGACCTTCTGCTCGCCGTTATCTTTTGATGCCCCCATACCTCACTTTGTCCTTCGTAGTAGTACTACGGAAAACGGAAAAACCCATCAGCCAACAACAATCTCTATTCTTTCAACCTTCGCTCTTGGGCAGCGCATGGTTAACTCTTTGACAAGCTGCGAACTGCACAACCGCATCTCGAACTGATACGACGGCGATTCCGCCACTACCTTCAATCGGCCGCCCTGGATGTCGGCAATCCTGCAATGCCGTCGCAGTTCAGCCGGCAACAACTGCTCCCACGCCTCAGCCACCGGCCCAAATCTTGCTCTGCGGGGAGCGATTTGATTTTCCATAAGCTCAACCAGCGTATCGCCCAGCCGCTGCGGCTTCCCATGATTTACGTCCGCTTGCTTTGCGATAAACCTGCTGATTTGCTCGCTTGTACCCATTGCTTCCTCGAAAAGTTCAATTCCCAAGGCCTGCCCCCAATTTCCAAACGTAAGGTCGCTCAGCCATCAACTGAGATTAATCGGCATCAGGACGTAAAGAAAATTGGCTCCGCTTTTTATCAGCCCGGGCCGGTCCGCCTGGCCCAGCTCAAGGTCAAATTCCGCCGCTCGTATGACCCGCAGGGCATCTATCAGAAACTGCGGGTTAAAGCCAATCTCAATCGGCTCTCCTTTATAATCGACGCTCATCTCAACCTGTGCATCCCCGGTCTCCGGCGCGCTGCCGGAAAAAACTATTGTCTTTTTTCCTATCGCGACCCTAATCCCCCTCGATTCCTCACTGGTCAGCAGCGCCGCCCGCCGAGCCGCGCTGAGCACCGCTTCGGTCGGCAACGTCAGCTTCTTGTCGTAATCCTTCGGGATTATATCCTCATACTTCGGAAAATTACCCTCGATAAGGCCGGAGCTTATAACCACGTCCGCACAACCAATCAGCACCTGGTTGTCGACAAGTTTGACCAGAACGCTATCCTTGTCCCCTCCACTGAGCTTCTCCAGCAGTACCATCGTCTTGGCCGGCACTATTATCTTCGCCTTGGTTATATTCTCACCGGGAGCCGATGCCAAGTCAACCCTGCTGCGCGCCAGTCTCCTGCCGTCGGTAGCGACAAGCGAGAGTTTCTTGCCCTTAATCTCCCACAATACCCCATTGAGCGCGTAACGTGTGCTCTCCTTGGCTGTCGCAAACAGACATTGCTCGATACCGGCCTGAAGATTCCCCAGACTTATCTCTATATCACCCGCCCCATCGAAGCCTGGAACTGCAGGATACTGGCCGGCCTCCTGGCCGTAGATAGTAAAATGGCTGTCCGCCCCGGTAATCCTACAAATACCCTCTTCGGCCTCCAGTGACAAAACCTCATCAGCGCTCTCGCGCACAACACCAGCCAGACTATCCGCAGGGACAATGATTTCACCCGGCTGCTCAATCTCAACCTCACGCACCAAGTAATTAATGCCCACCTCTAAATCCGTCGCGCACAGCCGCGCATTTTTCTCATCTGTTGTGATTCGCACACAGCGCAAAATCGGCTGAGGTGTCCTGCTGGGAACCACTAATGTCAGAAGGCCTAAGGCCTCAGACAAAGCGCTTCTGTTAAAGTTTAGTTTCATAGTAGACCCCTGTATACAACCATCAAAATAGTAAAAGTTCTAAGGTTTTTAACTAAGCGAACGATGCCTTAGTTTACACAGAAACACTGCCGCACACAACTTTTTTTAGTGAAAAATACGCAGTGCCGGGCTGTTCACCACAAAAGTAAAACTCCTCAGATTTCTCACGTATTTTAGAGTTGACCATTCAGTGATAATTTAAGCTACGAGAGCGGGAGATAACAAACCATTATTGCAGGTTAAGGTGGCTTGCAAAAAGCCAAGCTTCATATGGAGCGTTCTCGGTGTGCGCTTGTCTTTGCTCTAATAAAGTAATTAATAAGTAAAGTGTATTATTAGTAGTCATATAACCTGTAAAATTATTGGTTCGCAACCTCCCCTGCAACCCAACCATAGGTATTACAAACACTTACACACTATTTTAACACTGTCTTTGTGGTGGACAACCTGTTAAATCTATGGTGGTATTACCTGTGTTACTAACATTCTTGCTTCCCTGCAGTAGTAGCAAGGTTAAATTTTACCTCATTTAACAAATTTGATAACGACCCTGTTACACTGGCTCACCCTTCAGCCCCAATTTTGGTCGCTGTCCGCAAGCACTTAACGCAGCAGACGTTATGGTTAAGCCCAGCAAGTGGGGGGTGCAGTTGGAAATAATTTTAGCATTTTTCTGCTGTAAGCCTTGACATTCGGTTTGTTTATATATAGTTTACATATAAATAATATAGGTACAAACAAACAACAGGCCGGTATATCTGCGGAAGAGCTGGCTGAGCTGCGGTTCTGCTGCAGGTTGTTGCAGGATTGGTAAACAATCACGATAGACTCTGGAACAAGAAATATCAGATGTTATAATGTGCCGCGGATGAGGATTTAGTGCTAAGAGGTGTTATGGACGACGAGATGCGTTCAGATTTAGTAGCGGCGGGCAAGGCCGGGCGGTATCGAATCGAGCCCATGCGCGGACGGCGCGGGCTGTATATAGGTATCGACATCGGTTCAATTAGTAGTGATATCGTTGTGCTTGATGAGGCTGGCAGGATTGCTTTTTGCGACTACCAGCGCACCACAGGCAAGCCGATTGAGACCGCGAGTCGCCAGTTACATAAAATCTTTGAACAGATCAACCCGTCTGATATTGCTCTCACCGCTGCTACCGGTTCAGCGGGGCGTTTTCTTGCTACGATGCTGGAGGTACCTTTCGTAAATGAGGTCCCGGCCCAAGCGGCGGCCATAGGTCATTTATATCCCGAGTTCCACCAGGCGACAATAATCGATATGGGTGGCCAGGATAGTAAATTGATTTTCTTAGCCGCCGGCCAAGGTCACGCTGGGGTACGTGATTTTGCTTTGAATACCGTCTGTGCTGCGGGGACTGGTTCTTTCCTCGACCAGCAGGCACAACGGCTCGGCGTTGATATCGAGAAGGAGTTCGGCCAGCTCGCACTACAGAGCACTAATGTGCCCCGGATGGCCGGCCGATGTTCGGTCTTTGCAAAAACCGATATGATACATCTGCAGCAGCAGGCAACGCCAAACTGTGACATCATCGCCGGATTATGCCTGGCTTTGGCGAGAAACTTAAAGAGCAACCTCGGCTGCGGAAGGCAGTTTGTTAGGCCTATCGTATTCACAGGCGGGGTAGCAGCCAACCTTGGTGTGATCAGGGCCATCGAACAGGTCTTTGAGCTGAAAGGTGGTGAGCTTGTCGTCCCTCGTGACCATTTCTTCACAGGCGCTATCGGCGCGGTCCTCATCGCAAGGGAAAAAATAGGCTCAAAAGATACGGGCAAAATTCATCTTGAGAAAATTGAGCAGTTGGCTGCTCAACAGACATCTGCACTGCGCAAGGCTCCCCGCCGGCAGCCTCTGCCGGAACCAAGCTTGTCGGCGGCATCAAAGAGTGTGGTCTATGAACACTTACTCAATGAAGCGCCTGGGCCTATCGATGTTTATCTTGGCGTTGATGTCGGCTCGATAAGCACCAAGGTTGTCGTTATTGACGAGCAGAGAAGGGTCTTATCTAAGGTGTATCTGATGACGGCGGGAAAACCTCTCGAGGCCGTCCGCAGAGGACTCGATATAGTCGGCTCAAAAGTTGCGGGCAAAGTGAGAGTTCTCGGTGCCGCGACCACTGGCTCCGGCAGGTACCTTACCGGTGATTTTCTCGGTGCCGACATCGTCATCAACGAGATTACCGCCCAGGCGGTCGGTGCCGCAATAATCAATCCAAAGGTTGACACGATATTCGAAATCGGCGGCCAGGACAGCAAATATATATCCCTGGAAAACGGCGTCGTTGTTGACTTCGAGATGAACCACGCCTGTGCTGCTGGGACCGGCTCATTTCTCGAGGAGCAGGCACAAAGGCTCGGTATAAACATTGACCGGCAGTTTGCAGAACTTGCCTTTAAGAGCGACAGCCCCATAAAGCTCGGCGAGCGATGCACTGTCTTTATGGAGTCCGACTTGCTGAGCTACCAGCAGCAGGGAGCCAGGACCGAGGACCTTGTAGCTGGGCTTAGCTATTCCATTGTCGCCAATTATCTCAATCGTGTAGTTGGCCGGCGAAAAATCGGCGATCATCTCTGCTTCCAGGGTGGGACTGCTTATAATAAATCCGTCTGGTCAGCCTTTGAGCAGGTGCTCGGCAAACCTGTTATGGTTCCCGACCATCACGAGGTAACCGGTGCTATAGGGGCGGCAGCTATCGCCGCCGAATATATGAAAAAACGTCAAAGCCTTGAGCAAAAGCACGTCCAGAGCAGCTTCAGAGGCTTCGAGAACCTTGTCTCTGTCGAATATACTGTCGAGTCATTTACCTGCGAGCACTGTCCAAACCACTGCGAGATTAAAAAGGTTCAGCTACATGCTGCAGAGCCTTTGTACTATGGCTCACGCTGTGACAGATACAATCTAAAGAAGAAGACAGATAAAACCGTCGGCCTCGGCGCGTTTGAGTACCGTAGACACAAACTGCTGGAATTCGCAGGACTGGATACCACGCCACTCAAACGAGCCACGAGCCACGAGTCACGAGCGACGAAAGTAGGCATTCCAATGGCCTTAATCTCCTGGCAGCTTTTGCCGCTGCTGGCGCGATTCCTGAAGTCGCTCGGATGTGAAGTTGTCCTTTCAGGCGCGACCGACAAAAGAATAATTCGCATGGGCGTCGAGTCCGTCACCGCCCAGCCGTGTTTCCCGGTGAAGGTCGCATACGGGCATATAGCTGAATTAATAGATAAAAAAGTCGACTATATCTTCCTGCCGAGCGTCGTCTCAATGCCGGCCGGCTCTGCTTTGAACAAGCACAGCAAGCTTTGCCCGTATGTTCAGTCGCTTCCGTATCAGGTCCAGTCGGCTTTTGCTGACAGGCTCAAAGAGACGAAAATCCTCACTGCGCCTCTGCATTTAGACCAAGGCCGCGGGCTCCTGAGAAAGGCCTTCATTGTGCTTGGTCGCAGACTGGGTGTCTCTGCGGCAAGGGTGCGAAGTGCGATGCAGGAAGCTTTTGACGCCCAGGCTGGCTTTGAGCAGGCACTGAAGCAGAAAGGCAGGGACATCCTCGCCAACCTCGCGCCTGAGCAGAGGCTCTTTGTCCTGGTCTCCCGGCCGTATAATGGCTGCGATGAGGGCGTCAATCTGCAATTGCCGAAGAAGCTCACGGAACTCGGTGTGCAGGTGATACCTATGGATATGCTCGACCTCGATACCGCCGAGCTTGGTGATCAGTCGCTGCACAGCGAGATTTACTGGTCGTACGGCCAGAAGATATTAAGGGCCGCTGAGGTAATCCGGCGCGACCGGCGCCTTTACGGTATATATCTGTCGAATTTTGGCTGCGGACCCGATTCGTTCCTTATGACATTCTTCAAGGACATAATGACCCCGAAGCCCTGCCTGCAGCTGGAGATTGACGAGCATTCCGCCGATGCGGGTGTTATTACCCGTCTCGAGGCGTTTCTCGATAGCTTGAAGCACTACCGGCCTGATGAGGACAAACCAAGGCCTGCCGAAAAGCCCCCTGCTCCTGTTACAGCCAGTGCCGGCGGCCGCACTCTGTACATTCCCTATATGGGCGACGGCTCTTACGGCTTGGCCGCCTGCCTTAGGGCCTACGGTCAATCCGCCGAGGTTATGCCGCTCGCCGATGAGTCGGCGCTCTTGCACGGAAGGGCCTTTACCACCGGCAAAGAGTGTCTGCCGTGCGCTATAACCACCGGCGATATGCTCAAAGTGGTAAAAGCTGAGGGCTTTGATTCTCGAAAGGCAGCTTTCTTTATGCCGAGCGCCGCAGGGCCTTGCAGGTTCGGTATGTACTGCTCTATGCACAGACTTGTCCTGAAATATGCCGGCGTTTCGGATGTGCCGGTGATTGCGCCGAATCAGGACAGCGGCTTCTACAAACAGCTAAGTGTCAGCTTCAATGGTTCGGGCGAGCAGGGCTTTATGAAGGATGCCTGGACGGCCCTCATAGGCCCGGATTTGTTACACAAGGTGATTCTGCGGCTGCGTCCCTTCGCTGTTGACGCCGGCCAGATCCAGGCGGTTTATGACCGCAGCTTAAGGCGATGGGTGGAAGCTGTTGAAAACCGCAGCAGCCTTTCGCGTTTATCTGAGCTTATGGTCTCTATCGCCGCTGAGTTCGCAGCGGTCAGGCTGGATGAGAATCTGCGGAAACCGAGAATCGGTATTGTCGGCGAAATCTATGTCCGCAGCCACCCATTCGCTAATATGAACGTTATCGCCCGGCTGGAGGAGCTTGGTGCCGTCTGCGATTTGGCGCCGCTGGCGGAGTGGGTCTACTATACCAATTTCACCCGAAGCCGAATGGCTAAGCGTACCGCCCAACTGCGAGACTTCTTCACCAACATTGTTCAAAACTATTTCCAGCACAGGATTGAAAAAATCCTTGCCGGGCCTCTCGAGCAACGATTCGGGAAATTGGCCGAGGAGCCTGTCGAGCATGTGATTGAATTAGCTCGGCCCTATTTGCACGATTCGTTTGAGGGTGAAGCGATTCTTACGATTGGCAAGACAATCGAGTATCACCACAACGGCTTCGGCGGCGTGGTCAACGTTATGCCGTTTACCTGTATGCCCTCGACGGTTGTTGCCACCCAGTCAATGCAGCTAAGTGCCGACTGCGGTAATATGCCGATTTTGAACCTGAGTTTTGATGGTCAGGAAGATGCGACCTTAACTACCCGCCTCGAGGCTTTTGTTGAGCAGGTCGCCGCCAGGCAAAAGGGCGTCTGCCTCGCAGCGGAACTGCTAACTGCGAGAAAGTAAGGTGTCTGCTGATGGAAATGTGGTAGTGTCCCAATTTGAGAAATAAGAGGCCCTATAAATAGAGCACCAGTCTTGCTATCATATTCCATTGCAAATTGGTTATCATTTTTTCTTCAAATAATTCAGCTAAAATTCAGCAAGTCTCTATTCTTCAAAGATTTATAGTTGCATAATTGATTGCATAAAACGCAACATTTTTCTTGACATTTATATAAACAGTTGTTATTATATGGTCGATAAGTACATTAAAAAAGACGGTTTGTGAAAAGGTGAAAAACATGGGTTTAAGTTATAACAAATTGATTCAATTTGACTTGCTTGATGATGCGGAGGCAAAGTTAACGCAAAACAGAGAGAATCTCTTTGGATCTCTGTCAACATTCCAAGACATCGCTGCCGCAGATAAATTCATCAGGGATTGCCCTTCTTTTCCTGATTCGACTGAAACCATCGTTAGAGATGAGCTTGTGTCTGCTATTGGTTCAACGTTGGCAATAGAGGGGATTGTGATTAAGGAAGAAGAAATTAAGGAAACAATACGAAAGCGAAATTCCGGAAGACATCCTCAACAGAAACAACAAGAAATACATACGCTAAACTCACAAGATGTATATAACTATATTCAAAAAACCGTTCACAAAAATAAGGGAAAATTTGTTTATAAAGACGAACATATTATAAAAATACATAGGCTGTTTACTGCTAACATCAATTACTTAGGCAATAAGCCAGGCAGATATAGAAATATAAGCGCCTTTTTTGGCGATAACCCGCGAAGGAAAAGTCTTTGCGAGAATTATAAAGAAATTTATAAGGCAATGGCCAATTTTATCAATTGGTTAAACCAAGAGAATGAAGGGCTATTAACCGGGAATAAAATCGCCAAAGCGATCATGGCCCATTATTATTTGGCTGAAATCCATCCTTTCGGAGACGGAAATGGAAGGACAGCAAGGGCAGTTGAAGCAATGGTGTTGTATGCGAATGGAATAAATCCTTACTGTTTTTGGTCTTTAGCTAATTTCTGGAACGCTCATAGAAATGATTATATTTCTCGTTTAGGAGAAATACGCGACACCTGCGACTGCCTCGAATTTCTGATGTGGGGAGCCAAGGGTTATCTCGAAGAAATTCAGAGAGTTAAAGGGCGTGTCCTGAAAAAAGTTAAACAACTTATGTTACAAGATTATACCCGATATTTACTTGGCACAAAGAATCAACAACCACCAGAAAAAAAGATTAACGAACGGATTTATGGGGTTTTATTCTTATTAACACATTCTGATAAAATTCTGTTTGATAAACTCCGTTCTTCTCCTGAATACAAGTCTTTATATTACCACACCTCAAGCATGACCCAGAACAGGGATTTTTCCAAAATGAAGTCATTAAGGTTGATTCGCGTTTCTAAGACAGGCGGAAAAGTGTTTATAGAACCGAACTATGAGGTTCTCGAAAGCTTGGAGTATAGCGTTTGAAGTTTGTCAGGTATCACAAATCGAGAATGGAATATCGAAGATATAATGAATTTCTCAAATTAGGACACCACTCTTTTTTAGTGGAAGCGTTACAGAAGGAGGACGCCTGTTGGTGGATGTGTTGCTGCGGTAAATGTTGCTGCAGGGGATTGTTTTATATCTGCTCGTTGAGCTTGGCCGCGTTCTTGGCTGTCTCAATGATTTTCTGTCTGAGCTTTTTCGGGCTCAGGACCTGCACCTGGTCGCCGTAGCCGAGTATCCACCACGTTATCTCTCCCAGCCCGTCGACTCGAAACTCCACAGTCGCCGAACCGTCACTGTTGTGGGTAACTTTCTGCGTGTCGTGCCACTGTACTTCGGTTACGTTCTCAGCCACCTTTGGCAGAAACCTCAGCTTGACATTATATATTCTGCCTTCCGGCATCATTGACCAGGCCCTGCCGAGGTACTCGGACAGTTCGAAGTCTTCGTCGTCGACGAAGTGTTGCGAAAGCGTCTTTAGCTCCCTGATGCGGTTGAGCTTGAAGGTGCGAACGCTCTTGTGCATGCTTGATAAGCCCACCACATACCACGCCCGCTGGTTGTAGAGAAGATGATAAGGACACAGTTCGAGCTCGATATCCCTGCCATCAAAGAGTGAGTGGTATCGCATACTTACTATCTGTTTTTCGGCGATTGCTTTTTGCAGTTGTGTGAACGTTTTATCGAGCTCTCTCATCGGTGCCTGGGCGGTGGTTCTGGCAGAGATGCTTTTCAGGGCCGTGTTGCAGCGCTGCCTTATTTTGGCTGGCAGATTGTTTTCGATTTTCAACGCAGCCAGCAATGCCGAGTTTTTGAACGGCAGCTGCAACTGCTCTCCGGTCTTGTGTACTAACAGAAGAAGACTCAAGGCCTCTTGGAGTTTTAAATCTATGGGCGGCAGGAAAAATTCGGGGGCCATTGTATAGCCGCCGGTCTTGGCATCGTAGTGATACGACACCCCGATAGTTTCCAGTTCTTTGAGGTCGCGGTAGATTGTCCGTCGGCTCGTCCCGAATATTTTTGCCAGTTCGCAGGCGCTGTAGTTCCTCCTTGACTGTAGGGTTGCTAAAATCTCTACGACCCTGCTGACCCTGTGGGATTTCACACCGTAGCCCCTTGAGTTAGCGTTGTCTGTTTTCGCTTTCCTTCGGCGTGGGAATTATACCGTCGGTGTTACGACCATGTCAAATTTTACCCCGGGGTTTTGCAAAATCTCCAGTAGCTGCGCTTAACGTCCCATAATGCCGTCTTCGATTCGGAGGATTGTTGTCAAAACCCCGGCAGAATAGGCTGTTGCAGGGCTTTTTCTGTTGACATTGGGTTCAGCACTTCGTATAATAGGTGCTGGGAATGGGAGTCCGGTCTGTTATACCTAACCTCATCTGTGCTGCTCGGTTGTTGCAACGATGAAAGAGGCTTACGGATACGGCTTCGCCGGGCTTCAAAAGGGAAAAGATTATGAAAAATACTCTTGTTTTGACGATATTGGGTGTTGTCTTGGTTGTTTTGTTCTTTATCTGCTGCGGTTGCACCCAGCCCGGCGAGACTGTGGCCGAGGGTCATCGACGGCATCTGCGGAACCTTCGCATTAACCAGCAGCAGCTCATGGAAGATGTGGATAGGACTTTGCTGTTTGACAAGCCAAGCAAGCTGACGGATAAAAGGATACCCTGATAATTCGTTCCGTTGTAAAGACCCGGACACAACGTGAAACGGATTTTATCAGGCTTGCAAACCTACACAGTACGTTTGGACAAAGGGATTTGACCTGTGGGAACACTCGTCCCGTTAGAAATGTTGTCTTTTGGCACCATATTAGCCGAGTCAGCGTTTCTAACGGGACTCGTCGATTATTTCACTCGTGTGGCAGGATATAATTGGTGGGTTGTTGCCATTGAACTGTTCCTTATCGGCTTGGTGGTTTATTGGGCGGTCGATTTTCTCGAAGGCACACGCGGCGAAAGACTGTTTCGCGGCGTCATCTTCATTCTCATTGTCGGGGGACTGGTCTTGAATCTGCTCGTCCAGCGGTTCCGGTTCGAACGGCTTGAGTATCTTTACAAGGGCTTCTTAATAGCCGTTTTGATAATCGCTGTCGCGGCTTTTCAGCCGGAGATTCGAAGGGCGCTTATGCGAATAGGCCAGTCGAGACTC
This sequence comes from uncultured Pirellulales bacterium, assembly GCA_964387515.1. Lineage (GTDB taxonomy): Bacteria > Planctomycetota > Phycisphaerae > Sedimentisphaerales > Anaerobacaceae > CAVXEF01. The sequence goes on along the minus strand of CAYLXD010000001.1, from coordinate 3,135 downwards.
TGGGTGGGCTCGTCCCAGCAGTTGGCAAGAACTGTGGAGGAGATAATTACCGCTGTAACCAAACTTTCCGCCACGCGAACCGGTGCTATTATCGTTGTCGAAAAACAGGTCGCGCTGGGCGAGTTTATAGAGACCGGCGTTCGCATCGATGCCAGGGTTACCGCGGAGCTTCTCCAGACCATTTTTCGACCCGGCACACCGCTTCACGATATGGCCGTGATAGTCCGCGGCGAGAGAATAGTTGCCGCCAGGGTCCAGCTGCCGCTGGCTGAGGCCGAGAGTGTCAATGGCGTTGAGCTTGGTTCAAGACATCGTGCCGCCATAGGTATAACAGCCGGCTCAGACGCCACCTGTTTGGTGGTGAGCGAGGAAAGCGGTGTAATTTCGCTTGCCCAGAATGGAAGGTTAACGAGGCAGGCAAGCGAATCCCTGCTGAGAGAGCGCCTTGCCGCTGCAATGGCTGATGTCCCCCTCGTCGAGTGGTTCGGTAAGTCCCCTAAAAAAGACCATCAGACCCATAGAGACCAGGTGTGATACGGCGCAGCGATTCGTCCTTCGTGGCAATACCGCGGAGAATGGAAATGCAAAAGAAAATCAACTACAGCAAGATACTGATTGTGGTGTTCATTACCGCTCTTATCTGGGTCTGGGCGGATTTGGCCCAGGATGAGATTTTGCCCGACAGGCCTGCTGTTATCGTTGTCGACCAGGCCGCGAATCCAAAACTTTGGGTAAGTCTGAACAAGGACTCATCAGAAGACGTCAGGATGACGCTTTCAGGACCACACGCCGCCGTCGTTGACCTTAATCGAAGACTTAAGGAGGGACAGAGATTTGAATTCGACTTCGATGTCGCCCGGGAGAAAATGGACAAACCCGGCAGCTACACTTTAACAGTGCTTTCTTTCCTGCAGAAGGACAAGCAGCTAAGGCAGCTCGGACTCAAAGTCGAATCCTGCCAGCCTGAGACAATTGCTGTTGATGTTGCACAGTTGGCAAAAAAAACACTCACCGTCAGGTGTGTTGACGAAAGAGCAAATCCGGTAAGAGGCGCTGTCATTTCCCCGCCGCAGGTGGATATGTTTGTCCCTGCCGACTGGAGCGGTGAGCGTCTCATAGCGGATGTTCAGTTGACGCTTAGCGAGATTGAGCAGGCCAGGCTTGCGCCTGTGGGAAAAACCCCTTATATTGAGTTGGCGCCGGGTTACACCAGAAGTGCGCCCGTAGCGGTTAAAATCACCACCCACGAACAACAGCAGCTGGCCGATTACATTATAACGAAGGTAATACCGAAGTATTCACTAAGCGCTAATCTGCAGAGCAAATATAAGGTGGAGGTGTTAAATCTGGACGCCGTAATGAGTCCTATTTCCATCAGCGCCACACCTGAGGCGAAGTGGGCCTATGAGAACATGGCTTACCAGGTAAGATTGGAAATCAACGACGACGATGCGACATCCACGAAGGCCCAGAGGAAACCTGTCGTTTACAACTTTCCGGAGGAGTATGTTCGCAGGGACGAAATCAGGCTGAACCAGCAGCCCGTCACCGCTCAATTTAAGCTCATTCCTTTGTCTTCTTCCGGGCCGGGCGGGACGGACTGAGCAAGGGTTGTCACGGTCTCAACCGTCATCCACAGTGCCAGTGCAAAAATTCCGCCGCCGATTGTAACGAGAAGCCAGTCGCCCTTGTTGATGAAACTCATTTCGTTTCTCACCATAGCCCAGTTTGTAATCACCAGCATAATCACACAGGGCACTGCGGTTACAATAAACTTCAGACCGCCCTTGCGTTTTAGATAGAGCGTGATAACCAGCAGTGCCAAAGCTGCAAGCAGCTGATTGGCCGTCCCGAACAAAGGCCACAATGTCATCGCTCCTGCGCCGTCCGCTCCTGTCGCAAAGGCCAATCCTGCCGCCGTCAGCACGGCAAAACTGGTCGCCACCCATCTGTTGGTCAGCGATGGGATTCGCAGGTCGGTTGCCAGCTCACTTATCACATAGCGCTGGATTCGTGTCGCGGTATCGAGGGTCGTGCCGGCGAACGATGCAATGAATACACCCATAAGCGTAATTCCAACCGCCAGGGGTATTCCGAGTTTATCCATCATATTAGCTGCACCAATTATTACCGGTGCTATTTTGTCGGATAATCCCTTGTCTCCTATCCAGGCGCTGTATTGATGCTGCCAGGCGGCTTGGCCGGTCAGGATTGTTCCGTTGTCGAGCTTTAGAGCCATTCCGATACCGGCTGCGACGCAGACCAGGACCAGCACCGCCAGGAAACTTTCCAGCAGCATTGAGCCGTAGCCTACGAACTGAGAGTCGGGCTCTTTTGCGACCTGTTTTGAGCTTGTGCCGGAGGCGACCAGCGAATGGAAGCCGCTGATGGCGCCGCAGGCGATTACCACGAACATAAAAGGCCAAATCGGCGGAGTGTTGGCTGGCAGCTCACTATTGACGGCAGGTGCCACCAGAGGCAGGTTGCCCGATAACGAAGCAAGCACCGTCCCGCCAACCAGCAGCCCCATAGCAATAAAAAGTTGCCAGGCGTTGATATAATCCCTCGGCTGAAGGAGCGTTGTTACCGGCAGAGTCGAGGCCACCCACGCGTAAATCAACAGGATTATCACCCATAATCCCGTAGGCGGTATCCCGAAGACTGTGCCGAGCTCGACGGGAGCTAAACTGCCCAGAGCAATGCACAGGTACATTCCAATTACAGCTATCGTCGTCGCAATGGCAACGTTGGCACTTTTTTTATAAATGGCAAAACCAAGTGCCACAGCTATCGGAATCTGCAGCCAGACCGGAACCACCGCGCTGGGAAACCTTGCAAACACTATGGCGATGACAACACCAAATATCGCAATGACAATCAGCAGATTCAAAAACACAATCGCAAAAAATATGAAGCGGACACGTTTGTTAATGTACCGCGCCGCCGCTTCTGAAATGCTTTTGCCTTCGTTCCGCATTGACACGACGAGTGCGCCGAAATCATGAACCGCCCCCATAAAGATAGCGCCCAGGAATACCCATAGAATTGCCGGCAGCCAACCCCAGATTATGCCGATAGCTGGCCCGACAATCGGCCCGGTGCCGGCAATCGATGTGTAGTGATGCCCGAAGATTA